>NZ_DASRVN010000425.1:0-3655 GCF_035655035.1 Kribbella sp. | reverse complement strand
GGCCGACCGTTGGCACGGATGACGATCTCGGAGGTTTGACATGTCTAATCGCGTACTGCGTGGTTCGGGGCTGGGTGGGGTCAGCTTCGAGGATGACCGTGGTGTCGAGTTCGCGCCGCGCCAGATGATCACGTACGACTGCCCCCGCGGCCACGTGGTCGAGGTGACCATGGCGCACGACGCCGAGGTGCCCGCGGTCTGGGAGTGCCCGCACTGCGGCAGCGAGGCCGCCCGCTCCACCGGCGAGAAGCCGGAGCCGAAGCAGGAGAAGCCGGCCCGTACGCACTGGGACATGCTGCGCGAGCGCCGGAGCATCTCGGAGCTGGAGGAGCTGCTGGCCGAGCGGGTCGAGCTGCTCCGCAAGGGTGAGATCGGCCCGGCGCACCTGCACCGGACCAAGCGCACCGCCTGAGCCGTACCCCGGGGAACCCTCATCGCAATGGCGCGGTGAGGGTTTCTTCTTGCGCCGATTTGCCTAAAGCCTTTAGGTATCTACATAATGAGGTATGGCAAGAGTCGGGTTGAGCGGTGCGCGGCTGGCGCAGGCGGGCGCCGAGTTGGCGGACGAGGTCGGCTTCGAGCAGGTCACCGTCTCGGCCCTGGCCCGGCGCTTCGACGTACAGGTCGCGAGCCTGTACTCCCACGTTCGCAACTCCGACGACCTGAAGACCCGGATCGCCACCGTCGCCCTCACCGAACTCGCCGACCAGGCATCGGCCGCCCTCGCGGGCAGAGCCGGCGCCGACGCCCTGACCGCCATGGCCGACGTCTACCGCACCTACGCCCACCAACACCCCGGCCGCTACACCGCCGCCCGCCACACGCCGCCTGCTACGAACTCAGCTGAGTACATAGCCGCGGGGCGAAGGCATTCGGAGCTCTGGCGGGCGGTGCTGCGGGGTTACGACCTGGGCGAGCCCGCGCAGACGGACGCCGTACGGCTGATCGGGAGCGTGGTGCACGGCTACGTGACCCTCGAGCTCGCCGGTTCCTTCAGCTACAGCGCGCCGGACAGTGCCGACAGCTGGCCCCGCATCCTCGACGCCCTCGACACCCTCCTTCGGACCTGGAGCCGACCATGATCACCGTCCCCATCACGAGCGACCTCCTGCGCGGCGTCCTCGACCTCGAGCCGACCGCCCGCGGGCTGATGCCGCACCGCCTCCCCGCCTGGGCGCGGACGCAGTACGACGACCCGCAACTGGAGATGGTCGACTCGCAGCCGTCCGGAGTACGGCTCGTGTTCCGTACGGCGGCCACCTGGATCGAGCTCGACACGCTCCCGACGAAACGCGACTACGTCGGCGCTCCCCCGCGCCCGGACGGCGTGTACGACGTACTCGTCGACGGCCGGCTGTTCACCCAGCTGACCGCCCCCGACGGCGACGTGATCACGATCAACCTGATGACCGGCGCCACCGAGACCCGGGACGGCGCGCCGCAGACGCTCCGCATCGACGGCCTCGCCGCCGTACCGAAGACCGTCGAGATCTGGCTCCCGCACAACGAGACCACCGAACTCGTTGCCCTGCGCACCGATCAGCCGGTCGAGCCGGTGCCGTCCGGCCGCCGCGTCTGGCTGCACCACGGCAGCTCGATCAGCCACGGCTCGAACGCGACCCACCCGACCGGTATCTGGCCGGCTCTCGCCGCCGCACAGGCCGGCGTCGAGCTGGTGAACCTCGGCTTCGGCGGCAGCGCGTACCTGCAGCCGTTCTACGCCCGGACGATCCGCGAAACGCCCGCCGACCTGATCAGCCTGAAGCTCGGCATCAACATCGTGAACTCGGACAGCTACCGCCTGCGCAGCTTCACGCCCGCGGTGCACGGCTTCCTCGACACGATCCGCGACGGCCACCCGGACACGCCGCTGCTGGTCATCTCCTCGATCCTCTGCCCGATCCACGAGGACACCCCCGGCCCCACCGGCTGGAATCTGGAGGCCCTCGCCGCCGGCGAGATCCGGTTCAGCGCGACCGGCAACCCCGACGAGGTCCCGGCCGGCAAGCTCACCCTGGCGGTCATCCGCGCGGAGCTCGACCGCATCGTCGCCCAGCGCGCGCTGACCGACCCCAACCTGCACTACCTCGACGGCCGCGCCCTGTACGGCGAACCGGACAACGCCGCGCACCCGCTGCTCGACGACCTGCACCCGGACGCCGCGACCCACGAGCTGATCGCCGACCGCTTCACCCAGCACGCGTTCACCGCGAAGGGCCCGTTCGTCTAGCTCCGGTCCCGGGCGGCGGTCACGAGGCTCGGCTGCAGGCGTCGTACGACCTCCAGGTGGTCGTTGGTCCACAGGATCCGGATCGCGGTCGGCGTCGCCTGGTCGTTGGCGTCGTACAGATCGTTCCGTACGGCGTCCACCAGGCGCGTCTTCGTCGGGTAGTCGTGCGGCAACGGATCCGGTACCGGCGCCCGGCCGTCGAGCGCGCCCGCGAGTTCCGAGTACCACTGGAGCAGCCGGTCCGCCGAGGCGAGCAACGCCGCCTGCGCCGCGTCGCGGTCGTCCGACGGCGGCCGCCCGTCGGCGTACCGCTCCCAGAGTTCGAGTACGGCGTCGGCGGCGAGCCGGACCGCGACCACGCCCGTGACGAGCGCGGTCATCTCGCTCAACGGGACCATCTTCGCGCCACGTTCGGCGAGGTACGTCCGGAACGTGTCGTCCAGCCTCCGCGCCGCGGCCGCCGCCCGGCGCCCGTCCTGCGGCGTCCGCGGACCGGGCGCGCAGCACGACACGGCGTACCCGACGACGCTGACGAGGTACTGCGCGCTGTCCTCGTACGCCTCGGCCAGCGCCTTCCCGACCGCCTTCGACGCACCGCGCGGCCAGAACAGCAGGCCGACCGCGACACTCACCGCGCAGCCGAGCGCGATGTCGCCGATCCGGAACAGGATCAGCGACCAGCCCTCCGGCTGCGCGATGTTGAACAGGATCACGAGCGTCACCGTGAACGCGGCCTGCCCGGTCGCGAACGAGATCGCGGCCGGTACGATCCCGGCCGCGAGTACCGCGACGGGAAGCAGGATCCACAACGCCGTCCGGTTGTCGCCGATCAGCTGCAGCAGGAGGGCGCCGATGATCGAGCCGACGACGGTGCCGCCGATCGCGCGGTACGCGTTCTGGCCGGTGCTCAGCGCGTTGGACCGCAGTACCGACAGCGTCCCGAGGATCACCCAGAAGCCGTGCTCCACCCCGGTCAGGTTCGCGAGTGCCACCGCCGCGGCGAGGCCGACCGCGCCGCGGATGCTGTTGTGCAGCCAGACCGAATGCGGTTCGAGGTGCGCGGTGGCACGTTCCGCGGCGCTGGTGACCGGCCCCGCGAGCGCGCTCGGCTCGCGGCCGAGCAGCCGGTCGGTCCAGGAGCGTTGATCGGCCCGCCGGGCGGTCTCGACGTTCTGCGCGATCAGCAGCACGCCGAACGCGACCTCCTGGGCCCGAAACGAGACGTTCAGGCTGCCGAGGAGGTCGGCTTCGGAACGGTACGTCGACGGCAGCCGGTCGACGGCGCCGTCCTCGAGCTTCGACACCGCGTCGCGGAGCTGCTCGGTCGCACTTGTCAGATCGTCGACAATCCGACGAGGGTTCTCCAGCAGCTCGGCCCCGCACTCGAGCACCTGCGCGGCCGCCAGGTGCACGGCCGCGGCGTCC
>NZ_DASRVN010000424.1:0-2393 GCF_035655035.1 Kribbella sp. | reverse complement strand
CCAGCCCGGCATGATCAGGTCCGGGTTGGTCAGCCGGCGGCCGTCCGGCTGCAGCTTGTTCTTGTTGAGGTCGTAGATCTCCTTGTACCGGCGGCCGTCGCCGAGGTGCCGCTCCGCGATGTCCCACAGGCAGTCGTAGTTCCGGCCGTGCGGCGGGCGCACCTCGGTGTACTTGATGACCTGACCCGTGTGGTCGTGGTTCGTCCGGAGACCGGTGGTGGTCTTCTTCGCCTGCTGGTGGCTGCCGCTGAGGATCGTGCTGGACGCCTCGGTCTGGCGGAACTGCGACGACGCGGACTCCTGCGCGCTGTGCCGCGCTGAGACCGAAGTCGGGGCGGCCGGCCCGCTCGTCGTCACCGCGCTCGCCACCGGCAGACTGACGCCCGCGCCGGCCGCGATCAGTACGACGGTGCCGATCAGCCGCCGCGCCAGCACCTGCGAGCCGCCGCCGAGCGGGACCCGTGGCGACAGGCCGTGGCCGCGGACCTCCGCGACCGCCTCGGCGATCAGGCAGACCACGAAGTGCAGCCAGGCGATCCAGATGAAGAACGCGATGATGCCCAGCACGGTGCGGATGCTCAGCTCGCTGAACAGCATGCTCTTGGTGGGCATGCTGTCCGGCCACGGCGTACCGAAGAACCGCAGCAGCACGTACGGCACCCCGGCGACGATCGCCAGGATCGCGAGCAGCGCGAGGAACCCCTTCAGCCGGTCCGCACCCGGACTCGCCGACCGCCGCTGCGGCAACCGCGCCGCGCGCACCGGATCATTCGTCCTTACCATCGCTCCTCCATACCCCCACCGTCAGTCATCCCGACCGTAGTGTCAGCCACCAATGGCCTGAACTTCCTGCACCGGCAACCGCTGCACCGCGTGAACATCCGCCTGCCCGATCGGTTTCCAGCCACCCGCGTCCTTGCCGATCCAGTACGACACTTCCCACGTGATCGTCAGCTTCACGGTGTACATCCCGTCCGGCTGACTCGCACTGGACTTCTGGTAGACGTGCTTGCACGTGTTCAGCTGGTGATACGGGTCCTGGGTCGGGTCGTACCCGGTCGGGTTGGCCAGCGGGGTGGTCCCGGTCAGGCAGGTGAACTCGCCGGTGCCGTCACCCGGGTCGATCAGCAGCCGCACGACCATCCCGCGCATGGTCAGGTTGTGCCCCGGGCTGAAGTAACTGCTGGTCGTACCGTCGATCTCGTACACCTCGGAGCTTGCCGGCGTCAGCGTGAAGTACGCCGGGATGTTCACCCGCGGGGTGTACGTCGGCATGATCTGCAGCGCCGGGTCCGGGTAGCTGCTGCGGAACTCGTACCAGAACTGCTTCATGTAGTCCGGGAACGGGCACTGCGCTTCTTCGGCCGCGTCGACCGGCATGTACGCGCGCTCCAGGTGCGCCTTCTGGCCGCCGTTGTACGTGTTCAGGTCGTAGTCGGTGATCGTGACCCGGAGCACCCACTTCTTGCCGTCCGGCGCCTTCGGCAGCTTGATGCCCTCCGGGATGTCGAAGTTCCGGCACGGCACGAACGGCCGGCCCTGCAGCCGGTCCTTCCAGGTCGGCGGCGGCGCACCGTCGCCGAGGTACGGCTGGCCGGAGCTGCAGTAGGAGCCGAAGCCGACCGAGTTGACGTACATGCTGCAGACCGAGTTGCCGGTGGTGATGGTTTCGGCGGTGGCCGTGCTGGGAGCGGCCACGAGTAGCGCGAGAACGGCGCTCAGGGCGAGCAGCGTGCGGCCTACCCGGTTGTGCATCCTCACTCCCCAGACTCGTCTTCCGGCAGATTATCTTCGACCAGGGGCATCATGCCCGTTGCCCAGTGCCCCGTCACCTCTTCGCAACCTGAAAATCACCGTTCTGGTCTAGCGCGGATAGTGGACGCCCGCGCAGTTCACGCCCTTGCTGGTGACCAGCCGGTACGGCAGCCAGCCCATCCCGGTCTTCACCATCTCGATCACGTCGGGCGACCCGTGCGGCGCCACGACCGTCCAGTTCCGCGCCTTGGGGTCCCAGTACTGCGTGTTCTGCGAGCGGCAGGTCTGCACGGTCACGGTGCCCTGCGGCGTACTGCGGGCACCGACCACGACCACGCTGCCCGGCGGCTTCATCACCCAGCCGTTGCGCTTGGCATCGGCGATGCCCTGTGCGACGTCGGCGTAGAAGAACGACGGGAACCGCTGCTTCAGGATCGTGTCGTCGCGGTCGACGAGCGCCTTGAAGTACAGCGGGTAGCTGCTCACGAGCCCTTGGACGGCCGGGTTCGACGCGAAGTTCCCGGCCTGGACGAACACCTGCTTGGCGGCCGGCGCGGTCGGCTTCGCGCTGGTGGCGGGCTGGGTCGGCGCGCTGCTCGGGGTCTCGCTCGGATCCGCGGACGGCGTGCCCGAGGTCG
>NZ_DASRVN010000423.1:0-9191 GCF_035655035.1 Kribbella sp. | reverse complement strand
GACAGACGCGATCGCGACCGCGGCCGCCGGCTTCACGGAACCGGAAGGGCCGCTCGGCGTACCCGTTGGGATGCGTTTCGACGAGCCGGTGGCGGTGCGGCCGGTCGACGGGGCGCCGGTGCCGCGGCCGAGACCGTTGGCCGCGGCAACGATTCGCTATCTGTGTTATCTGCTGCTCGATCTGGCGACCGCGGATCCGGATGCCGGCGACGCCGCCCTGGTCGCGTCGCTGGTTGTTGCCAGGCGCTCGGGGCTCGCTGGGTACGTCGACGTTGCCGACGACGAGCTGGGCTGGAGCGACAAGCAGCGCGTACGACTGGTGCAGGCAGCCGCGGAGGTGGTCCGATGAGCGCCGAGGACCTCGTCGCGCTGGCCGTCTCGCAAGGTGGTCTCGGGAACGACGCGTTGCTGGCGGCGGTGCTGCCCTTGTTCCACCAGACCGCGGCCGTGCATGAGCGCGGCCTCGTCGCACCGCTGCGCGGGCTTGACCGGATCACGGTCGACGAGCAGACCAGGCTCGGGTTCGCGCCCGAGGACGCGCGGCGCCCTACCCTCGCGACGCAGCAGCTCGATGCGGTGCAGGGCAAGCGCCCGACCGCCTTCGAGGTGGTTGCACACCGGCAGTCCGGTCTCGACCTCGGCGCGGACGGCGGACGCGAGCAGACCGTCGTACCCGAGACGATCGCCGCGCCGACCCTGGTCGCCGGGTGGCAGAGCTGGGAACACCTGGTCGGGCACCACGACCAGCTCACCGACATCTTCAGCCTCGGGCAGTTGCTGCTCGCCCTTGGCTGTGGTCTCGACCTGTCCAGGACGGCGGACGTCACCACCCTGATCGATGCCCGGGGCAACTTGTACCGGCTGGACCCGGACCTGCACCCGGTGATCGTCTCGGTCGCCGCGCAGATGGCGGAGCCCGACCGCTACCGGCGCGCGCAGGACCTGCGGTCGTTGATCGAGCAGCTCGAGAACTACCGCGACCAGCCGCTCGACTTCGACGTCGAGGCGGTCGTCCGCGGCGTCGCGGACCGGCGTACGGCGGTGCTCGGCGCGCTCCGCGACCGGCTCTTCGACCTCTCCCGGCGGAACCGGCTGATCAACTTCCGCCCGACCGCGCAGACGCTGAACCTCACCGAGGTGTCGGTGCCGCTGATGCTCGACGTCCGGACGATCCGCCCGGAGCAGCTGTTCACCTGGCGCGACGACCTGGGTGGGCAGCTGCTCAAGAAGGCGCAGCCGCTCGGCAAGTGGATCCGGTACGACGAAGCGCCGTACGCCGCGAACACGCTGGACAAGCTGATCTCGACGGCCCGCCGGGACAAGGCCGACTACGGGCTGGACCAGCTGCGGCTGGTGCCGGCGTTCCTGCGCTGGCACGACCTGAAGAACGACCGCGACACCCGACTCGCATCGCCGCTGGTGCTGGCGAAGGTGGAGCTGACGAAGAAGCGCGGCGTGCGGGACTCGTACACGTTGCGGGTCACCGACCCGATCGCCGAGGTGAACCCGACGCTCCGGCACAGCCTGCGGCAGCTGTATGGGATAACGCTGCCGGACACGGTGGATCTGTCGGTGCCGGGCGCGCTGCAGGAGCTGCACGAGCGGCTGGCGAAGGAGATCCAGGCGACCGAGCCGGGATTGCAGCTGCACTTGCGGGAGAAACCTCGGATCGATCTTGTGCGGCAGCGGGCCGTGACGCGGCTCCGGACGTACAACCGGCGCCGGCACGGGAACCTGGCGACCGGGTTCGGCGGGAAGCAGTACCCGTATTCCTACCGGCGGGCGGACTACCAGCCGCTCGGGGTGCAGATCTACCGGACGCAGCTCGCGCAGCAGACGCTGCCGTTGGGGGTCGCGCTCGGCGAGGAGCCGCGGCGGCCGGCGGCGATCGAGACGGACACGTACTCGCTCGACACCGACGGCGGGCCGTACTCGTGGGACGTCGACCTGTGCGCGGTCTCCCTGGCGAACTTCAACTATCGGACGCTCGGGCTGGTGCGGGACTACGACGAGCTGCTGGCCGGCGCGGACTCGGCGGCGTCGTTCGACCAGCTGTTCTCGGATCGGCCGCGGCCGGTGGGGAGCGTGCTGCCGGAGCTGCCGCCGGGGGAACGGCATCTGGTGGTGCCGGCGGACGGGTCGCAGGTGGCGGCGATCGCGCGGGCCCGGCGCGGCGAGAGCTTCGTGATCCAAGGCCCGCCCGGGACCGGGAAGTCGCAGACCATCACCAACCTGATCGCGGACTTCGTCGCCCGCGGGAAGCGCGTGCTGTTCGTCTGCCAGAAGCGGGCTGCGCTGGACGTTGTGTATGCGCGGCTGGCCAGTCGGCGGTTGGACGGGTTGTGTGCCCTGATCCACGACTCGCAGGGCGACAAGAAGGCATTCGTCCACGGGTTGCGGGACACGTACGACGCGTGGCTACCGGCCAAGGACGACCTGGATGCCCTGACGGAACGGCGTACGCAGCTCATCACCCGCGTAGACCACTTGCTGTCAACGGTCGACGAGTTCGAACAGCAGCTGTCCGACGGCACACCCCCGCTCCGAGAGCTGGTCAACCGCCTCACCGAGCTCCACGACCACGCCTGGACCCCGAACGCCGGTCCCGCCGGTGGGAGTGCGGCGGCTGCGCCCAGCCCCTCGGCAACCGGCTCCGCCGCTGACCGGCGCCTGGGGGAGGGCGTGCGGGCCCTCCCTCCTCTTCCTGGTGTGGGGGAGTGGTGGGGTGCGCGGGGAGTGGTGAGGGAGGTTGCTCAAGGGTTGGCTGCGGCTGATCCTGCGACGGGTGGGGTGTTGGCGCGGAGTTCGTTGGGGTTCTTGGGGCGGTGGGACGAGGCTGATGTGGCGGGGGCGGCGCGGCGGCTTCGGGCGAAGTGGGATGCGGTTGCGGCGGCGTTGACAACCGATTCAACTGCTGTGCGGGAAGTGCAGGCTCTCGCGCGGCTTGGGCGGTTGCTGGAGTCGTTGGTGGGGTTGGACAAGGCGGAGGCGATCGTTCCGCGGTCGACCGCGGCTCGCGAGTTGGCGGAGGCGGCGGCCGAGCGGAAGCAGTTGGTCAAGGCCGAGCGCGCCGCCTGGAAGGAAGCCGCCGGCTGGCAGGAGCCGCTCCCCGCGGCCGACGCACGCTCCGCGCTGAAGGTTGCCCAGAGCAAGGAAGGCAGCACGTTCTCCTTCCTCAGCGGCGACTGGCGACGCGTGAAACACCTGGTCCGCGACCGCTTCGACGGTACGGCGCGCACCGTGCAGCCGTCCGTCACCGAGATCCTCACCGACCTCGTCGCCGCCCACTCCGCCACGGCCGCCGTCACCGAACACACCGAGCAGACCCGCCACGACTGGGCCACCGACGACCCGCAGCAACTCATCGACCAGCTCGCCGCCGCCCGCAAGGCCGTTCCCGACTGGCGCGCCGCCCTTGACGACACCGCCCGCCTCGCCCGGCTGGCCGACGTACTGGACGACGCCACCGAAGCAGCCGACGACCTGCTTGCCGACCACTGGGACACCCTGACCGTCGACGAAGTCCGCGACCTGGCGGACCGCCTCGCCGCCGAAAGCCCGCTAGTACGAGCGCTCGCCCCCAAACTCCGTGACCTGGCAACCGCACCGCCGTCGGTGCAGACCGCCGTACGCCGGCTCGATGCGACCCCGGACGAGCTCGAGTACGCCGTCTGCGCCGCGGAATGGGAACACGCCCGCTCCGCCGCCCCGCTGCAGCTGTCGTCGGATCGGCTTGACGCGATCGTCGGCGAGCTGCGTATGGTGTACGACGACCTCACCGACGTGAATGCACAGGTCGTCGTCGCGCAGGTACGGCGGCGGTTCCTCGCCGAGGTCGCGCACTCCGAGCAGAGCGTCACCGGGATGTCGCCGGAGGACCGTGAACGCAAGAAGACGTTCGCGACCGGCCGCCGCGAGCTGGAGCACGAGTTCGGCAAGGTGATGCGGTACCGGTCGATCCGCGACCTCGCCTCCGGTCCGCCCGGTGAGGTCGTCGCAAGGCTGCGGCCGGTGTGGCTGATGAGTCCGTCGTCGGTGTCCGACACGTTGCCGTTGACAACTTCCTTCGACGTCGTGGTGTACGACGAGGCCAGCCAGATCCCGGTCGAGGAGGCGATCCCGGCGCTGCACCGGGCGCCGCAGCTGATCGTCGTCGGCGACCAGCTGCAGCTGCCGCCGACGCAGTACTTCCGCGTCCGGCACGACGAACTGCAACCGGACGACGACAGCCCGGAGCAGCTCGGGATCGCGTTGACCGAGGACAGCTTCCTCTCGATCAGTGCGCTGCGGATGGCGTCGACGATGCTGACCTGGCACTATCGGAGCCGTTCCGAGGCGCTGATCTCGTTCAGCAACGCGGCGTTCTACCAGGGCAGGCTGGCGACGGTGCCGGACCGGTTGCCGGCGCATGCCGCGCCGCCGTGGACACTGCGCTCGGACTCGCCCGCGTCGGAGGTCTGCGACAGCCTGCTCGCCGGCAGCATCACCGCGGTACGGCTCGTCGACGGCGTGTACGTACGGCGTACCAACCCGCCCGAGGCACGCTGGATCGCGTCGCTGGTGCGGGAGCTGCTGCTCCGTGAGACCGGGAAGAGCATCGGCATCGTGGCGTTCTCGGAGGCGCAGCAGGGCGAGATCGAGCGGGCGCTGGACGAGCTCGCCGAGAGCGACCCGTCGTTCGCCGCCGCGTACGAGGCGGAGCAGATACGGACGCAGGGCGAGCAGGACGCCGGGCTGTTCGTGAAGAACCTGGAGAACGTACAGGGCGACGAGCGGGACATCATCCTGATGAGCGTCTGCTACGCGCCCGGCCCGGACGGGCGGATGCTGATGAACTTCGGCCCGATCAACACCTCGGGCGGTGAGAAGCGGCTGAACGTGATCTTCAGCCGCGCCCGCGAGCACATGGTGATCGTGAGCAGCATCGAGCCCGACGCGATCACCAACACGTACAACGACGGCGCCAATACGCTGCGACGATTCCTGGGGTACGCCAGCGCTGTCTCGCGTGGGGACCAGCAGGGCGCCAAGGCCGCGCTGGCGTCGTACAACCTGAGGACCACCGTCCGGAAGCAGCAGACGACTCCGGTGATCGAACAGCTCGCGACCGCTCTCCAGAAGGCGGGGGTCGACGTCGATGTCGCGGTAGGAGAGTCGGTCTTCCGGTGCGACCTCGCGCTGAAGCTTCCGGGCGACGGCGGGTACCGGCTCGCCGTACTCGTCGACACCCCGGATCGCGTCGCCTCCGACACGCTGCTCGAGCGCCTCACCACACACCCGAGCGCGCTGACGACCACCGGCTGGCGGGTCCACCACGTGCTCACCACGGACTGGGCACGCTCACCGGAGGCCGTCGTCGCTCAGCTGCTCGACGCGCTTCAGCGTCCGGTGGACTGAGCTTTCTCGATCAGGAGCTTGGCGGCCACGGTCGCGCCGTCGGTCTTGATCATTCCGCTCACCTCGCGGGCGCGCGCTTCGGATGCGAGTGCGGTGCCGAGCGTGGCCGACAGCGAGTCGACGGTCGGCGCTTCGTCTGCGGCGCCGATCCCCAGTGCGACCACGCGGGACGCCCAGTACGGCTGGTCGGCGATCAGCGGTACGACGACCTGCGGTACGCCCGCCCGCGCGGCCGTGGTCGTCGTACCGGCGCCGCCGTGGTGCACTATCGCTGCCACCCGCGGGAACAGTGCCTGCTGGTTGACCTCACCGACTACGAAGCAGTTGTCCGCGTTGAGCTCGGCCCAACCACGACTGAGCAGTACGCGGCGGCCGTGTGCCTGGGATGCCTCGATGACGGTCCGGGCGATGTCCTTCGGTGCGTACGCGGCCATGCTGCCGAAACCGACGTACACCGGAGGCTCACCGGCCTCCAGGAACGCCTGCAGGTCGTCAGGGAGCGGGCGGTCGTCGGGCAGGATCCAGGCGCCGGTCTGTACGACGTCAAGGTCGGTCATGCCCGCGGACGGGCACAGCGTCGGGTCGGCGGCCAGCCAGGGGTGCTCGGTGAATACGTAGTCACGGACGTTGCCGACCGGCGGCAGGCCGATCGCGGCCCGCTGCTCGTTGAGGGCCGGGCCGTACAGCTCGTTCACGCGCTGGGCGTCGTACTCCCACTGCTCACGTCGATCGGTGACGTCGTCGGGCGTCGGCGTACCCGGTCGTGCTCCGGGCGCGAAGTGCTGTGACGGGATCCCGCCCAGGTGGAAGCCCGCGAGGACGTAGCCGATGCCGAGCTTGTCAGCCACGTCCCGCGCACCGGCCGGCATCAAACCGGTCGCCACGATCGCGTCAGCCCCCGGCGCCACCCGCCCAAGCGTCTCGAACCGCGCGGCAACGAGCCGCGCCGCCAGTTCGAACGCAGGATGCCTACCTGACGCCGGCTTCGGCGCCGTCACCACGGAGCGCACCGAAGGTCCCAACGGCTCCATCGGCACCCCGGCCCGCGCCAGCAACTCCTCGAAGTCCCCCTCCGGCGGCACACACACCGTCGCCTCAGCCCCCAACCCCTGAAGCGCCACCGCCAGTCCCGCCAACGGCTCGACATCTCCCCGCGATCCCCAGCTGGCCAACACAAAACGCACGCTGATTCCTCTCGTCGGCCCACCATTCTGCGAGAAGAACAGGCCCTTGCGGCAAGTCCCCCTACCCGCTATACGTTGGAAGTAGAGGGAACATGCTCCTGATCAGTGCCGCGAGCAACAATGCGAAGAGCAGCACCTTCAGCGGCGGACGAGCGCACCCCCGGACATGAGTCAGCCGGTGGCGACCGCGTTGGTCACCACCGGCTGACGGTGGTTCAGCTGACGCTGACCAGGTCCACGACGAAGATCAGGGTCTCGCCGGGCTTGATCGAGCTGCCCGCGCCGCGGTCGCCGTAGCCCAGGTGCGGCGGGATGACCAGCTTGCGCCGGCCGCCGACCTTCATGCCCTGCACGCCGGTGTCCCAGCCCTGGATGACCTGGCCGACGCCGAGCTGGAACGCCAGCGGGGCGCCGCGGTTGTACGACGCGTCGAACTCCTCGCCGGTGGAGTGCGCGACGCCCACGTAGTGCACGTTCACCCGGGATCCGGCCTTGGCCTCGGCGCCGTCACCCTCGGTGATGTCGGTGATCTCGAGATCCGCCGGCGGCGGCCCGTCCGGAAAGTCGATCTCTGGCTTCTCAGTCATGTCTCCAGCTAAGCAGAAAGTGCCGGGAAAGTTCCGATCGGGTTCCTGTTGGGGGCGATCCGGACGGTCTAGGCTCTCGAACACGAGGTCGACCAATGGGGGTGGGCCGCAGGTGCGAGGAGTTCGACCATGACGGAGCCGGTGACCCAGACCCTCGACGTGCCCGGAGCGACGCTGACGTACGACGTCCGCGGTGACCTCGCGAACCGCCCGGTCCTGCTGATCATCGGCTCGCCGATGGGCGCGAGCGGTTTCCCGACACTGGCCTCGCACTTCGAGGACCGGACCGTCGTCACGTACGACCCACGCGGCGTCGAGCGGAGCGTCCGCAGCGGCGAGCTGACCGAGCTCACCCCGGAGGACCATGCCGCCGACCTCGCCGCGCTGATCGACCACCTGGACGTCGGCCCCGTCGACCTGTTCGCCAGCAGCGGCGGCGCCGTGAATGCGCTGGCGCTGACCGCCGCGCGCCCTGACCTGATCCGGCGCGTGATCCCGCACGAGCCGCCGCTCGCCGGGATCCTCCCGGACCGCGAGGCCGCGACGGCCGCGGTCGACGACATCTACGCGACGTACCAGCGCGACGGGATGGGCCCCGGGATGGCGAAGTTCATCGCGATCGTCGGGTACGACGGCGAGATCCCCGCCGACTACACGCAGCAGCCCGCGCCCGACCCGGCGATGTTCGGCCTGCCGACCGAGGACGACGGCAAGCGCGACGACGCCCTCCTCGGGCAGAACCTGCGCGGCTGTACGTCGTACCAGCCCGACTTCGACGCGCTGGCGAAGGTGAAGGACCGGATCGTCGTCGGAATCGGCGAGGAGTCCGGGAACCAGTTGGCAGCCCGCGGCGGCAAAACGGTCGCGGAGCGCCTCGGGCTGACCCCGGAGGTGTTCCCGAGCGGCCACGGCGGCTTCCTCGGCAACGAATACGGCCAGCCCGGCAAGCCGACCGAGTTCGCAGCCAAGCTCCGCGAGGTCCTTGGGTAACCTAGCTCTCTGTGATCAAAGCACTGGTTTTGGTGATCGGCCTACTGACGTCTCCTACGCCTGAAACCTATGCGCAGTACTCCCTGATGTTCGAGAAGTCCGCCGGCCAGTACTTCGCCGGCGGCACCGCGGCCGGCCAATGGGCCTGGACGCCGCTGTCCGGCACCGAATCCGACATCTCCTGGGGCGACCCCAAATCCTGGCCGCCCGCCTCCGCGGAGCACTTCATCCACGATGGCGACTGGGTCCTCCTCGACGGCTACAACGACGGCGCCGGTCGCCCGCTGACCCAGATCCAACGCGTAACCACCGAAACCATCGGCGACGCCAACTGCACCAACATGCAGCCGATCCCGTCCGCCAACGGCCGCCAGCACTACGTCAAATGGACCATCCCCACCACCGGCTACTGCCTGGACGCCACCGGCACCATCAAACCCCCGAACGGCTCCACCACAGTCCACTTCCGCCACCTCCAGAAGTGGCTCCCACCCCACACTTGCTCCAACCCGTACTTCTCCAACCAAACCTGCATCACCCAGTCCGAACAATGGTGGGACGACAACCAACACCCCTACGCCCTCCAACTAGCCCGCACAGTAGAACTAGCCAAAGGCCAAGGCATGGCCTTCACCAACCACACCACAGTCCCCTTGGAATGGAACGCAGACGGCCGCTACTTCTGGCACTACTGAGGATGGTCGTGGATCTGTAGTGCGGCAGACACGGTTGGTGACAATTGTTGCTGTATTCCAGCGAGGACTGCACAAGATGAGGACGGGGAGCGATGGATCGCCGGCCACACCGAGCTGAACCTGTCGAGCCGACGCACCCTGCGCAGGAGAACCCGGCTCCGTCTGCCGAGGCGGATAAGTACGTCACTTCTGAGGTCTCTTTGGACACCGGAGCCGATACCAGGGGAGACTCTCTCGAGCACGTGGATCAACGTGCTGACGAGACGACGGCTGGTTCGGTCGAATCCTCTGAGGACAGCGACGGCCCGAGCCGGACTGATCGGCATGAGACTTCTGAG
>NZ_DASRVN010000422.1:0-3458 GCF_035655035.1 Kribbella sp. | reverse complement strand
GCGGTACGCCGTACCGCCGCGAGCCCGGCCGCCTCGGTCTCGACGCCGATCCGGAAGTCCATCAGCTCCAGTACGTCGCGGTGCGAGCGGACCGCGCGCAGTCCCGGCGGACGCTCCGGAACCTCGAGGACGAACGAGCCGCGGCCCTGGAACGTCTCCACCAGCCCGGCCGCCTGCAGCCGGGACACCGCCTCGCGGACGACGGTACGGCTGACCCCGAACTCCTCGACCAGGCTGTTCTCACCCGGCAGCTTCTCGCCGGGCGCGATCTCGCCGGTGAGGATCCGCTGCTTCAGGTCCTCGACGATCTCGTACGCGAGGTTGGTCACCTGAACTCGCAGCTGTCGACCGTCCAACGTGCGCACTGCTCACTCGTGGTGAAGCCGAGGCCGGGGCGGTCCGGGACCAGCATCCGGCCGTCGACCGTCTCCAAACGCTCGTTGAACAAGGGATTCAGCCACTCGAAGTGCTCCACCCACGGCTCCCGCGGGTATGCCGCAGCGAGGTGCAGGTGGATCTCCATCGCGAAGTGCGGTGCAAGTTGCAGGCAGTTGTGGTCGGCAAGCGTCGCGAGCTTCAGGAACGGCGTGATGCCGCCGATCCGCGGCGCGTCCGGCTGGATGATGTCCGCGGCCCGTGCCTCGATCAGCCGCACGTGCTCGCCGACACTGGACAACATCTCGCCGGTCGCGATCGGCGTGTCCAGCCGCGCGGCCAGCTCGGCGTGCCCGTCGGCGTCGTACGCGTCCAGGGGCTCCTCGATCCACACCAGGTCGAACTGCTCCAGCACGCGGCCGATCCGCAGCGCCGTCGGCCGGTCCCACTGCTGATTGGCGTCCACCATCAGCGGTACGTCGTCGCCGAGGTGCTCGCGGACGGCGCGGACGCGTTCGAGATCCAGGCGGGTGTCGGGCTGGCCGACCTTGATCTTGATCCCGCCGATCCCGTCGGCGAGCGCCTTCGAGGCGTTCTCCTTCACCTCCTCGATCGGCGCGTGCAGGAATCCGCCGGAGGTGTTGTACGCGCGGACCGAATCGCGGTGCGCGCCGAGCAGTTTGGCCAGTGAGAGGTCGGCACGCTTCGCCTTGAGGTCCCACAGCGCGATGTCGATCGCCGCGATCGCCTGGGTGGCGACGCCGGACCGCCCGACGGAAGCGCCCGCCCACAGCAGCTTGTCGTACACCTTGCCGATGTCCGACGGGTCCTCGCCGATCAGGTTGCCGGCGATCTCCTTGGCATGCGCGTACTGCGCCGGACCGCCCGCCCGCTTGGAATAGCTGAACCCGATCCCATGCCGGTCCTGCTCGGTCGCGATCTCGGCGAACAGGAACACCACCTCGGTCATCGGACGCTGCCGCCCGGTCAGCACCTTCGCGTCACTGACCGGCCGCTGCAACGGCAGCACCACGGACGACAACCGCACCTGCCGAATCCGATCCATGGCAGGTGATCGTACAAGTACTCCACTTGTCCAACAAGATGCCCGGTTGACGCGGCCGTAACGCCGGATGACCGAACCGGAAACACGCGGCGGACAAGCTGTTGCGGCCGAGGGAAGGAAGCGCTCATGGATGTGTCTCCAGCGCAGGTGTTCAGCTCGTTCCGGGCGCTCGACAAGGACGATGACGGGCGGATCTGGGCCTGGGAGTTGCTGAGCGCACTGGGACGCGCCGGGATCCAGCCCGGTGATCCACGGGTGCGCGCGGCGCTGGCCGGCGTACGGGATCCGTTGGGGGTGGACAGTCAGCCGGTACAGCTCGACCTCCGGGAGTTCTCGGCGATCGCGCAGTACGGCGACGGCCTGGTGTACCGGGCGCTGAACGACGAGCTGGCGGTGCCGGCGGAGGAGTTCCGGGAGTTCGCGCGCGGCGTCGAGGCGATCTACGCCGACGTACTGCCGAACCGGGACGGTGCGAACGCCGACTACATCCCGACGTTGCGGGACGCGGATCCGGAGCGGTTCGGGATCGCGATCTGTACCGCCGACGGGCAGACGTTCTCGATCGGGGACGCCGAGGCCGGGTTCAGTGTGCAGTCCACGTCGAAGCCGTTCAGTTATGCGATGGCGCTGGAGCAATTGGGGCCCACCGAGGTGCATCGGTGGGTCGGGCAGGAGCAGAGCGGCGGGACGTTCAACGACTACCGGCTCTCGCTCGGCGACGGGCGGCGGCCGCACAACCCGATGATCAACGCCGGGGCGATGGCGACGCTGGCGTTGGTCGACCACGGCAAGCAGACCAGCGATCGGTACCGGACGGTGCGCGGGACCTGGGCGCGGATGATGGGTACGGCGCCGGGGTTCGACCAGGAGACGTACCTCGCGGAGAAGGCGACCGGGGACGGGAATCGCGGGCTGGCCAGCCTGATGAAGGCCGCGGACATGCTGAAGGCGTCCGGGGAGGACGGGGCGGCGAAGACGGCGGACTTCTACTTCCAGGTGTGCTCGCTGGAGGTGGACGCGCAGCGGCTCGCGGCGGCCGGTGCCACGCTCGCGAACGGCGGGGTTGCGCCGTACTCGGGGGAGCGGGTGTTCTCCCAGGAGACGGCGGGGCGGGTGCTGTCGGTGATGGGGCACAGCGGGATGTACAACGACTCCGGCAAGTTCTCCGACCGGGTCGGGCTGCCCGCCAAGAGCGGTGTGTCCGGGAACGTGATGCTGGTCGTCCCGTGGAAGCGACTCGCCGTCGTGACGTTCTCACCCCGCCTGGACGCCGCCGGCAACTCGGTCCGCGGCGTCGAGGTCTGCCAACGCCTGGTCCACGACTTCAACCTGCACCCGTACCGCACCCTGGGCACCACCCGCCTCAACCAAGCCGACCGCCGAGCCGAAGCCGCCCAAGCCGCCGCCCACGCCCTAACCGGCCTCCCCCGCCCGGGATCGACCTCCCCCGCCGCCCCGACCGCCCCGAACCACGTCCAAGGCGCCGCGGCCACACGCCGTACCCAACCTCCGAGCCATCAGGTGTGAGGGCGGATCTCCAGGCCATCACAACGCAGCGGCCCCCGCCACGCTGAGCGTGGCGGGGGCCGGGACGGCGCAGTTGTGATGGCCTGGAGATCCGGAACTACTCGACCGTCACCGACTTCGCCAGGTTGCGCGGCTTGTCCACGTCGTGGCCGAGGGCGACGGCTGCGTAGTACGCGATGATCTGCAGTGGGATCGTGAGCAGGATCGGGTCCAGTTCGGGCTCGTTCTTCGGGACCACGATCTTGGCGGCGACGCCGTCCGGGATCTCGACGCCCGGGTGCGTGACGACGTACAGCGGGCCCGAGCGGGCGCCGATCTCGTGCAAGGCGCCGATGTTGCGGTCCACCAACTCGTCGTCCGGGACGATCGCCACGCTCGGCACGTCCGGCGAGATCAGTGCCAGCGGGCCGTGCTTCAGCTCGGACGTCTGGTACGCCTCCGCGTGCCGGTACGAGATCTCCTTCAGCTTCTGCGCACCCTCCCGCGCCAC
>NZ_DASRVN010000421.1:0-4053 GCF_035655035.1 Kribbella sp. | reverse complement strand
CTCGGATCAGTTGATCGCGATCGGGATGGCGGTCCGCGCACAGGAGGTACTGCGATTCGACTACGCCGCGGCCGGTGCGCCGGAGGGCGAGTGGGCACCGCCGCGGAAGGTCGAGCCGCATCACCTGGTGACCTGGGGCGGCCGCTGGTACCTCCTCGGCTTCGACCTGGACCGCCAGGACTGGCGGACGTTCCGGGTAGACCGGATGACGCCGAAGACGCCGACGGGTCCGCGGTTCACTCCGCGCGACCTGCCCGCGCCGGACATCGCGACGTACATCTCCAGCCGCTTCCGCGGGCAGGACAAGAACCCCTGCCGTGGCGAGGCGATCCTGCAGGCCAAGGCGTCGGACATCGCGCAGTGGGCCGGGTACGGCGCGGTGGTCGAGGAGATCTCGCCGACGAGTTGCCGGCTCGCGCTCACCGGCTGGTCGTGGACCGGCCTGGCCGCGACGTTCGGGATGTTCGAGTGCGAGCTGGAGTTCATCGGCCCGCAGGAGTTGAAGGATGCCGCGGTCCAGCTGGCCGCTCGTTACCAGGAGGCAGCGTCATGACGACCGAACTGATCATCGAGAACGCCGTCGCCTGGCGCACGTGGCTCGGTGCGAATCACGCGGACTCGGACGGCGTCTGGCTGGTGCTGGCGAAGAAGAACGTGACCACTCCGACGAGCCTGACGTACGACGAGGCGCTCGAGGAGGCCCTGTGTCATGGGTGGATCGACGGGCAGCGGCGCGGCCGTGACGAGCAGACGTTCATCCAGCGGTACACGCCGCGTCGCGAGCGGAGCATGTGGTCGCAACGGAACGTGGACCTGATCGCGCGCCTCGACCAGGAGGGGCGGATGCATCCGGCCGGGCACGCCGAGGTCGAGCGGGCCAAGGCGGACGGCCGCTGGGACAAGGCGTACGGCGGGGCGAGTGCGCGGGAGATTCCCGACGACCTGGCGGCGGCGCTGGCCGCGGAGCCGCGGGCGCAGGCGATGTTCGAGATCCTGACCAGCGCCAACCGGTTCGGCGTCATCTTCCGGGTGAACGGCGCGAAGCGTCCCGAGACGAGGGCGAAACGGATCGCGCAGTTCGTCGAACAGTTGGCGCGCGGCGAGACCATCTACCCGCAGAAGCGGACCCTCTAGACCAGGTCGAGGGTCGCCTCCTGCCCGGCGGTGAGCGGGAAGTAGGCGAGGAACGTGACGCCCTCGTCCGCGGTGTCGAAGCGGGTGATCCGGTCGACGGCCGGCTCGTAGAACACGTCGCCGGGCCGCAGGACCTGCGGCTCGTCGTCGGCGCCCTGCTGGTAGATCGCCGATCCGGACACGATGTTCCCGAACACCGGGCCGTTGTGGACGTGCGCGCCGAGGGCGGTGTGCGGCTCGATCGTGATCCGGCGTACCTCGACGCGCTGCACCGGGAGCGCCGCGGGCAGCTGCTGATCGAGGACGACGACACGGCTGATCGCTGGGTTCATGCCGTACATACTAATAGGTACAGAGGCCGTCCCGCCGGTCGGCAGGGGCATCGGATCCGGTCAGTAGAGGATCGGGTTCAGCGGGGAGGAGATGGTCTCGCCGGGCTGGTTGCCGGGCATCCAGGTGGCCAGGTCGGCGACCTGGTTCGCGTTCACCGGCTCGGAGATCTCCATCGCGGCGTCGACATAGATGACCGTCATCACCCGGCGCGGGATGCCGGTGGTGTTCGGCGGCGCGTGGTGGAACGTCCAGCCGAGGTGGTAGCTGACCTCGCCGAGTTCGTACGGCTCCGAGACCTCGGTGAAGTGCTGCTCGGCGAGCGCCTCCTGCAGGACCCGCTCGGACTCGTCGCTGATCGGCAGGTCGCGCCCGAACTCGAACGTCTGGCTGCCGGACGCGAACGACAGCGGTCCCATCTCCATCGGCGTGTCCTGCAGCGGTACCCAGATCGTCACGCACCGGTCGGTCGTGAACGGCCAGTAGTACTGGTCCGCGTGCCACGGCGTGACGCCGCCGCCGGACTCCTTGTAGAGCGCTTGGTCGTGGTACAGCCGGACCGACTGCACCCCGAGCAGTTGCGCCGCGATCCGCGCGAGCCGTGGCGACGACACGAACTCGAGGACCCGCTCGCTGTCCTGCCAGAGGTTCGACACCTGCAGGAACGCCTTCCCGTAGGTGTCCCGCTCCTCCAGCGGCAGATGCTGCGTGTTCAGCTCGATCACCTTGCCGGTGATCTCCGGCTCGTACTCGGCGATCGTCTCGGCGCTGAGCACGTTCTTCAGCTTGACGAATCCGTGCTCGGCGAAGCGCGCGATGTCGGACCGGCTGAGGGTGTAGTCGGTCTCCAGCTCCGGGCGGGTCAGAGTCATGAGAGACAAGAGTTCCCGGACCTTTGACGCCTGTAAAGATCAGTGATCAAATCTTTGCCCTCCGTGCACGTGCATGTGAAAGCGGTCAGGCCCGTAAAGCGAACCGATCCAGCGCTTCCAGGATCAGTTCCTGCGTGGACCGTCCGCCCGCGCCGTGCCCCTCCTGCTCGACCAGGTGCAACTCCGCACCGGGCCATGCCTGAGCCATCCGCCACGCGACGTCCGCCGGGCTGCTGATGTCGAGCCGTCCGTGGATCAGCACGCCCGGAATCCCGGCGAGCTTGCCGGCATCACGTACGAGCACGTCCTCGTCCAGCCAGGCGGCATGTCCCCAGTAGTGCGTGACCAGCCGCGCGAGCCGCAGCCGCAACACCGGGTCGTCGTACCGCGGGTCAGGCTGCCAGCCCGGATGTGTGCGCACGTGCGTGTCCTCCCAGGCGCACCAATCCCTGGCGGCCTGGTCGCGTACTGCGGGGTCCGGATCGTGCAGCAGCCGGCTGTACGCGAGCGCGAGATTCCCGTCCCGCTCCGCCTCCGGTACGCCGTCCCGGAACCGCGACCATTCCTCGGGGAAGATCCGGCCCATGTCGCGGGTGATCCACTCGACCTCGCGCCGAGTCGTGTTGGTGACGCTGAACAGCAC
This sequence comes from Kribbella sp., assembly GCF_035655035.1. Taxonomy (GTDB): domain Bacteria; phylum Actinomycetota; class Actinomycetes; order Propionibacteriales; family Kribbellaceae; genus Kribbella. The sequence continues at coordinate 1,074 of NZ_DASRVN010000421.1, read as the reverse complement.
GATCTCCGACACCACCTCCGGGTGCTGCTCGGCGTACGCGAGCCCGAGCGTCGCGCCCCACGACGCCCCCAGCAGCAGCCACCGCTCGATCCCCAGTAGTTGCCGCAGTTGCTCGAAGTCCGCGATCAGGTGCGCGGTCGTGTTCGTCCGCAGGTCCACGTCCGCCCCGGCGGCGTCCGGCGTACTCCGTCCACACCCCCGCTGATCGACGAGCACCACCCGGTACCTGGCGGGATCGAAGTACCGCCGCCACCACGCCCCGGCCCCGGATCCAGGTCCGCCGTGCACGACGAGCGCCGGCTTCCCGGACGGGTTGCCGCAGACCTCCCAGTACACGCGGTGTCCGTCGCCGACGTCGAGCAGGCCGTGGTCGTGCGGCTCGATCTCGGGATACATGCTCAGAGGACTCCCGTGTAGGTGAGGGCGAAGGTGGCGCAGGGGAAGAGGAACAGGGTGGCGAGGACGATGATGCCTGTGAAGGACTGGTGCGGGCCAATCAGTTTGGCGTACGCCGCGACCAGGACCGGGACCATCACGACCTCGAGCAGCAGCATGCTGCGGGGGATGATCGTGCCGGTGGCGGCGAGGGCTACCGAGAGGATGGCGGCCGCGATCCAGGCGGTGTAGCCCAGCCGGTACGTCGGGCGGGCGCCGAAGCGGACCGCGATCGTGTGGTAGCCGGCAGCGCGGTCTGCCTCCAGGTCGGCGATGGTCGTCGGGAGGTAGAGGCCGACGGCGGCGAGGGCGCCCTGGAGGCCCATCAGCCAAGGGAAGTCGCTGAGGTCCGGGTTGATCGCGGCCCAGCCGGCCAACGGTCCGAAAGCGCCTAGCGCAAGAGCATTCACGGCGACGTCGAAGCCGGCGCGGGTCTTCAGCCGGGCCGGTGGAACGGAGTACGCATAGCCGAGCAGTACGGCGAGCAGCACGCCCAGCGCGAACACGATCCCGACCAGCAGACTCAGCCCGACCGCCGCCACCGCCGCCGCGAACGCCAGCCGCAACGCCGTCCGCAGCGTGACCCGCCCGTCGAGCAACGGCGACTTGGCCTTCCGCGGATTGAGCCGATCGCTCGGC
>NZ_DASRVN010000420.1:0-4404 GCF_035655035.1 Kribbella sp. | reverse complement strand
CCGGATTCCCTGTAGGGCAAGGGTTTTCGATGTTGCCGAGGGCACTCATGGGGTTTCCGCCGCAGCCGCGAGGGCTTAGCGTGGCGAATTAGTTGCATCGTCCAGGGAGGGGATTGCTATGCGACTAAGACTTGCTGTGCTGGCCGTCGTACCGGCCGTCGTGTTCGGGTTCGTCGCCGCCGTACCGGCGCAGGCGAGCGGGACGACGGTGCACGTACATCGGGGCCAGTCGATCCAGGCGGCCGTCGACAAGGCCGCACCGGGGACGACGATCGTCCTCGACGAAGGCACGTACTGGCAGAGTGTGCTGATCCGCAAGGACGGCATCACGATCCGTGGCCAGGGTGACGGCACCGTGATCGCGCCGCCGAAGGTGCTGCCGAAGAACATCTGCACCACGAACTTCCTCGGCGGCAAGGGAGCCGCGTTCTGCGTGTTCGCGAAGCGGCTGGACGCGAAGCAGAACGTGGTCACGCGAGTGCTCAACACGAAGATCTCGGACCTGCAGGTGCGGGGCTTCAACGGAATGGGGATCGTCGCGTTCGGCGGTTCGGGGTTCGTGGTCCACGACGTGACCGCGGTGAACGACGGCGACTACGGGATCGCCAGGTTCGACACGGTCGGCGGCGCGGTCTATGACAACGTCGTACGGCGTAACGGCGAGGCCGGCATCTACGTCGGCGACACCGCGATGGCGAACGCCGTCGTACACGACAACCAGGCGACCGGTAACCAGCTCGGCGTGTTCGTGCGGCACAGCCGGTACGTGAAGGTGTACGACAACACGTCCTGGGGCAACTGCCAGGGTCTGCTGATCCTGGACGACGGCCAGCCCGGCGGCGCCGGGAACGTGACGGCCTGGGACAACGATCTGAACCGGAACAACATGTTCTGTACGGCGAACGCGGAGCACCCGCCGCTGCAGGGCGGCGGCCTGCTCGTCCTCGGCGGCACCAAGAACGTGCTGCGTGACAACGAGGTCAACGGGAACGTCGGCAAGCAGTTCAACTCCGGCGGGATCGTGCTGATCTCGGCCCAGATGTTCCACGGCGCGAACGCGGCCTGGAACACCGTCACCGGCAACGACGCGACCGGCAACAGCCCGGCGGACATCCGCTGGGACGGCAAGGGCGCCGGTAACCGCTTCACCGACAACGACTGCCACACCTCGATGCCCGCGGGGCTGTGTAACTGAGATCAAGACACCGGCTGCCCCGTCCGACGGGGCAGCCGGCTCACGTTCAAGGCCATTCCCAGCACCGGGTTCGCAGATTTCTGCCAGTTGTCCGCGCGTCGCGTGACTTCAGTTGGCTTCAGGTCGACTTCAGTACTACGGTAGAGCTACGGTGTAACCACGGTCGATCGTCAGTTTGTCAGGAGCAATGGGCGAGCGATCTCCGGCCCGAGCCCCGCCTGTCCACGGACGGCACGGCGTACGAGCGACCCTCGGACGCCGCACTACAGTGGGGTCCGGTGAAGTCGGGTAGAGCCGGGTGTACGATCAGCCGATCCGCCGCACCCGCATTGGTCGACCATTTTCGGGAGTGAGAGTGGCCCCCTCTCCAGAGGCCGTACGACTCGCCAGACGACTCCGGGACCTCCGGGAATCCGAGCGGCTGACCCAGAAGGACCTGTCGAACGCGTTGAGCGCGGAGGTCCGCGTCGCGGTGGCGACGATCAGTTCGTGGGAGTCGCAGTCCAACCCGAAGCTGCCCCCGGAGGAGCGGCTGCGTTCGTACGCGCTGCTGTTCGCGATGACGGTCGTCCCTGACCGCGTCCCCCGCGAAGGCGACCTGAACACCGCCGAACGCGAACGCTTCAACGCCCTGTACCGCGAGCTCGTCGGCCTCCGCGACGAGATCCGCCACCACCAGACCGGCACCCCCGCCTCCAGCGGTTCGTACACCTTCGACTTCGAGTCGGGCCGCATCACCTTGATCTGCCCGGAGATCCCGGAGGAGGGCCGCTCGCCGCTGGCCGAGCCGGACAACCCGAACTTCACCCGCCTGTACCGGTACGCCGACCTCGACGCGCTGATCGAGATGTGGGGCCACGTCCGGGCGTCCAACCCGGAGCTCCGGGTCCGGCACCGGCTGCCGTCGGAGGTGAGCGCGGACCACCTGTCCGGCCACCTGGTCCTGATCGGTGGCATCGCCTGGAACCGGGTCACCAGCCGGCTGCTGCGGGTGCTCGACAACCTCCCGATCCGGCAGCTGTCGGTCCCGGACCTGGCCGACGGCGAGATCTTCCGCTCCCGCGACGGCCAGGAGTACCGGCCGCAGTGGGAGGAACGGAAGGACTTCGACCCCGAGGACGACGCGCCGTCGAAGGCCGCTCTTGAGGCGGACCAGGCGCAGGACGCGTGGCGCGGCGCGAAGCCTCGCGAGCTGGTCGAGGACGTCGCGCTGTTCGCCCGGCTCCCCAACCCCTTCAACCACAGCCGGACCATCACGATCTGCAACGGCGTCTACAGCCGCGGCGTGCTCGGTGCGGTCCGGACGCTCACCGACGACGCCGTCCGCGAGCGCAACGAGACGTACCTGGCGAACCGGTTCCCGGGCGGCGTCTTCGGCATGCTGATGCGCGTCCCGGTGGTGAACGGCGAGGCCGTCACGCCCGACCTGGAGATCGCGGAGAACCGGCTGTTCGAATGGTCACCGGAGGAGGAGGCCGAATGAGCCGTCGGTCCCGACAAATCCGCGCGTCCCACGCGGGCCTGCTGTGCGACGGCTCCGCTCCGGCGGGTGCGGCGGCGAGTACCAAGCTCGACGCGATCGTGGTCCCGGCCGCGCGCCGGGCGTCCGAGCTGCAACCCGTGATCAGGCTGGCCGCCGACCTGCGGGTCCCGCTCGTCATCCTGTGCAGCCGCGAGGCCTTGCTCGACAAGGTCGTGGAGCGCGTGAAGAGCACATTCCACGCCCAGGCCCTGGTCATCCAGGTGCCGGAGGACTACCGGCCGCCGTGCCCCACCCCGAAGACCTCGGACCGGAAGTTCCAGGAGGCCTCGGCCGGCCGGTCCAGTGACCTCAGCGCGAAACGCAACCTCGGCCTGCTGTACGGACGGTTGCGCGGCTGGAACAAGATCCTCTTCGTCGACGACGACATCCGCGGCCTCAGGAGGGTGGACGTCGACCGGCTGACCGGGTACCTCGACCGGCACCCGGTCGCGTCGATGGCCAGCCGCGAGTTCCCCGACAACTCGGTGGTCTGCCACGCGCGCGGCCTGGTCGCACCGCAGGACGTGTTCGTCAGCGGCGCCGTCCTCGGCGTCGACCTGCAACGCCCGGAGCTGTCCTTCTTCGCCGACATCTACAACGAGGACTGGTTCTTCTTCGCCCGGTACGCCGCCCGCCGGGCGATCCCGAAGATCGGCGAGGTCCGGCAACTGCAGTACGAGCCGTTCGCCGACCCGCAACGCGCGGCCCGCGAGGAGTTCGGCGACCTCCTGGCCGAGGGGCTGTACGCCGCGTTCGAGAGCCAGCCGGGCATGCCCTTCGAGGAGCAGCTCCGGCTCGCGATGGAGCCGACGTACTGGGACCGCTTCAAGGGCATCCGGCTCGAGACCATCGAGGACACCCTCGCGGCGATCCGGAACGCGAAGGCGTCGATCGACGACAAGGAGTTCCCGCGCATCGTCAGGTCGCTGGAGACCGCCAGGACCTGGGCGCACCGGATCTCCTCGAGCCTGTGCGTGGAGTTCATCAAGAGCTGGCAGGAGGACGAGGAGCTCTGGCAGAAGATGCTCAGCAACCTCCCGTCCAGGCAGCGCAAGGAGGACGCGCTCAGCCGTCTCCAGCTGACGAACTGGGTCTCCTGTGGGTACGGTCTACCGACCGAATCGCAGGCGGATCTCGCGACGGCCGGAGCCGTCTGCTAGGAGCTGGCGTTCACCGGTGGGGCTGAAGCCGAGACGGTCGTAGACCTCGCGGGCGACCGTGTTGGTGTCGAGGACCCAGACCCGCCATTCGGTCACGGCGGGTTCGGCCGCGGCGAGCTGGCCGAGGATGGCCCGCAGTACGCCGTTGCGCCGGTACCGCGGGTCCACCCACACCGACTCGATGTGACGTTCGTACGGCGGGCGCCCGGCCACCCGGACCGAGCTCGCCAGCCCGACGATCCGGCCCAGGTCGTCGGCGTCCGCGCGGGAGGTGTCGCGGGCGACGACCCAGTGCATCCGGGTGAACCGCTCCCGCCAGCCGTCCGCACCGACGGTCACCTCGTCCTCGTAGTCCGCGAGGTACGCCGACGGCGAGTCCTTCAGCGCCCGGAGGCGTACCTCTCGGGCGATCGGCCAGTCGTCGGCACCGAGCATGGCGAGTTCCAAGGTCCCGGACCCCTTCGGGAGATGGCGGCACAGCATCCATACCAGTGTCGCCGTTTCGCCCAATCACCAAACCGCCCGGC
>NZ_DASRVN010000419.1:0-1971 GCF_035655035.1 Kribbella sp. | reverse complement strand
CAACCGGTCGCGGCATGAACCTCACCGCCTGGATCATCTCCGGCGTACTCGCCGCGTTGTTCCTGCTGTCCGGCGCGATGAAGGTGCCTGCCACCAAGGCCGCCCTGGCGGCGAACCCCCGGATGGGCTGGGCGGCCCCGTCCCCGATCGGCCTGATCAAGTTCATCGGCATCGCCGAGATCGCCGGTGCCCTCGGGCTCATCCTCCCCCGAGCCCTCGGCCTCGCCGCGTGGCTCACCCCGGTCGCCGCCGTCGGCCTCGCCGTCGTCATGCTCGGCGCCATCGTCACGCACGCCCGCCGCGCGGAGTACTCGAGCGTCGCGATCAACGTCGTACTGCTCGCCCTGTCGGTCTTCGTCGCCGTGGTCCGCTTCTAGGTTTGGTACGTACCCTTGTGGGTACGTAACCGACTGGGTACACTGTTGCGCATGGATGCGGTGTTGCATGCGTTGGCCGATGAGAGCCGGCGGACGATGCTGGGGATCCTTCGGGACCACCAGGCGACGGCCGGTGAGCTGGCCGACGCGCTGCCGATCGCCCGGCCCGGCGTTTCCCGGCACCTGCGGGTGCTCCGGGAGGCCGGGCTGGTCGACGTACGTCAGGAGGCGCAGCGGAGGATCTACAGCCTGCGCCCCGAGGCGCTCGTCGAGGTCGACGAATGGCTGGACGGCTATCGCGCGCTCTGGCGGAATCGGCTGGACGCGTTGCACACCGAGATCGCCCGGGGAAAGAAGGAGCGGAAGTGAAGCTGATCGGGACCATGCGGGCACTCGACCAGACCCGTGGAGCGGTGCGCGTCGAGGACGTGTACGACACAGACATCGACGACCTCTGGGAGTCGTGTACGACGCCGGACCGCCTCGCGCGCTGGATCGCCGAGGTGTCGGGGGACCTCCGGGTGGGTGGGACGGCTCAGCTCGTCTTCACCAGCACGTGGAACGGCCCGGCGCGGATCGAGATCTGCGAACGGCCACACCATCTCCTGCTCACGACGGAGCCGGGCGCGGACGACGAGGGACAGCTGGAGGCGTGGCTCACTGCGGAGGGGTCCCGGACCAGACTCGTCGTCGAGGAACGCGGGCTGCCGGTCGGCAAGCTCCACTACTACGGAGCGGGCTGGCAGGCCCACCTCGAGGACCTCGGACGGTCGATCGCCCTGGGCGGCACCGCACACGAAGGCGGCTGGTCGGCTGAGCAGCCCGCCACGGCCTGGCATCAACGCTGGACCGAGCTGACCTCGGCGTACCAGGACACGAAGGTCGGCTGATGTCCGACAGCATCAAGTTCAGCGGCGTGACCGTGAACGCACCCGACGCCCGCGCCCTCGCGAACTTCTACGCCGAGCTCACCCGCGGGGTCGCGAAGGGCGACGAACACTGGGCGATCGCGACCGGCGACGGCGGGAGCATCGGATTCCAGCAGGTCGCCGGCTTCCGCCCACCCGACTGGCCGGACGGCGACATCCCGATGCAGCTGCATCTCGAGTTCTACGTCGACGACCTCGAAGCCACCGAACGCCGCGCCCTGGCCGCCGGCGCCGTCAAGTTCAGCTACCAACCGAACGCCGACCACTGCTTCGTCTACGCCGACCCCGCGGGCCACCCCTTCTGCCTCTCCACCTGGGAAGCCCCCGAGCTCACCTAACCGTCGTGGGCCATGTCCACGAACCGCGAGTAGTGACCCTGGAACGCCACCACCACGTCCGCAGTAGGCCCGTTCCGGTGCTTGGCCACAATAAAGTCCGCCTCACCGGGCCGGGTCGACTCCCGCTCATACGCATCCTCCCGATGCAACAGGATGACAACGTCAGCATCCTGTTCTAGTGATCCGGATTCGCGGAGGTCGGAGGCCATGGGGCGTTTGTCGGAGCGTTGTTCGGAGCCTCGGTTCAGCTGGCAGATGGCTACTACCGGGAGCTCGAGTTCCTTGGCGAGGAGTTTGATGGAGCGGGAGAACTCGGAGACTTCGAGC
>NZ_DASRVN010000418.1:0-11874 GCF_035655035.1 Kribbella sp. | reverse complement strand
GGATCGCCGGCCGTACGACGAGCCAGGCCCGGGTCCTCCGACTTCGCCGGACCCGAGGGCGTCGACGTCGCCTTGGACACGTCCGCCTGATCGCTGGAGCCGTTGCTCTGGATCGACAGGCCGACCAGCACGACTCCGGCCACCGCGATGGCGACGAGCGGCGCAATCCGCAGGTAGGCCCGCCGCCGGCCGTCTGCCTTGTCCTGCGCTCGGCGGGTCGACTCGTTGGACGCCATCCGGCTCCTCCACTTCTTGGCCACAATTGGGGTACAACTAGGATACAAGCACTCCGTCGGCGTGAGCCCCTCGGTCGGCGTACTCCTCGCAGAGCAGGTCACCAACAGCGACATCTGGGCCGGAGGCGCCCGGACCGGCAGCACCCTGGGCGCCACGGCCGCCGGCCTGCCGCCGGCCGTCTCACACCATCGTCAACGGTTGCTCTCAGCAACTTGTGGCGTCAGAGGTCACGGAAGGTTGAGGCGGAAGACGCGGGCGGAGGGTTCGGGCGTGGGGGTTGTGATGGTCAGGGCGCCGGATGAGGCATGGAAGGACCAGTCGCCCGGGTCGGCCGGGAAGTGCGGCTCGAGCCGGGTCGCGGGGAGGGGAAGGGTGATGGTGGCCGGGCCGGGCGTGCGGTGCCAGACGGCGAGGTAGCCGGTCGCTGGACCGTTGAGGGTGAGGGCGATCCATTCGTCGTTCCACCCGGGGAGGCCGAGGGGCCAGCCCGGCTCGAGGGTTTCCAGGTCGGCGAGTACGGCGCGGTGCGCGGCCAGTGCGGAGCGGATCAGGTCGAGCTCGTCCGGCGTCATCCGGTTCAGGTGGCCGGACAGGTACAGGCGCCCGAGGATGCCGTTGACGAGGGCGAACGTGAACTCCTCACGGCTGGTCCCGGTGATCGGGTATGCCCAGTGCCCGGCCTGCTCGGGCAGTACGGCGGCCGGCGCGGCCGCGGCGATCGGTGCGTAGAGCAACGGATGTTCCTGGTCGGAGGTGGATTGCAGATGAAGCCGGGACAGCATGGCGTAGTCCATCCGCATCGCACCCGACGCGCAGTTCTCGATCAGCAGGTCCGGATGCCGCGCCTGCACGTCCTCCAGCCAGTTGAGTACGGCGCGATTGTGCTCGAGCAGGCCGTGACCGAGCGACGTCCCACCTTTGTCGCTGCCCGGTCCGGTCTGGGTGTTGTTGTCGAACTTGAAGAACCCGATGCCGAAGTCGCCGACGAGCCGGTCGACCGTGTCGTCGAGGTGCTTGCGTGCGGCCGGATCGCGCAGGTCCAGCAGGTACCGGCCATTCTCGGCGATCCGCCGGCCGCGCCGGGTGAGGAAGGCCTCGTCGGGCAGCTCGGCGGCGATCGGTGAACGGACGCCGACGACCTCGGGTTCGAGCCACAGCCCGGGCACCATGCCGTGCCGGTGGATCCGGTCGATCACCTCGGCCAGCCCGTTCGGGAAGCGGGTCGCCGACGGTTGCCAGGCACCGACGGTGTTCCACCAGTCGCCTTCGGCGTACCACCCCGCGTCGATGCAGAAGTAGTCGGCACCGGCCTCGGCGGCGGCGTCGATCAACGGCAGCAGCTTCGCGGTCGTCGGGTCGCCCAGCAACGTGTTCATGTAGTCGTTGAAGACGACCGGCATCCGGTCGTCGACCGGGCGGCGCCTCCGGATCGCCCGGCGCTGCCGCGTGAGCGCCCCGAACACGCCGTCGACGTCGCTTCCGGTGACCAGCGACACCGGCACTGACGTGAACGGCCGGTCGGCGGTCACCTCGACGCTCCACTGGTGCTCGAGGTCGGTCGGCCCGCTCAGCAACAGATAGCCACCGCGCCGGGTCTCGCCGAGCTCGTAGTGCCAGGGCCCGTTGTGCTCGATCTGCCAGCCGAGGGCGTACGGCGTACCGCGATCGACCAGCACGCCGATGGGCAGCGCTTCGCCGGTCGACCACGAGTTCGTCGAGGTCACCGCGTACCGGCTGTTGGCCACGTGGTGGTGCGGGTCGCGGACGATATCGGCCAGCACGTCCCGGACGCCGTCCTTCGACCAACGGTTCTCCGCCATCCAGCTGTTCGCGGCCGAGTACAGGTCGGCGTCGATCGATGCCAGGCCGACCACCAGCGACGAGAGGTGGGTGAGTTCCAGCGAGCCCGGCCCGGTGATCGAGGCTTCACTCCAGGCGCGTACGCCGGCACCCGCCTCGAAGACGCTGGTCACGCGAAGCCCGGTCGCCGGGTCCTCCTGCACGATGCGCAGCGTCGTCCCGGTGTCCGTCTGCCCGACGTACCGCAACCGCTGCCCGAGAACGGTCCCGGCATGACGATTGGTGGAATGACCGTGCCCGACGGCCGCGACCTCCACCAGAGGCTGGCTCGGTGCCGGGTCGCCCCCGTTCGGCTGCGAGGCCTCGCGGACGGCGATCAGCCGGACGGGACCGTCGTCGAGGGCGAAGGTGAGCGTGAGGTCGGGCGTGGTCCAGCGCAGCAGGTCGGTCATAGGTCCTCAGGTGGTCGTGGAACTCGACGGGCGGTGGTCGATGAGGTAGTCCTCGACGGTGAAGAGATGGGCCGCCATCCGGGTACGGGCGCGCTCCGGATCGCGGGCGGTGAGCGCGGCGAGGATCGACAGGTGCTCGCGATGCGAGGTGTCGTCGGCTCCGGGCTGTGCGACCGAGCGGCGGAGGCGATCGCGCATCGTCCGTCCGCCGAGGGCCGTGATCAGCGCGGTCAGCACCGGGTTGCCGGCCGTCTCGGCGATGATGCGGTGGAAGGCGATGTCGTTCTCGATCACGGTCTCGTGGTTCGGTTCCGCGAGCCGCAGCTCGGTCGCGTTGCGGCGCAGCAGTTCCTCCGCGGCGGCCAGCGCGCCCGCGTCGATCTGCCGGGCCGCGAGTGCGGCGGCCTCGGTCTCGAGGATCCGCCGTACGGCGTGCAGGTGGTGCGTACCGCTCCCGTCCTGGAGGTCCACCACGAAGCCCATCGGAGCCAGCAGCAGCGACGGATCGAGGGTCGTGACGTAGGTGCCGGCGCCCTGCCGGGTCTCCAGCACACCCATGATCGACAGTGCCCGGACCCCTTCGCGCAGCGGGTTCCTGGACACTCCGAGCGCGGCGGCGAGATCCCGCTCGATCGGCAGCCGGTCCCCCGGGCGCAGCCGGCCGTCGATGATCATCTGGCGGACGCCTTGCACCACTACGTCGGTCTGGGAGACAGCGGCGCTCATGGCAGTTCGCCGGCGGCGCTCGCGGCCCAGCAACTGCCGTCCGGAAAGCTGAAGGTCTCGATCGACTCCCTGTACATCTCGGCACTGTAACCGGGCGCGACCGGCAGCACGTACGCGCCCTTCCGCACGATGCAGGGCTCGACGAAGTGCTCGTGGAGATGGTCGACGTACTCGGTCACACGCCCCTCGAGCGAACCCGACACGGCGACGTAGTCGAAGATCGCCAGGTGCTGGACGAGTTCGCACAGCCCGACGCCGCCCGCGTGCGGGCAGACGGGCACGTCGAACCAGGCCGCGAGCAGGTAGACCGCGAGTACTTCGTTCACACTGCCGAGGCGAGCGGCATCCAGTTGGCAGTAGTCGAGCGCACCGGCCTGGAACATCTGCTTGAACAGCACCCGGTTCATCCCGTGCTCGCCGGACGCGACCCCGATCGGAGCCACCGCCTTGCGGATCGCGGCGTGACCGAGGATGTCGTCGGGACTGGTCGGTTCCTCGATCCACAGCGGGTCGAACTCCGCCAGCGCCTTGACCCATTCGATCGCCTCGGGCACGTCCCACACCTGGTTCGCGTCGATCATCAGGTGACCGTCCGGTCCGAGCACCTCGCGGGCGATGCCGCAGCGCCGGATGTCGTCGGCCAGGTTCGCGCCGACCTTGAGCTTGACGTGTTTGTAGCCGGCGGCAACGGCTTCCTCGGCGAGCCGACGCAGTTTCGCGTCCGGGTATCCGAGCCAGCCGGCCGACGTGGTGTAGCAGGGATAGCCGGTCTCCGCCAGCTCCCCGATTCGTTGCTTCCGGCCACTTTCACGGCCGGCCAGCAGCGTGATCGCCTGCTCCCGGGTGAGTACGTCGGTCAGATACCGCAGGTCCGCGGCGTCGACCAGTTGCTCCGGCGACATCTCGGCGAGCAGCCGCCACAGCGGTACGCCGGCCCGGCGGGCGGCGAGGTCCCACGCCGCGTTCATCACCGCCGCCAGTGCCAGATGCACGACTCCCTTGTCCGGGCCGAGCCATCGCAGCTGGCTGTCGGCCTGCAGGGCACGGTACGTCCCACCGAGATCACCGCAGACCTCGTCGACGTCCAGGCCGACCAACGGTCGAGCACGTTGCCGGGCCGCCGCGACGCACAGGTCGTTGCCGCGCCCGATCGTGAACGTGAAGCCGTGACCCGCCAGGCCGGGTTCGTCGGTGTGCAGGACGACGTACGCCGCGGAGTAGTCGCCGTCCTTGTTCATCGCGTCGGACCCGTCCTGGGTGCGCGACGTGGGGAAGCGGACATCGACGACCTCGACCGAGGTGATACGTGGCATGGCGGGCCTCACTGTCACGGATAGATGGGATCTTTTGCCATCTTTGATGAGCTTCAGTATGGATCAGAGGCAGCACGGGCGCTACGATCCCGGCAATTCATGGGATTAATCCTCGTCCTTCCGGCCATCGGACGGGGCCGGAGCACCAGCTGACCACGGCACGGACAAGGAGGCTCCATGGCAACACTGACCACAGTCCGGCCGCCGGCCGGTGAGACACCGGTACGCCGCCGGCGACGACGTGAACGCCCAGGGATCCAGGGTCTGCGCCGCAGCCTTCGACGGCACTGGACGCTGTACCTGCTGATGGTCGTACCGCTGATCTGGTTCGTCGTCTTCAAGTACATCCCGATGTCGAACGCCGTCCTCGCGTTCAAGAGCTACAACGTGATCAAGGGCATCTGGGGAAGCCCGTGGATCGGCTGGCAGAACTTCGAGCTGTTCTTCCAGAACCCGGTGTTCTGGACCCTGGTGAAGAACACCTTCGTCCTGTCGGTCTACACGGTGGCGGCGAGCTTCCCGATCGCGATCGTCCTCGCCCTGGCGCTGAACGAGGTCCGCAACGGCGTCTTCAAGCGGACCGTGCAGCTGGTCACGTACGCGCCGTACTTCATCTCCACCGTGGTGGTCGTGTCGATGACCATCCTGGTGCTGTCGCCGCGGCTCGGCATCGTGAACGAGGGACTGGGCTTCTTCGGTGTGCCGGCGATCGACTTCCTCGGCAACCCCGGCTATTTCCGGCACATCTACGTCTGGTCCGACGTCTGGCAGACCACCGGGTACTCCGCGGTGATCTACCTGGCGGTACTCGCCGGCATCGATCCCGCGCTGCACGAGGCCGCCAGGGTGGACGGCGCCAGCCGGCTGCAGCGGATCCGGCACGTCGACCTGCCCGGCATCATGCCGACCGCGGTCATCATCCTGGTACTTGCCGTCGGCAACATCATGGCGATCGGTTTCGAGAAGGCGTTCCTGCTGCAGAACCCGCTGAACCTGAGCGAGTCCGAGATCATCGCGACCTATGTCTACAAGACCGGTCTGCTGAACGCGGACTTCAGCATGGCGACCGCGGTGGGCCTGTTCAACTCGGTGATCAACCTGGTCCTGCTGCTCGTCGTGAACGCCGTCGCCAAACGAATCACCGGGAACGGACTGTGGTCATGACTGCCGTCAGCGAGACGACCCCGTCGACCGGCAAGCGGCTCGAGCGCCGGGCCTCCCGCGCCCGCCGGATCCGCGAGCCGCGGACCGACCGGATCTTCCTGTTCTGCGTGTACCTGCTGCTCGCGGTCTTCCTGCTCGTCGTGCTGCTGCCGCTGGTGTACATCGTGGCCAGCTCCTTCAGCAGCCCGGACGCCGTGTCGGGCGGCCGGGTGACGTTCTGGCCGGTCGGCTTCTCGCTGCGCGGGTACCACGCCGTGTTCGAGAATCCGCAGATCGTCCAGGGGTACCTGAACTCGTTGTTCTACACGGTCGTCGGCACGATCGTCAGCGTCACGATGACGATCGCGATCGCCTACCCGCTGTCCCGGCGGACGCTGGTCGGCCGGAACGTCGTGATGACGCTGATCCTGTTCACGATGCTGTTCACCGGCGGCCTGATCCCGACGTACCTGGTGGTCCAGTCGGCCGGGCTGCTGGACACCCGGTGGGCGTTGATCGTCCCGCAGGCGATCGGTGTCTGGCAGGTCATCATCGCCCGCACCTACTTCCGGACCGCGATCCCCGACGAGCTGGTCGAGGCGTCCCAGCTGGACGGCTGCGGCGACCTGCGCTTCCTCTGGTCGGTGGTGATCCCGCTGGCCAAGCCGATGATCGCGGTGGTCGCGCTGATGTACGCGATCATGCAGTGGAACTCGTACTTCGACGCGCTGATCTACCTGAAGAACCCGGATCTGTTCCCGCTGCAGCTCGTGCTCCGGAACATCCTGATCCTGAACACCACCGGCGGCGGCGCCGTCGACGCGTCCGTCGTCATCCAGCGCCAGCAGCTCGCCGATCTGCTCAAGTACTCGCTGATCGTGGTGGCGAGCGTGCCGGTGCTGCTGATCTACCCGTTCGTGGCGCGCTACTTCACCAAGGGAATCCTGATCGGCGCCGTGAAGGGCTGATCCTCCGACTTCGTCCCGACCTCTGTGAGGAACCTGATGTCCGTAAAGCTCAGTAGGCGCCGGCGTGCCGCGGTGGCTGGCACTGCCCTGCTCGTACTCGCACTCGCGGCCTGCTCCGGCGGCGGCAGCTCGAAGGATCCCGCGAGCAAGCCGCTGCCGACGATCACCGGCAACCCGGCCGTCACGCTGAACGTCTTCGCTCCCCAGTCGGCCGACTGGAACCTCGCCACCAACGACTTCACCAAACTCGTGCAGCAGAAGTTCAACATCACGATCAAGTGGCAGAACACCACGTTCGACGGCGGCGCGGCCAAGGAGAAGCGGCAGATCTCACTGGCCAGCGGCGACTACCCGGACCTGTACCTGCTGATTCCGTGGGTCGACCAGTTCAGCCAGGTCGATCTGCTCAAGCTGGCGAACCAGGGCGTGCTCGTCCCGCTCAACCAGCTCATCGACCAGTACGCGCCGAACATCAAGAAGGCCCTGGACTCCACGCCCGAGTGGAAGGCGATGGCGACCGCTCCGGACGGCAAGATCTACGGGATGCCGCAGTGGGTGGACTGCTTCCACTGCTCGTACCAGGACAAGCTCTGGATGAACTCGGCCTGGCTGAAGAAGCTCGGGCTGCAGCAGCCGAAGACCACCGAGGACCTGCGGAAGGTCCTGGAGGCCTTCAAGACGCAGGACCCGAACGGCAACGGCAAGGCCGACGAGATCCCGCTCAGCGCGTCGGTCGGCAACAACCTGATCCCGTACTTCATGGACGCCTTCATCTACGACCCGCAAGGTGCCGGCGCCAGCAACGCCTCGACGCTCGTACTGAACAACGGGAAGGTTGATCTCCAGGCGAACAAGGACGGCTGGCGCGAAGGCCTGCGGTACATCAACTCGCTCTACAAGGAGGGCCTGATCGACAAGGGCGCCTTCACCCAGAACGGGGACGCACTGTCGCAGCAGGGCAACCGCGCCGGTTCGGTGGTCCTCGGTTCCGCCACCGTGCTGCATCCGGGCCAGTTCGTGAACACCGGTTCGGCGGACGGCCGCGACAAGCAGTACGACGCCGTACCGCCGCTGACCGGGCCGAAGGGTGCGAACTACACCGGCTACACCTTCCCGAGCGTTCCGGGTGCCACGTTCGTCCTGACCTCCAAGGCGAGCCCGGAACAGCAGATCCAGGCCATCAAGCTGCTCGACTACATCTTCACCGACCAGGGCCAGATCAACGGTCAGTTCGGCATGGAGGGCAAGGCCTGGACGAAACCGGGCCCGGGCGACGTGGCGCTGGACAAGGCGATGAAGCCGACCTTCAAGCAGATCACCCAGAAGCCCGGGTCGAAGCCGCTCAACTCCGGCTGGGGCGCGCTCGCGCAGTACAACAACACGGCGAAGTTCCGGAACTCCGAGGTGATCGGCACCGACATCTACTCGCAGGCGGGGTACGAACGTAAGTTGTTCGAGGCAACGAAGCTGTACGCCGGCCACGAGGACAAGGCCCAGATCTATCCGTTCTGGAAGGTGTGGATCGACCCCACCCTGGCCAGCGAGGTCGCGACGCTGCAGACCAACATCGAGAACTACGTCCAGCAGAACGCACTGCAGTTCATCACAGGCTCGAAGAACCTCGACACCGACTGGGACGCCTACGTGAAGGGCCTGGACAGCCTCGGCCTGAAGCGGTACCTGCAGATCCAGCAGAACGCCTACGACAAGGTCCCCAACAAGTGACGTACAGCGGCTACCTTTACGCGCACTTCAAGCGGGAGTCCGGCGACGGGGAGCAGATCCACTTCGCGGTGAGCGACGGGAACGACCCGTTGCACTTCGACGATCTCAACGGCGGCCGGCCCGTACTGCGGTCGGCCGTCGGTGAGCGCGGTGTGCGCGACCCGCACCTCGTACGCTCTCCGGACGGATCCCGGTTCTTCCTGGTCGCGACGGATCTGCGGCTGCACGTGAGTCTCGACTGGGACCGGCACCAGCGGCACGGCAGCCGCTCCATCGTGATCTGGGAGTCCGCCGACCTCGTGCACTGGAGTACGGCGCGGCTCGTCGAGGTCGCACCGCCCGAGGCCGGCAACGCCTGGGCGCCGGAGGCGGTCTGGGATCCCGAGCAGGATGCGTACCTGGTCCACTGGTCGTCGACCCTGTACGCCGGTCCCGAACACGAAGGCCAGGCGTACAACCGGATCATGCGCGCGACCACCCGCGACTTCCGCGGCTTCTCCGCGCCACAGGTCTGGATCGACCGCGGCTGGCAGACGATCGACGCCACGATGATCCACCACGACGGGGCGTGGTACCGCTTTCTCAAGGACGAGCGCAGCCGCACCGCCGACGCACCACTCGGGAAGTCGGTGTTCTGCGAGACCTCACCCTCGCTGACCGCCGTGGACTGGAAGCCCGTTGCCGAGGGCATCGGCCTGGGCACGATCGTCCGGGGCGAGGGACCACTGGTGTACAAGTCGAACACCGCGGACAAGTGGTACCTCTGGATCGACGAGTTCACGCCCGAGCGACGCTACGTCCCCTTCGAGACCACCGATCTGGCCGGCGG
This sequence comes from Kribbella sp., assembly GCF_035655035.1. Classification (GTDB taxonomy): domain Bacteria; phylum Actinomycetota; class Actinomycetes; order Propionibacteriales; family Kribbellaceae; genus Kribbella. The sequence continues at coordinate 2,681 of NZ_DASRVN010000418.1, read as the reverse complement.
CCACTGGACTCCCTGCGACTCCTACCGTCTGCCGGACCACCCCTGCCACGGCGTGGTGCTCCCGATCACCGCCGCCGAGCACCAACGCCTCACCCGGGCCTGGACGTAACGCTGACGCGGCACCGGTTGGGGCTTCGGTCATGGGTGGGCTTTCCAGGCGGTGGACTGGGCGGTCAGGAGTGCCTTGAGATTGCTGAGCGTCAGGTTGTAGTCGGCGACGTGCAGGCCGAGGGGCGACGTACTCGCTGACGCCGGCAGGAAGTCTCCGCCAGTGATGTGCAACCAACTGGAGCTTCCACCGGCGCCCGGTGCGTACCGGCACTGGCCGGTGAGCGTCGAGGGGTAATGGGCGAAGCCCGTGGCGTAGTCCATCAAGTTGTACCCGAGCAGCACGAGCGCGAGATGACCGTTGGGGTTGAGCAGGTTGCCCTGCACGAGACTCCGCGTCGGCATGTAAGCGTCCAAGGATGTCGTCGTACCGGCGTCATCGCCGCGCAGGAGCGCCGCCGGATTGACGCACGCGATCTGGTGGCCAGGCTTGTTGCTCCAGGCAAGCGTCCCGGAGCCGGGCGCAGTACCGGCCGCCGGTGTGTACGACGAGTAGGCCACCACGCAACCGACCGGAACCTGCAGGCCCGAGCCTCGCCGGCACAGCGGCAGGTGCTGGAAGGTCGAGTCCGGGTCGTCGCCGCCTCCGGCGACGCCACCGGTCGGCACCTGTACGGCTCCGCCGAGCAGCACCGCGGACACCAGTTGGCGGGTGACGTCAGGGTTGCCGTCGATCGACGACTGGATCAACCGCTCGATCGCGACACTCCCCTGCGAGTGACCTAACAGGATCACCCCGCGCCGCTGCCCGGTCCGCGGATCCAGGTTGTCGTGTTGCCAGTAGTAGTCCCACGCCTGCCGGACATCGGCGAAGCCGGGGCCTAGGTACGCGTCGGCGCCCAGGATCGTGCCGACCGCGAGGTCGGGAAGTGTCGCCTGCCGGTAGAGCGGTGCGAACATCCGGCACTGACCGGTGAACTGAGCAGCCTGCGCGAACATCACGGCCGCCTCGTTGGGACGAGCGGCCGGTGGAATCGAGCCGAGCTGCAGCAACGGGTTCGCCACCAGGTCGACCGTTGGGTACACGTAGAAGCAGTCGACCGGCGGATCCGGCTCGGACACGAAGTGCTCGACTTGTCCCCCGGTCAGGGTCGAGTCGAGCGTGACGACGCCGCCGTCCGGATACCGCACGAGGCCCGGCGACTCGACCGGGTTCCCGGACGCGTCCTGGTTGCACGGGTTCGCCGGCATACCCGGCTTGCACAACCAGACCGGGTCGGCCAGCGGATCGCCTGCCGTGGCCGGTGGTGCACCCGCCGCCGCGATCAGCAAACCGGCCACGACCGCAGCGATCAAGGGCTTCATCCGGACTCCCATCACAGATCTGCTTCCACCAGGCCGGCCGGATGACGTGTCGTCTCGCCCGATCGCGAGACGACTTCCACCTCGACCGGCGACTCGACCCGGAGCCGGGTCCCCTCGACGTTCACGGAGACCACGCCGTACGGCGTCGGCGCCGCACCACGCGCCCACGTGAGCGACCCGAGCCGTGGGGCGATCCGGACCACCTCGAATCCCGGTACGGCGGGACTGATGCCCAGTGTGTAGCGGACCAGATCACGTGTAGGCGTGGCCGACCAGCCGTGGCAGTACGACCCGCCTTCCCAGCACTCGCGGAACGCCGTCGGTGCGTCCTTCAACAGGTCGAGCCAGTCGAGGCACAACTGTTCGATCCGGTCGGCCGCGCCGAGTAGCGCCAGCGCGTCGTGGACGACGTACCTGAAGAAGGGCTGCGCGCCGACGACCAGCCGCTCCGTGTCCCAGTCGGGTTCCGGCCGCAGGGACACGGGTTGATCGTCGTTCGGCCCGCGTGCGTCACCACCGTGGTCGGCCAACGGGCTCGCGGTGAACATGGCGTCGCGGTCGAGGAGCAGCCGGAGTACGTCGGTACGCCGCTCGGGTGGTACCAGGTCGCCGCACACCGCGGCCGCGGCTACGTGCTCACTGACCGACGATCCGCGCCTGCCGCCGACGACGTTGTCGCGGTAGGCACGCCGTTCCGGATCCCAGAACAGCTCGAATCCGCTCCGCAGCCGCGCGTGCAGCTCCCGCGCCCAGCGCGCACGGCCCGCGTCTCCGAGCCAGTCGGACAGCTCCGCGAAGTCCAGCAAACCCCTTGCCACCAAGGCGTTCAGCGCCGCGCTCGTCCCGCGTACCTGGACCGGCGACCAGTCGATCAGCACCCAACCCGGTACGTCGCTCACCAGGCCGTGCTCGTCGACGTACCGCTCGAACCAGCGCAGGATCCCCTCGACCGTGCCGGCCAGCGAGGCGACGAGCGCGCGATCGCCGGTGTAGCGGTAGAGGTTGTGGACCGAACGGATCCAGTGCAGCGACCAGTCCGGGATGGTCGGGATCTGCGTGGTCGCGAAGTCGCCCGCGACGACCATCGGCAGCAGTCCGTCGACGCGCGGCTGCGCCGAGAGCTGGGGGTTCCAACGCGCGAGGCTCCAGTCCTGGTTCGCGACCAGGTCCACCGATTGGTGCACGACCGCGTCTCCGGTCCACGCCCGCTGCTCCCTGGTCGGGCAGTCGACGTACGCGTCGTGCGCGGTCAGGTCGACGGTCCGCAG
>NZ_DASRVN010000417.1:0-17121 GCF_035655035.1 Kribbella sp. | reverse complement strand
GGCGTTGCCGATCGCCGTGCTGATGCCGGCCAGCTACGGACTGGTGCTGGTCGCGCTGTCGTTCGCGTCGGTCAGCACCGTCGCGGTCGGCCGGACGCTGAACGTCGTACTAGGTGCCCTGATCGGCGCGTTCGTACTGCGTGAGCGACCACGGATTGCCGGGCTGGCCGTGGTGGTGGCCGGCGTACTTCTGGTGAGTAGGACTGAGACATGAAGGATCTGGTGTGTCTGCATGCCGGCACCAGCGGCCCGGAGACGTGGGACCGTTTCGTGCCCGAGTTCGAGGCGCTCGGGTACCGCGTGCACTGCCCTGCGCTGCTCGGCCACGGCACCGCGCCCCGACGTCGCCCGTACCGCCTCGACGACTTCCGCGATCAGGTACTGCGCGACCTCGACGGCCTCGGCCGGATCACGCTGATCGGGAACTCGCTCGGCGCGTTCGTGGCCAGCGCCGTCGCCGTCGCCCAGCCCGACCGCGTCGATCGCCTCGTACTCGAAGAGATCCCGATCCCGCCACGCACCACCGCCGACGGCGCCCCGACCACTCGCGAACTCCCGCGCCTCGCCCTCCTCGTCACCGGCTGGCTGGCCCGCCGCCGCTGCGACCCCACGCTGCTCCGCGACGTCATCACCGACCTCCGCCGACCGAACCCGACCTGGTGGTCCGGCCTGCCCGCCGTCACCGCCCCCACCCTGATCCTGGCCGGCGGCCCGAAGAGCCACCTCGACCAGACCCGCTTCCGCCTCCTCGCCACCACGATGCCCCAGGCAACAATCACCACGATCGAAGCCGGCCACCGCATCCACACCCACACCCCGGACCGGTGGCTCGCCGAGGTGAAACCGTTCCTTGCCTTCAAGAACGGTTGAGCTCCTAAGGTTGCGGTATGACGGAAACTCTTCTGGACCGGGTCGGTACGCACGGGCTCGGCGTGCTGGTGACGATCAAGCGGGATGGGCGGCCGCAACTGTCGAACGTCACCTATGTGTTCGACGGCAGCCGGGTGCGGGTCTCGTTGACGGACGGGCGGGCGAAGACGAAGAACTTGCGGCGGGATCCGCGGGCCAGCCTGTACGTGAACGGGTCCGGCGGCCGGTCGTACCTCGTGCTGGAGGGCAAGGCGCAGCTCAGCGAGGTGGCGGCGGATCCGCACGACGCGGTGGTCGAGGACCTGGTCGACTACTACCGGATCGCCTCGGGCGAACACCCGGACTGGGACGAGTACCGCGCGGTGATGGTGCGGGACAAGCGGCTGATGTTCTCGATGACGGTGGACCACGCGTACGGGATGCCGAGCCCGGGATAAACCAGATGCGGGACCACGCGTTCCGGTGGACGCTGGGGGCGTGAAGATCATCAAGCTGTCCCCCGACGACGAGGTCGGATGCGCGGAGGCTGTCGCGGTCGACTCGGCCGGGTGGAAGCTGGACTGCCCGGAGTTCGTGCAGCACACCCCGCGGACCTTCGCGAACATGCTGCGGTACGGCTGGGACCTGGAGCCCCCGCAGGCGTACCTGGCCAGCGAGGGCGACACGGCCGTCGGCGTGCTGACGGTCGACCTCCCGCAGTACGAGAACACCGACCACGCCTGGCTCGACGTCAAGGTGCACCCCGACCACCGCGGCCGCGGGATCGGGTCCGCGCTGATCGAGTACGGCGAGCAGGTGACCCGGGACCTCGGCCGGACGATCACGGGCTTCGGCGGGCTCGACCTGCCGAAGGCGGAGGCGTTCGCCCGGCGGCACGGATACATACAGAAGTCGGTCGAGGTGAACCGCCGCCAGGACCTGGCCGGTCTCGACTGGGGCCTCGTGCAGCGGATGTACGACGAGTCGCTGACCGCCGCGTCGGCGTACGAGCTGCTGAGGCTCACCGGCCCGCTGCCCGAGGACCTGCTCGAGGGCATGGTCGCGGTGACCGAGTCGATCAACGACGCGCCGAGGGACGACCTCGACCTGGAGGACGACGTCTACAGCCCGGAGCGGCTGCGGGCGTACGAGGAGGCGCAGGCGAAGAGCGACCGCACCGTGTACCGGGTGGTCGCCCGGCGGAAGGACACCGGCGACCTGGCCGGCCACACGGTCGTCGCCGTCGAGCGGGAACGCCCGTACCTCGGCGAGCAGCACGACACCGCGGTCTCCCGGGACCACCGCGGCCACCGCCTGGGCGCCCTGCTCAAGTCCGCGATGCTGCTCTGGCTACGCGAGCAGGAGCCCGCGCTGACCCAGATCGACACCTGGAACGCCGAGTCCAACGACCACATGATCGGCATCAACAAGGCGCTCAACTACCACATCGTCGCGCGCATCCTCGACTACCAGAAGACCCTCTAGATCGCCTCGACGATCGTTACCTTCATCTCGTTGGAGAGGGTGAAGCCGAGGGAGTTGTAGAGGCGGATCGCGGTGGTGTTGGTGCCGCCGGTGTGCAGGAACGGGTGCCGGCCGGTCGCCGTGATGTCCGCGGCGACCGCCCGGATCAGCCGGGTCGCGAGGCCTTCGCCGCGGGCCGACGGGTGCGTGCAGACCGCGCTGATCTCGACGTACCCCGGCAGGCTGAAACGCATCCCGGCCATCGCGATCAGCTCACCGGCGCGGCGGATCCCGCGGTACGTGCCGAGCTCGATCGTGCGGCTGCGGAACGGGCCCGGATCGGTCAGCGCGACCAGCGCCAGCATGTCCGGTACGTCGTCCGCGCCGAGCACGACCGTCTCCGGATCCGCGGCGGCCAGGCCGTCCGGCGCGGTGAACTGGACCAGGTCGAACACCTTGTCGATCTTGATCCCGTCCGGCACCTCGAACTCCGGCCGCATCAGCGCGGCCGGTCCCCCGGCCCGGAGCAGCTCGGCCGCGTCGGCCCAGTCGGCGTCGGTCAGCTCGTCCGGCATCCCGAGGAACGGCGCGACCGCGGCCGGGTAGCGGCGGGCGTTGCCCGACACGTCGGCGAAGGACGCGTGCGGCCCGGTCAGGGCGGCGTACACAGGGTTCCGCAGGATCATCAGAAGCCCAGCTTCCGCAGGTTCTTCGCGTCGGTCTGCCAGTTCTTCGCGATCTTGACGTGCAGATCGAGGTACACCGGCGTCCCGAGCAGGGCCTCGATCTGCTTCCGGGCGGCCGCGCCGACCTCGCGCAGGCGGGCGCCCTTGTGACCGATCACGATGCCCTTCTGGCTCTCCCGCTCGAGGAAGATGTTCGCGTACACGTCCAGCAGCGGCTTGTCCTCGGGACGGTCCTCGCGCAGGTTCATCTCGTCGATGGTGACCGCGATCGAGTGCGGCAGCTCGTCCCGGACGCCCTCCAGCGCGGCCTCCCGGATCAGCTCCGCGACCAGCGTCTCCTCGGGCTCGTCGGTGATGTCGCCGTCCGGGTAGAGCGGGAAGCCCTCCGGCAGCAGCTTCACCAGCTCGTCCGCGACCACGTCCACCTGGAACCCGGACGTCGCGGAGACCGGGATCACCGCGGCCCACTCGATCCCGACCGACTCCCCCAGCGCCGCGATCTCGGCGAGGTGCTCGACCATCCGGTCCGGCGCGACCAGGTCGGCCTTGGTGGCGAGCGCGACCTTCGGGGTCTTCGCGACCTTGGCCGCCTCGCCGACCAGGAACCGGTCGCCGGGGCCGATCCTGTCGCTGGCCGGCAGGCAGACCGCGATCACGTCGACCTCGGCCCAGGTGGTCTTGACCAGGTCGTTCAGCCGCTCGCCGAGCAGCGTGCGCGGCTTGTGCAGCCCGGGCGTGTCCACCAGCACGAGCTGGGCGTCGGGCCGGTGCACGATGCCGCGCACCGCGTGCCGGGTGGTCTGCGGCTTCGACGAGGTGATCACGATCTTCCGGCCGACCAGCGCGTTGGTGAGCGTGGACTTGCCGGCGTTGGGCCGCCCGACGAAACAGGCGAAACCGGACTTGAAGTTCTCAGGTGTGGACGACATCGCGGACCTCTCCGGTGCCCAGGGCAACTACTACGGGAATGTTGGCGCCGGCGAAGTGCCGTACGACATTGACGTCCACGGCCTCGTCCACGGCTCCGTCCTCGGTGACCACCGCGGCCGCCTCCAGACCCTTCACCCCGGACGCGAGCGCCATCGCGACCGCGAGCTGCAGCGCGGTCAGCTCGACGGTGTCGAGAGCCACGGTGCAGGCGGCATACGTGCGGCCGTCGGAGTCCCGTACGGCGGCGCCTTCGAGCGCACGGGTACGGGCGCGGGCGGCGCGGGCCAGCGTGACGAGTTTCGCGTCCTCGGCGGACAGGTCAGACAAGTGGTGCTCCTCAGGCGTGCTGGTGGTTCTGGTCGTGCGGCGCGGGGTTCGGCTCCTCGCGCCGTACCAGAACCGTACCTACCTGGTTCCGGCGGCCGGACGGCCGCTCCGCGGTCAGCGACAGGCCCTCGATGGTGACCTCGGCGCCGGGGATCGGCACCTTGCCGAGCAGTTTGGCCATCAGGCCGCCGACGGTGTCCACGTCGTCGTCGTCCAGCGGTACACCGAACAGCTCGCCGAGCTCGTCGATCGGCAGCCGGCTGGAGACCCGGTACGCGCCGTCGGACAGCTGCTGCACCGAGTCCGGGTCCTCGTCGTACTCGTCGGTGATCTCGCCGACGATCTCCTCCAGGATGTCCTCGATCGCCACCAGCCCCGCGGTGCCGCCGTACTCGTCGACGACGATCGCCAGGTGCATCCGGGCGGCCTGCATCTCGCGGAGCAGCTCGTCGGCGGGCTTGGAGTCCGGGACGTACATGCACCGCCGCATCACCGACTCGACCCGCTCGGTCGATTCGGCGTTGGCATTGTCGTAGACCCGGCGCATCACGTCCTTGAGGTAGACGACACCGACGATGTCGTCCAGGGACTCGCCGATCACCGGGATCCGGGAGAAGCCGGAGCGCAGCGCCAGCGAGGTGAGCTGGCGGAGCTTCTTGTGCTTCTCGATGTAGACCATGTCGGTGCGCGGCACCATCACCTCGCGGACGATGGTGTCGCCGAGCTCGAACACCGAGTGGATCATCTGCCGCTCGCCGGACTCGATCACCGCGGACTTCTCCGCGTAGTCGACCAGCGCCCGCAGCTCCGCCTCGGTCGCGAACGGGCCCTCGGCGAACCCCTTGCCGGGGGTGAGCGCGTTGCCGATCATGATCAGCAGCTTCGGCAGCGGTCCGAGGATCCGGGTCAGCGCCATCACCGGGCCGGCCGACAGGATCGCGAACCGGTCCGAGTGCTGGCGGCCGAGGGTGCGCGGCGCGACGCCGATGATCACGTACGAGATCAGCACCATCACCACCGCGGTGATCAGGATGTGCTCCCAGGTGACCGAGAGCACCCCGGACAGCGCCTGGGTGACCAGCACGATCGCGGTGATCTCGCAGCTGAGCCGGAGCAGGAGCAGCGAGTTCAGGTACCGCGGGGCGTCCGACAGCAGGTCACGCAGCCGGACCGCGCGCAGGTTGCCCAGCTCGACCTGCTCGTTCGCCCGCACCTTCGAGTACGACGACAGGGCCGCCTCCGCGCCGGCGAACAACCCGGCGAGCAGCACGAGCACCGCGGCCACAACCAGCAGAACCAGGTCGTGGTAAGTCATGGGAGTATCACGCCTCTAGACGATTTCCAGGTGCTCGCCATGCTTCCAGCAGGCGGCCCTGGACGTCCCACATCTCCGCCTTCTCGGCGGGTTCCGCGTGGTCGTAGCCGAGCAGGTGCAGGATGCCGTGCACGGTGAGCAGCTCGAGCTCGGCCCAGGTGCCGTGGCCGGCCTTCGCGCCCTGGGCGGCGGCCACCGTCGGGCACAGGGCGATGTCGCCCAGGTGCCCGAGCGGCAGGTCGTCGTCCGGGTCGCCGTCGGACCCCGGGCGCAGCTCGTCCATCGGCCACGACATCACGTCGGTCGGGCCCGGCAGGTCCAGGAACTCGACGTGGTACCGCGCCATGGTGTCCTCGTCGACCAGCTTGATCGACAGCTCACACTCCGGGTGCAGCCGCAGGGACGACATCACGAACCGGCTGAGCCGCATCAGTCCGTGCGCGTCGATCTCCACGCCGGACTCGTTGTTGACCTCGACGTTCATCGGTGGGAATCAGCACTGCCTTCGTAGTTTTCGTACGCCGACACGATCCGGCCGACCAGCTTGTGCCGGACCACGTCGTGCGATGTCAACCGGCAGAATCCCAGATCCTGCACGCCTTCGAGAATTTCCTGCACGACCTTGAGGCCCGAGTTGGTGCCGTTCGGCAGGTCGACCTGGGTGACGTCGCCGGTCACCACCATCTTCGAGCCGAACCCGAGCCGGGTGAGGAACATCTTCATCTGCTCGGGCGAGGTGTTCTGCGCCTCGTCCAGGATGATGTAGGCGTCGTTCAGCGTCCGGCCGCGCATGTAGGCCAGCGGCGCGATCTCGATCGTGCCGGCGGTCATCAGCCGCGGGATGGACTCCGGGTCGAGCATGTCGTGCAGGGCGTCGTACAGCGGCCGCAGGTACGGGTCGATCTTCTCCGACAGGGTGCCGGGCAGGAACCCGAGCCGCTCGCCGGCCTCGACGGCCGGCCGGGTCAGGATGATCCGGTTGACCTCCTTGGCCTGCAGCGCCTGGACCGCCTTGGCGACCGCCAGGTAGGTCTTGCCGGTACCGGCCGGGCCGATGCCGAACACGATCGTGTTCTTGTCGATCGCGTCGACGTACCGCTTCTGGTTCAGCGTCTTCGGCCGGATGGTCCGGCCGCGGCTGGACAGGATGTTCTGGGTCAGGACGTCGCGCGGGCTCTCCGCGGTCGCCTGCTTGATCATCGCGATGCTGCGCTCGACGGAGTCGGCGGTCAGCCCGTGCCCGGTGCGGATCACCGCGATCAGCTCGTCGACCAGGCGTTCGGTGAGCGCCAGCTCGGCGGGCTCACCGACCAGCGTGATCTCGTTGCCGCGGACCATGATGTCGGCGGCGAACTCCTTCTCGACGATGCGGAGGAACTCGTCCCGGGCTCCGAGCAGGGCCACCATGTCGATGCTGTTCGGCACGACGATCTTGTGGGATGCCTGCGTGGCGGTGGTCGCGCCTGCGACTGCTCCGTTCTGGCGCGTCTCCGGTTCGATACTGCGTGGCCTGGACAGGCTCTTCCTCCTGAGGACTGGTGATGGGAGCTTCCATGCTAGCCGTCCCGACCGACACCCTCACGTGCAATTCCCCGCGACACCCTCCCGGGCGGCCGCTCGGGAGTTCCGGACGTGGCGCTCGGCACGGGCCCGGCGTGCCCGGCGGCCTGACCGGCGGCCGGGTTCGGGGACAGCACGCCGGCGAGCCGCGCGAGCTCGTCGGCCTCCGGGCCGGGCCGCATGACGCCGTGCTCGAGCGCCAGCCGCCGGTTCCGCTCGGCGGTCCATGCGCGGCTCGGTTGCAGGTTGACCGCCACACCGGACGGCGACGAGCGCAGCATCGGCCCGAGGTCGGAGCGCCGCGCCCGGTCGGCCGCGTCCGGCGCCAGTTCGCGGTTCTGCTCGTAACTGCGCAGCATCCGGTACGTCGCCTCGATCGCGGCCCGGGTTGACCCGGAGTCCACCGGCGGCCGGTCGAACTCGTCCGAATGCGTGTTCTTCCCGTCGCCGGCACCAACCGCGTGCGACGGCGTGAACACGTGCAGCGACTGTACGGGCGCATTCACGTCCCCGTCGTACACCGAGTCCTCCCGCCAGGCGTGCGCGCCGGAGTAGCTGTCCTGCAAGGCGTGTGCGGCCGCGCCCAGGTGCGCGAACTCGTCGGCGCCCGACCCGTGCGCGGCACCGAGCTGCTCATGGATGTACTCGGTATTGCTGTGCAGGTTGTCCGGGCCTTCGCGGTACGGGTCCGCCATGAAGTGCTCGCGCTGGGCGTCCGGGTTCGCGTACGCCGAGTGCATCGTCGGGCCGGGCCCGGCGTACGGGAACGGCAGCCCGGTGCCGTTGAAGTTCTTGATCACGCCCGCGCCGAGCGGGCGGTCCTGGTGCGCCTGCGCCTTGTCGAGCGCGGCGGCGTACCGCTCCTGGGTCACGCCGCGGACCGTGCCGTCCGGCGCGGCCAGGTGCCGGTAGAGGCGGTCGACGGCGGCGTACGTGATCTCGTGATGACCCGACCACTCGCTGTCGCCGCGCTGCTGCATCTCCTCAGGTTCTCATCAGATCGGGGCATCCTGTTGTCAACCTGGGACACGGCCTTGGCGTCGTCTTTTCGTGGCACAACCGGCCGTGGTGTACGAAGAGTGCGTGACACATGAGTCCTCGTGGGATGCCGACGAGGCGCTGACGGCCGTCTACACCGCGCACTACGCCTCGCTCGTCCGCCTCGGCAGCTTACTGCTGCGCGACACCGGCACGGCCGAGGAGATCGTGCAGGACGCGTTCGTCGCCATGCACGGCCGCTGGAACCGGCTGCGCGATCCGCACAAGGCACTCGCCTACCTGCGGACCGCGGTGGTGAACCGCTGCCGGTCCCGCCAGCGGCACCTGGTCGTGGTGGACAAGCACACCCCCAGGGCGCTGCCCGACGAACCGAGCGCCGAGCAGGCGGTACTGCGGACCGAGGAGACCGACCGGGTCATCGAGGCGATGCGCACCCTGCCGGAGAAGCAACGCACCGTGATGGTGCTGCGGTACTACGGTGACCTGTCGGAGGCGGAGATCGCCGACACGATGGGCATCAGCCGGGGCTCGGTGAAGAGCCACGCCGCGCGCGCGACCAAGTCGCTGCGCCAGCTCCTGGAGCAGAACGCATGAACGACAAGTCCCACGACCCGTTCGACGAGCTGATCCGCCGCGCCCTCCACGAGGAGGCGGACCGGATCGAGCCGGCCGACGCACTGCTGGAGATCCGCACCCGCGCGCACGCCCAGCGCCCGTCCACCCATCGTCCCTGGTTCCTGACCGCCGGGGTCGCCGCGATCGGCACCGCCGCGGCGATCGGCGCCTTCACCGTCTTCACCCACACCGACACCACCGCCAACGACGGCGAGTCGGTGGCCGGACAGCCCACCACCTCCGCCGCCCTCCCGGAGTCCCCGGCCCCGTCGATCCTGACCGCCTCCCCCTTGCCCGCCAAGACGCGTGGCGTACCGGAGGCGTCCGTGCACGACACACTGGTCCCGGTCTACTGGCTCGGCACGCAGGTGGGCGCGCAGAAGAAGACGTCCACCCGGCTGTACCGCACCTGGTCGAAGGTGAGCGGTCACCCGGCGGAGCAGGCGGTCCGGATCATGACCACGAAGAACCCGGCCGACCCGGACTACTACTCGGTCTGGCGCGGGGCCGCGGTGAACACGGTGACCCGCGACGACGACGAGGTCACCGTCGACTTCAAGCAGCTGCCGAAGACGACGCTCGACGAGGACGTCGCCCGGGTCGCGGCGCAGCAGCTGGTCTACACCGTCCAGGGCGCGCTGAAGGACGACCAGACCCCGGTCCGGGTCACGCAGAACGGCCGTCCGGTGCAGCAGCTGTTCGGCCGGATCGACGCCACCCAGCCCTTGGACCGGGCACAGGCGGCTGACGTTCAGGCGCTGGTCTGGATCGACTCGCCGGTCCAGGACGCGGCGCTGGCGCCCAAGGTGACGGTGCAGGGTATCGCGGCGGCGTACGAGGCCACGGTCAACTACCAGGCGACGAACCTGAAGACCCGCGAGGTCAAGAAGAGCTACATCAGCACCAAGCAGGGCCAGACGTTCTCGGCGTACGCGTTCCAGCTGACACTCAGCCCTGGGCCGTGGCAGATCAGCGTGTACCTCGTGTCCCCGTCGGACGGCAGCGTCACGGACACCGACACCAAGGCGATCCTGGTGAAGTAAGCCCTCAGTCGGCTTCGCGGTCGATGGTGGCCGTGAGGAGGCCGGGGAAGGCTGCTTCGAACTCGGCGCGGCGGAGGCGGTTCAGGCGGCGGGCGCCCTCGTCGCGTTGCTCGATCAGGCCGGCGGAGCGCAGTACGGCGAAGTGGTGGCTTGCGGTCGCCTTCTTGACCGGGAGGTCGAACGTGCCACAGGCGCGGGTCCAGTCGTCGTGGGCGGCCAGGTCGCGCAGGATCGAGCGGCGGACCGGGTCGGCGAGGGCGTCCAGGGCGGCCTGCAGCGAGACCTCGGCGGGGTCGGCGTGCGTGAGCGTCCGGGCTCTGGCGGTTTCGACGGCCATGGGTTCAGTCCTCGCGTGTTCGGCTGCTGTCTAACAGCCTACTGCCAGCGCGAAGAGGCCAGCAGCACGGCGGCAGCGGCGACGCCGGCCGTCGAGGTGCGCAGTACGGTGTCGCCGAGGCGGATCGGGGTGCTGCCGAACGCGGCCAGCTCGGCCGGGGCGATACCGCCCTCGGGGCCGATCACCAGCACGATGTCGCCGGTCGCCGGCGCCTCGAGCGAGGCCAGCGGCACGGTCGCTTCCTCGTGCAGTACGACGGGCAGCGCCGCAGCGGCCAGGCGCTCCGCGACGTCAGCCGTGGACGCGAGCGGCGCGACCTCGGCGAACCAGCTCCGCCGCGACTGCTTGCTCGCCTCGAACGCCCACGCCCGCCATTTCGCCAGCATCTTCTCGACCCGCTCCGGGTTGGCCCGGAACTGGCTGCGCTCCGCGTTCCACGGCACGATGACGTCGACCCCCACCTCGGTCAACATCTCCACCGCCAACTCGGCCCGCTCCCCCTTGGGCACCGCCTGCACCACAACCACCCGCGGCTCGGGGGACGCCGCGGTCCCCCGCTCGTCCACGGCCACCGTCACCCCGGCCTTGGACGCCGCCACCACAGCCCCCTCGACCCAGGCCCCGCGCCCGTCCGTCAGCCGGATCCGTTCCCCCACCCCGATCCGCCGCACGACGGCCGCATGCCGCCCCTCGGCACCGTCGAGCACCAGCTCCTCCCCGGCCAGGTCGGGGAGGAAGAACACCGCGACACCCACTGGGACTGCTAGTGGGCGCCGAAGGCGTCGCGGAGGCGGCCGAAGACGCTCTTGTGGGTGGCCTGGACCTGGCCTTGCGGGCGTTCCTCGTCGCGGGCGACGGCGAGCTGGCGGAGCAGCTCGGCCTGGGCGTCGTCGAGTCTGGTGGGGGTCTCGACGATCACCTGGACGATCAGGTCGCCGCGGCCGGCGTGCCGCAACCTCGGTACGCCGCGCGCGGTCAGTGTCTGCGTCGTACCGGACTGCGTACCGGGCCGGACCTCCAGCGGGGTCGTCTCGCCCTCGAGGGTCGGCAGGTCGATCGTCGTACCGAGCGCGGCCGCCGTCATCGGCAACGTGACCGTGCAGTGCAGGTCGTCGCCGTTGCGGGTGAAGATGTCGTGCGGCTCGACCTCGATCTCGACGTACAGGTCGCCGGCCGGTCCACCACCCGGGCCGACCTCGCCCTGGCCGGACAGCTGCACGCGGGTCCCGCTGTCCACCCCGCCCGGGATCTTCACGGTGACGGTACGGCGGGAGCGCACCCGGCCGTCGCCGGAGCACTCGACGCACGGGTTCGGGATCGTGGTGCCGTAGCCGCGGCAGTTCGGGCAGGGGCGCATCGTCCGCACCTCGCCGAGGAACGACCGCTGCGTGTGCGTCACCTCACCGCGCCCGTGGCAGATCTCGCAGGTCACCGGCTCCGACCCGGCGGCCGCACCGGACCCGCTACAGGTCGGGCACAGTACGGCGGTGTCGACCTTGAGCTCCCGCGTCGTACCGAACGCGGCCTCGGCGAGGTCGATCCGCAGCGGGATCAGCGCGTCCTGACCGCGCCGGGTGCGCGGCCGCGGCCCGCGGGTCGCGCCGCCGGTCTGGCCGAAGAACGCGTCCATGATGTCGGTGAACGTGAACGCCTGCCCGAAGCCCGCGGCCCCGCCCGGCCCGCCGGCCGCGGACGCGAACGGGTCGCCGCCGAGGTCGTGCATCTGCCGCTTCTGCGGGTCGCTGAGCACCTGGAACGCGCGCCCGATCTCCTGGAACTTCTGGTGCGCGTCCTCGGAGTCGTTCACGTCCGGGTGGTACTGGCGTGCCAGCTTGCGGTACGCCTTCTTGATCTCGTCCGGTGACGCGTCGCGGCTGACACCTAGGACGGCGTAGTAATCGGTGCTCATACTCCAGACCAGGGGGTTGTCTTCGTCTTCATTATGATTCAGCCAGGATCTGGCTGACGTAGCGCGCGACGGCCCGTACGGCGCCCATCGTGCTCGGGTAGTCCATGTGCGTCGGTCCGACGATGCCGAGGGTGGCCAGCACCTCCGACTTCGAGCCGTACCCGGTCGCGACCACCGAGGTGGTGGCCAGCTCCTCGTACGGGTTCTCGTGGCCGATCCGGACGGTCAGCGTCTGCGGGTTGGTCGCCTCGCCGAGCAGCTTCAGCAGGATGACGTGCTCCTCGAGCGCCTCCAGCACCGGCTTCACGTTCCGCTCGAAGTCGTCGCCGTACCGGGTCAGGTTGGCGGCGCCGCCGACCGCGATCCGCTGCTCGCCGACCTCGTCGGTGAACGCCTCGAACAGCGTCGTGACGATCGACGAGACCAGCGACCGGTCGGACGGCGCGAACAGGTCGGGCACGTTCGTCAGCGACGTGGCCGCGTCGGTCAGCCGCTGGCCGGCGAGTGCCGTGTTCAGCCGCGAACGCAGGTCCGCGATCAGTTGCTCGTCGACGTCGTGCGGGTGCTCGACGATCCGCTGCTCGACCCGGCCGTTGCTGGTGATCAGCACCAGCAGCAGCCGGCGCGGGGTCATCGTGACGACCTCGATGTGCCGCACGCTGGACCGGTTCAGCGACGGGTACTGCACGATGGCGACCTGGCGGGTGATCTGGGCGAGCAGCCGGACGGTACGCCGGACCACGTCGTCCAGGTCGACCGCGCCGGCCAGGAACGACGTGATCGCCTTCTTCTCCGCCGTCGACAGCGTCTTGACCGTGCTCAGCTTGTCGACGAACAGCCGGTAGCCCGCGTCGGTCGGGATCCGGCCGGCGCTGGTGTGCGGCTGGGTGATGTACCCCTCCTCCTCCAGCGCCGCCATGTCGTTACGCACGGTGGCTGGTGACACACCGAGGTTGTGCCGGTCGACCAGTGCCTTCGACCCGATCGGCTCGTGGGTCGCGACGTAGTCCTCGACGATGGCGCGGAGCACATCCAGCTTGCGGTCGTCCAGCACGCGCACCACCCTTTCAGACCCTCGGCACTCACAACTGGCACTCAGTCATTCAGAGTGCCAGTCTAGGCGGTCTCGGGCGTGGCTCCCAACGGAACGGGCGCCGGACGCGTCACGGTACTGGCCACGTCGAGCGGCTGGTCCTGTACGGCGGAGTCGACGAACGACTCCAGTACGTCGAGCACGTGGTACGCAAGCTCCCCGGTCGCGCGGTGCGGTTCGCCGGTCCGCAACGCCCGGGCCATGTCCGCGACACCGACCCCGCGGCCGGCTCCGGCGTACCCACCGGCGACCGGCACCTCGGTCCACTCGCGCTGCTGCGGCGTCACGAGCTCGACGGTCCCGTCGAACCCGTTCGGGTCCGGCACCGACAGGCTGCCGTCCGTACCGTGGACCTCGATCCGCGGCAGCCGGCCGGCCCACACGTCGAACGACATCAGCACGGTGGTCAGCGCGCCCGACTCGTGCTCCAGTACGCCGGTGACGTGGGTCGGCACCTCGACGTCGAACACGGTCCCGGCCCGCGGGCCGGTGTGGATTTCCCGCTGCTGCTTGGCCCGGCCCGCACGGGCGGTGACCCGGACGACCGGCCCGAGCAGCGTGACCAGGCTGGTCACGTAGTACGGCCCCATGTCGAGGACCGGGCCGCCGCCGCGCCGGTAGTAGAACTCGGGCGCCGGGTGCCACAGCTCGTGGCCGGGGGTCACCATGAACGCGGTGGCCGCGTGCGGGGTGCCGATGTCGCCGCGGTCGATCGCCGCCCGGGCCGTCTGGGTGCCCGTGCCGAGGACCGTGTCCGGCGCGCAGCCGATCCGCAGGTCGTTGGCGGCGGCGTACTTCAGCAGCGGCTCCGCCTCGGCGCGGTCCATGGCCAGCGGCTTCTCGCCGTACACGTGCTTGCCGGCCGCCAATGCCGCCTGGTGCACCGAGGCGTGGGCCGCCGGGATCGTAAGATTGACGACAATCTGAATGTCGTCAGCCGTGTACAGCTCCTCCGGCGACACCGCGCGGATGTCCGGGTTCTGGTCCGCGATCGCCTGAGCGCGCGAAAGGTCGAGGTCCGCGACCGCGGCCACCTCGACGCCGGGGAGCTTGGCCAGGTGGTCCAGGTAGGTGCCGGAGATGACGCCCGTACCGACGATGCCGACCTTGGTCACCGGTCCGGTCACTTGCTCGCCCACAGCAGCCCCCGCTCGATGATCGTCCGTACCTCGGGCGTTTCCAGGTCGTCCAGCTTGTGGCCGACCGTGCAGACGAAGACCTTGCCCTCGCCCCAGGTGCGGGTCCAGATCGCCGGCATCACCGCACCCTCGATCCACGGGTAGTCCGGGTGCGACGCGAACGTGGTGGTGGCCAGCACGTTGTTCGTCGGGTCGGCGTGCACGTAGTACTGCTCGGTGTGCACGTCGAAGTGCTCGATACCGTCGACAATCGGATGGTCGGCGATGATGTCGACCCGGTAGTCGGTGAAGCCGTGCGGGTGCGCGATGAACTGCCCGCCGGTGATGAAGCTGTAGTCCACGTTCTTGCGGAACGAGTCCGCGATCCCGCCGTGCCAGCCGGCGAACCCGGTACCGCGCCGGATCGCCGCCTCCAGGCCCTTGAAGTGCTCGGGCTCGATCTCGCTCATCGTCACGCACTGCAGCACCAGGTCGACGCCCTCGAGTTCGAGGTACGCCGCGGTCGTGTCCGAGACCGTCACCTCGAACCCGTTCGCCTCCAGGTGCGGGATGAACAGATCGGTCGCCTCGACCGGGGAGTGCCCTTCCCAGCCACCCCGCACCACCACCGCACGTCGTGTCGTCACACCGGCCACCCTTCGAAAGTTTCGGAGTTCCGATCGGAACACTTGCGACCTTAAGTCGACCGGAGAGGGCTTGCCAAGGACTACTCTCACCCCATGGGCTGGAAGTTCTGGAAGCGGTCGAATCCGATGGACCCGCAGGAGATGCTGGCGCGCGGCCACGCGCAACCGAACAGCTTTCCGGACCGGCCGCAGGACAGCCTGCCGGTGGGTTCGTTCGGCCTGACGGTCGAGGACGTGTTCTCGATCACCGGGCGCGGGACCGTGGTGACCGGGCGGGTGCAGACCGGGACGGTGTCGGTCGGCGAGCAGGTGATGCTCAGCCGAGCCGGGCAGCCGCTGCTGCAGGTCGAGGTGACCGGCGTCGAGATGTTCCGCAAGATCATGCAGACCGCGAAGGCCGGCGACAACGTCGGCCTGCTGCTCCGCGGCGTCAAGCGGGACCAGGTCGCGAGAGGCGATGTGCTCAGCAAGTAACAAGGGCAAGTAGTGTCGGGCGCATGAGTTGGACGGAGCTCGGCGACCGGACGTGGGTCCGCCGGTACGACGAATGGGACCTCAACGTCGGCCTGGTCGCCGGCGCGGACGGCGTGCTGGTGATCGACACCCGCGCGACCACCGAGGAGGCCGAGAAGCTCCGCGGCGACATCCGTGAGCTCACCGACCTCCCGGTGAAATGGGTCGTCAACACCCACGCCCACTTCGACCACGTGGCCGGCAACAGCGTCTTCGCCGACGCCGAGGTCTACCTGCACGAGAACGCCGCCGCCGAGGAGAACCTCGCCGGTACGACGTTCGCCGCCGCCAAGGTGATCGACCTCGGCGACCGGCGCGTCGAGCTGCTGCACGTCGGCAACGGGCACACGTCCGGCGACACCGTGGTCTCGGTGCCGGACGTCGAGGTGTTCTTCGTCGGCGACCTGCTCGAGGAGTCGGCGCCGCCGTCGTACGGCGAGGACTCGTTCCCGCTCGAGTGGCCGGACACGATCCAGGCCGTGGTCGGGATGATGCCGCCGACCGCACGGATCGTCCCGGGTCACGGCGCGGTCGTCGACCTCGAGTTCGCCCACGACCAGGCGATCGAGCTGGGCCGGGTCGCGAACACGATCTCGACGCTGCACCACGCCGGCACGTCGCTGGAGGACGCCCTCAAGCACACCGACGACTGGCCGTGGCCGGTCGACAAACTCCAGGACGCCATCCGCCGCGGCTACACCGCCCTCGGCACCCCCCAACGCCCGTCACTGCCCTTGCTGGGACCTGGATAAGCCCTTTCCGTTGACATCGGGTCGTCGGTCCCGCAACTTGTTCGGAACGGACTTCGCCCGACCGGATGGGGTGGTACGGCATGGCCACGATCCAGCAGACGGTTCATCCCGACGGAAGGGTCGAACTCACCGACCCTGAGGCACTGCAGGACAGCCCGTACGCGAACGCCGAGCTGGCGCCGACCCGATTGCCCGAGCGGACCTGGTCGACGTACAACTACGCCGCGCTGTGGATGGGGATGGCGCACAACATCCCGAGCTACCTGCTCGCGTCCGGGCTGGTCGCGCTCGGGATGAACTGGCTGCAGGCGTTCCTGACCATCACCCTCGGGAACCTGATCGTCCTGGTCCCGCTGCTGCTGAACAGTCACGCGGGCACGAAGTACGGCATCCCGTTCCCGGTCTTCGCGCGGGCGTTCTACGGCGTCCGCGGCGCGAACTTCCCGGCGCTGCTGCGGGCGTTCATCGCCTGCGGCTGGTTCGGGATCCAGACCTGGATCGGCGGCCAGGCGATCTTCGTGATCGTCGGCGAACTGTTCGGCAAGAGCTGGACCGGGGCGGCCGCGATCGGCGGGCACCCGTGGACGATGTGGGTGAGCTTCGGCTTCTTCTGGGTGCTGCAGATGGTGCTGATCTTCCGCGGCATCGAGGGCCTGCGCCGGTTCGAGAACTGGGCGGCGCCGCTGGTGACGATCGCGTTCGTGGCGCTGATGGTGGCAATCCTGGTGAAGGCCGGCGGCTTCGGCCCGATCCTGTCGCAGCCGTCGAAGCTCGGCTGGGGACCGGACTTCTGGAAGATCTTCGCGCCGTCGCTGATGGGCATGATCGCGTTCTGGGCGACGCTGTCGCTGAACATGCCGGACTTCACCCGGTTCGGGAAGGGCCAGCGGGCGCAGGTGTGGGGGCAGGTGATCGGGCTGCCGACCACGATGTCGTTCATCGCGCTGGTCTCGATCATCACCAC
>NZ_DASRVN010000416.1:0-9897 GCF_035655035.1 Kribbella sp. | reverse complement strand
TTCGAGGTGCAGGATGCGGCGGTCGAGTTCGGCCTGCCAGCACTCCGAGATGCGTTCCCAGTCGGCGCGCGTCGGGGTCCGGTTCTCCGGCAGCAGCTTGAGGATCGCGGCCACCTCGGCGAGCGGGATCCCGACCCGTTGGGCGATCCGGACCAGCGCCACCCGGCGCAGCGTGTCGCGCTTGTAGCGGCGCTGGTTCCCCGACGTACGGCGGCTGAGAATCAGCCCCTGGCGCTCGTAGAAGTGCAGCGCCGAGATCGCCACGCCGCTCCGTTGCGACAGCTGGCCGACGGTCAGCTCACCCGGCTCGATGTCCATCGCCCTGTCCTCCAACCTCAACTTATATCGAGGCTAGCGGACAACGTCAGGCCGGCACGAGTCGGCGCCCGATACTGGCGGACATCAACGCCGCTGCCGCGCACAGCCCACCGGCCAGATACCAAGCCAGGTTGTAGCTGCCCTGCGCGTCCCGAATCGCACCCGCACCGGTCGCGGCCAGCGCAGCACCCACCTGATGCGACGCGAACACCCATCCGAACACGATCGACCCGTCCTGCCCGAACCACTCCCGGCACAGCGCCACCGTCGGCGGCACGGTCGCCACCCAGTCGAGCCCGTAGAAGATGATGAACACCCAGGTGCTCGGCGCAGCGGTCGGACCGAGCAGTGACGGCAGCACCAGCAGCGACAGGCCGCGGAGCGTGTAGTACGCGATCAGCAGGTACCGCGGATCCCAGCGGTCGGTCAGGTACCCGGAGAAGATCGTCCCGCCCACGTCGAACACACCGACCAGCGCCAGCAACGACGCCGCGGTCGTCGCAGGCATCCCGTGGTCATGTGCAGCAGTCACGAAGTGCGTACCGACCAGACCGTTCGTAGACGCACCACAGATCGCGAACCCACCAGCCAGCAGCCAGAACGCCGGCCGTCGCACAGCCATACGCAGGGCGTTGAGCGCTCGCATGGCACTACTACCCGTCGCCACGACCCGCTGCCCCGCGGTACTACCCTCCGGAGCGCCGTACGCGCGGAGCCCCACGTCACTCGGGTAGTCCCGCAAGAACAGCACCACCAGCGGTACGACGGCCAACGCGGCACCGGCTGCTACGAGTGCAGGCACCCGCCAGCCGTAGCGGGCCGCAAGAGACGCAATGAGCGGCAAGAAGATCAGCTGTCCGGTAGCACCCGCCGCCGTGAGGATCCCGGTCACAAGTCCACGACGGTGCACGAACCAACGGCCGGTGATAGTGGCCACGAACGTCATCGACATCGAGCCCGTACCGACGCCGACCAGAAGACCCCAGCAGAGCAGCAGTTGCCAGGAGGAGGTCATGAAGACGGTCAGTCCGCTGCCCAACGCGATCAGCACGAGCGCCCCGCCGACCACCTTCCGCAGCCCGAGCCGGTCCATCAGCGCGGCCGCGAACGGCGAGATGCCGCCGTACAGCAGCAGGTTGATCGACACCGCCGTCGAGATCGTCGCGTGCGACCAGCCGAACTCCTCGTGCAACGGATCCAGCAGCACACTCGGCACCGACCGGAAGCCGGCCGCCCCGATCAGCGTCACGAACCCGACCACCGCGACCGCCCAGGCCAGGTGCACCCGAGGGGCCTTCTTCGTCTCCACGATCTGCGTCACCGGACCAGGATGCCGGTTCGACGGACATCGAACTAGTGGCCACATAGACAACATGTGTCAAGATATGGCCATGAGCCGACAGATCGCCGACCGACCGCACGTGATCGCGGTGCTCGCGCTCGAGCCGGTGGTCGGGTTCGACCTGACCATCCCGCCCACCGTCTTCGGTGCCGCCACCAGGTCCGACGGCACCCAGCTGTACGACGTCCGCGTCTGCGGCCTCGGCGGACCGGTCCGGGCCGGCGCCGGGTTCACGCTCACCCCGGACCACGGCCCCGAGGCCCTCGCCGCCGCCGACACCGTGATCGTCCCTGGCACCTACATCCACCAGCCGCGGTACGACGGCACGCTGCCCGACGACCTCGCCGCCGCGCTCGCGACCATCCGGCCCGGCACCCGGATCGCCTCGATCTGCACCGGCGCGTTCGTCCTCGGCGCGGCCGGATACCTCGACGACCGTCCGGCGACCACGCACTGGGAGCGGGCCGAGCTGTTCCGCAGCGTCTATCCACAGGTGAAGCTCGACGAGGACCGGCTGTTCATCGACGACGGCGACGTCCTCAGCTCGGCCGGCCTCGCCGCCGGCATCGACCTCTGCCTGCACCTGATCCGCCGCGACTTCGGCAGCGAGGTCGCCAACCGGGCCGCCCGGCACTGCGTCGTCGCACCCTGGCGCGACGGCGGCCAGTCCCAGTTCATCGAGCACGCCGTACCGGAGGAAGGCAGTGAGGGTACGTCGCCGACCCGCGCCTGGGCGCTGCGGCACCTGAGCACCGACATCAGCCTGTCGGCGATGGCGGCGTACGCGCAGATGAGCGTGCGGACGTTCAGCCGGCGCTTCAAGGCCGAGACCGGTCAGTCGCCCGGCACGTGGCTGCTGCAGCAACGGGTGCGGCACGCGTGCCACCTGCTCGAGACGACCGACCTGTCCGTCGACCGGATCGCTGAGGAGGCCGGCCTTGGTACGGCGGCCTCCCTGCGACATCACCTGCGGTCGGAGCTCGGGGTGTCCCCGCTTGCCTATCGCAAGACGTTCCGGGCGGGTTAGAGCTCCACGAGGTCGTGCGGGCGCTTGTTCATCGACCCGACGCCGTCCGCGGTGACGACGACGATGTCCTCGATGCGCGCGCCCCAGCGACCGGCCTGGTAGATGCCCGGCTCGACGCTGAACGCCATACCGGGCTCCAGCGTCAGCTCGTTGCCCGCGACGATGTACGGGTCCTCGTGCACGTCCAGCCCGATCCCGTGCCCGGTCCGGTGGATGAAGTAGTCGCCGAACCCGGCCGCCACGATCACGTCCCGCGCGGCGGCGTCGATCGACTCCGCGGTCACTCCTGGCCGTACGGCCTCCACGGCGGCCTGCTGTGCCTCCTGCAGTACGGCGTACGTCGCGACCACGTCGGCGTCCCGCGGCGCACCGACGGCGTACGTCCGGGTGGAGTCGGAGTTGTAGCCCTCGGCAACGGGTCCACCGATGTCCACGACCACCACATCGCCCGCCTCGATCACTCGATCGGAGAGAGCGTGGTGCGGACTGGCGCCGTTCGGGCCGCTGCCGACGATCACGAAGTCCGCCCCGATGTGACCTTCCTCGACGATCGCGGCCGCGATGTCCGCGCCGACCTCGGCCTCAGTCCGGCCGGGGCGCAGCCAGTCGCCGACCCGGGCGTGGACGCGGTCGATCGCCGCGCCGGCCTTGCGGAGCGCGTCGATCTCGGCGACGTCCTTGCGCATCCGGAGTTCGCGGACGATCGGGCCGGCCAGCACCTGCTCGGCCTTCGGCAGCGCGTCGCGGAACGCCAGTACGTGCAGCGCGGGCGTGAAGTCGCTGACCGCGACCTTCGCCGCTCCGCTCAGCCGCTCCGCGGCCAGCTTGTACGGGTCGACGCCGTCCACCCACGTGACGACCTCGACGCCCAGCTCGTCGAGCGGCAGGCCGGCGTACCCGGGAGCTTCCAGTTTCGGTACGACGAGCGCCGGGGCGCCGTCGGCCGGGATCACCAGGGCGGTGAGCCGCTCGAGCGAACCGCCCGGCTGGCCGATCAGGTAGCGCAGATCGGAGCCCGGCGCGATCACCAGCCCGGCGCCGGCCGCGGTCTGGCGGGCCCGGTCCAGGCGGGCGCGGAGTACTGCGGCATCGGGAACTGGAGGAGGTGCTGAGCGACGGGCCATGGTCAGACTCTAAAACTGTCGGAACGGCTTGCTACAACTGGGTTTCGCTTCAACCCCTGCTCGGCGAAAGGCACTTCGATGGCACTGCACTACGTGTCCCACGGCGACGGCGTTCCGGTTCTCGCATTGCACGGCTGGACTCCCGACCACCGGCTGATGACCGGCTGCCTGGAGCCGATCTTCAGCGCGATGACCGGGTACCGCAGGCTGTATCCGGACCTCCCCGGAATGGGCCGGAGCCCGGCCGGAGACATCGACAGCTCCGACGGCATCATGGCGGCGCTGCGCGAGTTCATCGACGAGCAGATCGGCGACGAGCCGTTCCTCTTACTCGGCGAGTCGTACGGCGGCTACCTCGCGCGCGGGCTGGTCGCGGAGAGACCGGAGCAGGTCCGCGGTCTCGCGATGATCTGCCCGATCGGCCGGCTCTGGCACAAGGACCGCAAGCTCCCCGAGCACGTCGTCCTGCGCACCGAGCCGGGCGTGCTCGAGTCGCTCGAGGAGGGCGAGGACTTCACGGACCTGGCGGTGGTGCAGACCGCAAAGGCATTGGCGGCGTACCGCGCGGACGTGGCACCGGGGCTCGCGCTGGCCGACGAGGCTGCGATGGAGCGCATCCAGAAGAACTGGGCGCTGACGATCGCACCCGAGAGCGGCGCGCCGTATCTCGGACCGTCGCTGATCCTGTGCGGGCGGCAGGACGCGGTGACCGGCTTCGAGGATCAGTACGAGCTGCTCCCCCACTATCCGCGGGCCACCTACGCGACGCTCGACGTGGCCGGGCACAACCTGCAGATCGAGCAACCGGAGCTACTGGGCGCGTTCGTGAGGGAGTGGTTGCTCCGGGTCGGCTGAGGGCTCCCGCTGGTGGCTACCAGCGGGTAATGTCGGCGGCATGGTGACTGCGAAGCGTCCGATCGGGTGGCCGTTGCTTGTCGCGCTGACCAACGGGCGCGCCAGGATCTCCGACGAACGGCTCGCTGCTGCCGTGCGCGGGAAGGTGGCCCTGGTCACCGGTTCGTCGTACGGGATCGGCGAGGCGACTGCCCGGCGGCTGGCCGCGGCCGGCGCGACGGTGCTGCTGGTCGCGCGGACCGAGGAGCAGCTGCAGGTGGTGGCCGACGAGATCCGCGCGGGCGGCGGGTCCGCGTACGTGTATCCGGCGAACCTGGCGGATCCGGAAGCGGTCAAGGAGCTGGTGCGTACGGTGCTGGCCGAGCACGGGCGGGTCGACGTACTCGTGAACAACGCGGGCAAGTCGATCCGGCGGTCGATCGCGGACACGTACCAGCGGTTCCACGACATCGAGCGGACCAACGCGGTCAACTACCTCGGCCCGGCGAAGCTCGTCCTCGAACTGCTGCCGTCGATGCGTCAGCGGCGGTCCGGGCACATCGTGAACGTGTCGACGGCCGGCGTACGGACGCCGCCGATGGCGCGGTGGTCGGCGTACCTGGCGTCGAAGAGCGCGTTCGACGTGTGGCTGCGGTGCGTGGCGCAGGAGGTGCGCGGCGACGGGGTGACGACGTCGACCGTGTACATGGGGCTCGTGCACACGCGGATGAGCGAGCCGACACCGCTGCTGAACAAGCTGCCCGGGTTGTCGCCGGAGCAGGCGGCCGACCAGGTGTGCACGGCGGTGGCGGACCGGCCGCACAACATCACGCCGCCGTTCGTCCGGCCGGCCGATGCCGTGGGCAACCTTCTGCGGGTGCCGACGGACCGGTTGCTGGAGCAGTACTTCCGGCGTACGGGAGGCGGGAAGAAGCGATGATCCACCCGATCGGACCGCTGCGCCCGCCTGGGTGGCTGGTGCAGGGCGCGGCCGAAGCCGGTGGGTTGTCGCTGGCGCTGATCAGGTCCGGCGTGTGGCGCTCGGCCGGGCCCGCGCAACTGGTCCGGATCGAGCGTGCGATGCGGACGTGGGGTCAGTCGATGGCGACCCTCGGCGCGGTCGCCGCGATCCGCTTTCCGGAGCGGGCGGCGGTGATCTGCGGGGAGGATCGGCTCACGTACGCCGAACTCGACGCGCGCTGCGAACGGATCGCGGCCGGGCTGCACGCCGACCACGGAATCGTTGCCGGGAGCAAGGTAGCCGTCCTGTGCCGCAACCACGCCGGCTTCCTGGAGGCCACCCTCTCGGCGTCCCGCCTGGGCGCGGATGTCCTCTTCGTGAACACGGAATTCGCCCCACCCCAACTACAGGCCGTCCTCGACCAGCACAGGCCGGATCTCCTGATCCACGACCCGGAATTCACCCCACCACCCGGCATCCCCACGCTTCTCTCGTCGAGGATGGATGAGTTGACCGGGGGTGAGGTGCCGAAGCCGCCCGCCGTGGGGCGGATTACGTTGCTGACCTCGGGGACCACGGGGGCGCCGAAGGGTGCGCCCCGGGTGCCTACGGCGCTCGGATTGGCGGGGTTGACCGGGAGTGCGTTGCAGCGGTTCGGGCTTCGGGCCGGGGAGCCGATGGTGATTGCGCCGCCGTTGTTCCACGGTGTCGGGCTGCTGACGTCGATGCTGGCGCTGTTTCTCGGGTCGCCGCTGGTACTGCGGCCACGGTTCGATGCGGCGACGCTGCTCGCGGACGTGGAGGCGACCCGGGCGGGGTCGGTGGTCGCGGTGCCGGTGATGTTGCGGCGGCTGCTGGAGCTCGGGCCGGCCGCGACCGCGGAGTACGACCTGCGTTCGCTCCGCGCGGTGATCTCCGGCGCCGCACAGCTCGGTGCACCGTTGGCCGCGGAGTTCATCGAGCGGTTCGGGCCGGTGCTGTGCGACGCGTACGGCTCCAGCGAGGTCGGCATCGCGACGATCGCCGCCTCCGCGGACCTGATCGCCGCGCCCGGTACCGTCGGGCGCCCGTGTCTCGGCAGTTCGATCCGGATCCTCGACGACCAGGACCGCACGGTGCCGCCCGGCACGACCGGCAGGATCTTCGCGGGCGGCGGGCTGGTGTTCGGCGGGTACTCGGACGGTTCCGGCAAGACCGTCGTCGACGGCCGGATGAGCACCGGCGACCTCGGCCACCTGGACCTGGCCGGCCGGCTGTACGTCGACGGCCGCGAGGACGACATGATCGTGTCCGGCGGCGAGAACGTGTACCCGGTCGAGGTCGAGCAGTGCCTCGCCGCGCATCCCGCGGTCGCCGAAGCGGTGGTCACCGGCGTACCGGACGACGAGTTCGGCCAGCGGCTGGTCGCGTACGTCGTACTCACCGCCCCGGCCACCGAGGACGAGCTGATCGCGCACGTGAAGGCGAACCTCGCCCGCTACAAGGCCCCGCGCCAGGTCGTCATCCTCGACGAACTCCCCCGCAACGCAACCGGCAAGGTACTCCGCAACCGCCTCAGCCCACCGTGAAACCCGCCGTGAACAGCGCCGTGAACAGGTCATGGAACCGGATCATCCGACCCACCGCCTCGCCCTCCTCACCGAACAACACCGCCGGCGTCTCCACCCCGGCTCCGACCAATTCCCGCGCCATCGCGACCACCGGCTCGTGATCACCGCCTGACCAGCCGAGCCACGTCCCGCCCCACACCCGCCGACCGCCGTACGCCCCCACCCGCACCCGCCGTACGCCCGCATCCGCCAAGCGCCCGCATCCGCCGACCGCCGTACGCCCGCAGCCGCGACACCGCCCCGCGGACCCGGCACCGTCCACCCCAAGCCCCTGCCACTCGTCCGCATACCGCGCGGCCCGACCCAGCCCGGGTCCCGTCGTACCGCCGATCATCGCCGGCAGCGGGGTGCGTAGTGCGGGCTCGAACACACCGCCCCGGTCCCGCCCTCGAACAGGCCGCGGATGACGCCGAGCGATTCGCATACGCCGCCCACGCTCCGCGAACGCCGCACCCACCCCCGCGAACTCGGCCTCCGCCCAGCCCGCACCGACACCGAACACGATCCGCTCGCCGGACAACCGGCGCAGCGTCGCCGAGCCTATGCGGACTGGCCGGGCTGATTGGTGGGAGAGTGGGGGCCGTGAAGATTCTCGTCGGATACGTACCAACGCCCGAAGGTGAGGCGGCACTGGCCGCGGCGGCGGCCGAGGCCGAGCTGCGTGGGGCGTCGATCCTGCTGCTGAACACGAGCCGCGGCGACTCCTACATCGACGCCCGCTACGCCAACGCCGACGAGTTGGCCGCCGCCGAGGCGAAGCTCCGCGAGCAGGGCGTCGAGGTCACGATCCAGCAGGCCCTCTCCGAAGGCGACGTGGCCGGCCAACTCCTGAAGGCAGCCGCCGCCGACGACGTCGCCCTGATCGTCCTCGGTCTCCGCCGCCGCAGCCCCGTCGGCAAACTCATCCTCGGCAGCACCGCCCAGCGCGTCCTGCTCGAGTCCCCGGTCCCGGTCCTCGCCGTCAAGGTCCCGTCCCCGCACGACTGACGGATCTCCAGGCCATCACAATTCGCCCCGGGCGCCCGGCTCAGGCGTGGGCCGCCGACCGCGCGGCGATTGTGATGGGCTGGGGATCCGGGTAATCGGGGTGAGGCGTTGGCACCGGCCGCCTAAACTGGTCGGGTTATGCCTGATGCCCGGACCGAGTCCACGTCCCCAGCCCCCACCCCGGCCCCGGCGTCCCGGCGACGCCGGCGCGGCGGAAGAGGTCGCGGAGCCCCCGCCGAAACCCCGTCCGGCACGACCCTCGACGATGCGTCGACCTTGAGTGAGGTCGCGGCCCGGCTGGACGGGTTGACGGCGTACGACCGGGGCATGCTCGGGCGGCGGCTCGAGCGGGTTCGGCGTACGCAGGACGACCGGAAGCGGGACAACGAGCTGCGGGCCGTGGTGGCCGCGGTCGAGCTGGCTGAGCGGCGGGTCGAGGTCCGGCGGGCGGCGGTTCCGGAGATCTCGTATCCGGAGGAGCTGCCGGTCAGCCAGCTGAAGGACGAGATCGCGGACGCGATCCGGGAGCACCAGGTCGTGGTGGTCGCGGGTGAGACCGGGTCCGGGAAGACGACGCAGATCCCGAAGATCTGTCTCGAGCTCGGGCGCGGGATCCACGGCATGATCGGGCACACCCAGCCGCGGCGACTCGCGGCGCGTACGGTGGCGGAGCGGATCGCCGACGAGCTCGGCACCGAGCTGGGCGAGACGATCGGGTTCGCCGTACGGTTCACCGACAAGGTCAGCGAACGGTCGCTGGTCAAGCTGATGACCGACGGCATCCTGCTGAACGAGCTGCAGCGCGACCGCGACCTGACCCGGTACGACACGCTGATCATCGACGAGGCGCACGAGCGCAGCCTGAACATCGACTTCATCCTCGGGTACCTCAAGCGCCTGCTCCCCCGCCGCCCGGACCTCAAGGTCATCATCACCTCCGCGACCATCGACCCCGAACGGTTCGCCGCGCACTTCGCGGCCGCCGACGGTACGCCGGCCCCGATCGTCGAGGTCTCCGGCCGTACCTACCCGGTCGAGGTCCGGTACCGCCCCGTCAACGACCCGGACGACCCGCGCACGATCGACCGCGACCAGACCCAGGCGATCCTGGACGCCGTCGACGAGCTCGAGTACGAGGCGGACGGCGACGTACTCGTGTTCCTGTCCGGTGAGCGCGAGATCCGCGACACCGCCGACGCGCTGAACGACAAGTACCGCGGGGAGCGCCGGACCACCGAGATCCTCCCGCTGTATGCGCGGCTCTCGAACGCCGAGCAGCACCGCGTCTTCCAGCCGCACTCGAACCGCCGCATCGTCCTGGCCACGAACGTCGCCGAGACCTCGCTGACGGTGCCCGGCATCAAGTACGTGATCGACCCCGGTACGGCGCGGATCTCGCGGTACAGCCACCGCACCAAGGTCCAGCACCTGCCGATCGAGCCGGTCTCGCAGGCGAGCGCGAACCAGCGCAAGGGCCGCAGTGGCCGGACCAGCGACGGTATCTGCATCCGGCTGTACTCCGAGGAGGACTTCACCAACCGCCCGGAGTTCACCGACCCGGAGATCCTGCGTACCAACCTCGCGTCGGTGATCCTGCAGATGACCGCGATCGGGCTCGGCGACATCGCCGCGTTCCCGTTCATCGACGAGCCGGACAAACGCAGCATCACCGACGGCCTGCAGCTGCTCACCGA
>NZ_DASRVN010000415.1:0-12115 GCF_035655035.1 Kribbella sp. | reverse complement strand
CAGCCGGCGGTCCAGGTCGTGGTGCTTGGCGAGGGCGTCGTTGCGTACGTTCGCCGGCTCCAGCTTGACCAGGTCGCTGATGCGTTCCACCTGGGCGCGCAGCTCTCGCAGGCGTGCGGCCAGGTCGGCGTCGGCCGGGTCGAGCGCCAGCTTCGCGCGCAGGCTGGACGCCAGGGCGTCGGACAGTTTGCATGCCTCGGGCAACGAAACTGCGAGCGAACCGCCCGCCGCGCCGGCGTCCAGCCCGCCCCAGATCAGCGAGGAGATCCGCTCGATCTCCTGCTGCCCGACGCGACCGGAGTCCCAGGTGACCAGGATCAGCTCGTACCGGTCCGAGACCGCCTTCCAGACCGTCATACTGAGCACCACGTCGGAGCTCAGCGCTTCACCGTCCGGCGAGTGCAGGGCAGCCTGGTCCAACTCGTCCAGCTCGGCCTTCCGCCGATCCCGCCACTCCCCGAGCGCCCCGAGAAACCCGAGCAACTCCGCCGCCGGAACACCGCTCCCCATCTTCCCGGGCGCCGGCGGAGCCGAAACGGTCGGCGTACGAACCGTCATCGGATCACCGGCCGTAGGCAGGTGTCGGCGGAGCCTTCAGCGGGCCCAGGTCAGGAGCAAGCCACTTGTTGTACGAGTCCATCCATTCAGGGCCCGCCTTCATCTGCGCGAGGACACCGTTGACAAACCTCACGAAGTCCACGTTGTTCTTGTTGATGCCGAGACCGTAAGGCTCGTTGCTGATCCGCTCGTTGAGCACCTTTGCGTACGGGTCTTGCGCGGCGTCGCCGGCAAGGACCGTGTCGTCGCCGCTGATGCCGTCTGCTTTACCCTGCTGGAACAGCACGAGGCACCCAGTGTCCGTGTCGGCCGTGACGGGGTTGATCTGCGGGTTGGCCTTCTTGAGGTTGTCCAGGCTCGTCGAGCCGGCCGGGGCGCAGATCGTCTTGCCGGACAGGTCCTTCAGTCCCTTGGCCGCGGAGTCGAGCTGGACGAGCGTCTTCTGGCCGGAGCGGTAGTACTCGGCCGAGAACGCGATCTGCTTCCAACGGTCGCAGTTGATCGTCATGTTCCGGGCGACGATGTCGACCGTGTTGTTCTGCAGCACCGGGATGCGTTGTGGGCTGGAGATCACCCGCAACTCGACCTTGTGCGGTTGGCCGGGCGCCGGTTTGCCGAAGATCGCGTCTGCGACCGCGTTGATCATGTCGATGTCGAAGCCCTCGATCTGTCCGCTGATCGGGTTCCGGGATCCGAGGTGCAGGCTGTCCGCGGACACTCCGGCGATCAGCCGGCCGCGGGCCTGGATCTTCGCCATGGTCGTGCGGGGCGTCATCTGCATCGGCGCGGGCAGCGGGTCGTCGGGGGCGTACGACTGCAGCTCGGTGGTTTTGTCACACGGCGCTGCCGGCGGCGCGGGTGCGGCGGTGGTGGGCTGCGGCTCGGCCGGGATCTGGGTGGCTGCGTAGTTGCCGGAGCTGCAGGCTGTCAGGAGGAGGGCGGTGGCGGCGGCTAGGGGGATCAGTTTTTTCATCGGTACTCCTCCAGGCGCTGCGACATGCCCCACGCGACCAGCAGTGCGGCCGCGATGCCGATCGGTACGCCGAGCCAGCCGATCGGTGGGAGGCCGTTGCGGGCGTCCTTCAGTTCGGACTGCACCGCCGTACTCGTCTTGGTGAGCTGCTGGTTGGATGCGGTGTCGAACGCGCCGAACGTGTCGACCGAGCTGTTCGTCTTGTCGCTGCCGACGGCCATCGCGACGGCGCCGTCCCAGTTGCCCTTGTTGGCGTCCTGGTCGCGCACCTTGCCGTGGATCGTCTTGTAGCTGCTCCACTTGCTCTGCAGGTCGGTGCCGGTGCTGCCGAGCTTGCTGAGCTGGTTGTCGACCTCGGTGGCGGACGTGTTGTACGCCTTGTCGAAGTCGTCGCCGGAGCCGCGGGCGATCAGCGTCAGGCTCTCGTTCGAGCGGGCGTCGTACGCCGCGATCCGGGCCCGGGACAGGGCCAGCGTACGTTCGTACTCCGAGTTCCGCGTGTTCTTCGCGGAGCTGGACGCACTGGCGAGCGCGATGCCGCCGACCGCGGTGGTGAGCAGTACGAGGACGGCGCCCACGGCGATCGGGACGTTCAGGTAGCGGTGCGTACGGCGGGCCAGCCAGCGCAGCGTGATACCGAAGACCACCAGGCTCAGCAATCCACCGACGAGGACCCAGATCGTGCCGTAGCTGATCCCGTCGAACTCGCTGTCGACGCGCTTCTCGTTCGCCTGGACCAGCGCCTTCACCAGCGGCAGTGAGTCGTTCTGGAGTACGGAATTCGCGTCCTTGAGGTACTGCGAGCCGATCGGCAGGCCCTGGCGGTTGTTGGCACGGGCCTGCTCGATCAGGCCTTCGTAGGTGATCAGGGTCTTGTTCAGCGCGCCGAGTACGTCGCGGTCGGCCGGCTGGGCGGTCGCGGCCTCGGCGATCAGCCCGGCGGCCGCGGCCAGCGAGTCGACGAAGTGCTGGCGCTGGCCCGGTGGCTCGAGACCGCCGACCAGGAAGGCGTTGGTGGCGTCGGCGTTCGCGCTGACCAGGTTGGTGTGGATCGCCTGGATCCGGACCAGCTGGGCCGCGTTCGCCTGCGCGCGGCCGAGGGCGCCGTCGGACTGGCTGAACCCCTGCGCGGCGGCGAGCCCGAACACCACGCTCATCGCCGCGGCGAGCAGGAGGAACGCGCGCATCCGGCCCGGCGTACCGTCGAACCAGCGGGCGATCGCCCCGCGCCTGCCGGGGACGGGCGCGGCCGGCGCCTGCTGCGGCAGGCCGTTCGGCGGGCCCGGCGACCAGGTCGCGGGCGGCGCACTCTGCGTCTGTGTCACGCCTGTTCTCCTTGCTCGTTCCGTTCCGCGACCTCACCCGGTACGTCGGCCGGGTCCGTCGGGTCCGTGGCGGGTTCCGCCGGGTCGTCCTCGTCGGTGAGGTCGGCGGCGAGGATCTGACGCAGTTCGTCCTTGGTCGGTGCCGTCACGTCGCGCAGGCGCCAGGCCTGCCGGCCGATCGCGGCCTCCAGTACGTTGCGGGCGAACCGCCCGTTGCCGAACGAGCTGTCCCGCGCCGTACCCGCGAGGATCTCCCGGAACTCGTCCAGCGCCTCCGGGAGCAACTCGTAGTCGGCCGCGCCGGCGAGCCCGGTGAGAATGTCCGTGAGCTCTTCGTCGCTGTAGTTCTCGAACTCGATCGTGGTCCGGAACCTGCTGGCCAGCCCGGGGTTCGCGGCGATGAACGCCTGCATCGGCTCCGGGTATCCGGCGACGATCACGACCAGGTCGTCGCGCCGGTCCTCCATCTCCTTCACCAGCGTGTCGACGGCTTCCCGCCCGTACTGGTCGGCGCCCGTGTCGCCGGCGGTCAGGCTGTAGGCCTCGTCGATGAACAGCACCCCACCGGCCGCGGACTCGACCACCTCGGCCGTCTTCGTCGCGGTCTGCCCGAGATAACCGGCGACCAGCTCCGACCGGTCCACCTCGACCAGCTGTCCCTTGGACAGCAGCCCGAGCGCTTTGTAGATCCCGCTCACCAGCCGCGCGACGGTCGTCTTCCCGGTCCCCGGATTCCCCACGAACACCAGGTGCCGCGTGATCGTCGCGTTCTTCAGCCCGGCCTCGGCCCGCAACTTCTCCACCCGCAACACCGCAACCTGCCGATGCACCTCCCGCTTGACCCGAGCCAACCCCGTCAGCTCATCAAGCTCACCCAGCAGTTCTTCGACGGTCTTCTCGGGTTCCGGAGCCGGCTTCTCCTCAACAGGTTGTGCCTGTGGTTGTGGCTGTGGCGTCGTACCGACCTGCACCGGACGTGCACCTGCAGCTTGCAGTTGTGCAGCAGCTGCCACCGAGGCGTTCCCGACGACCCGCATGGTCGGTTCGCCCAGCGTGCATGCCGCTGACGCCAGCTCCGCGAGGGCTTCGGCGTACGCCGCCTTCTCTGGAGAGCCTGTGGTGATCAGCTCGGTCAGTACGGCGGTGGGCGCGCCCCGCCAGCGCCGACCGCGCACAGCCGCATCGAAGAAGTCCTGTGTTGTTCCACCAGGTACTGCAGCAGCCCAGTCGGCTGGTGCGCCCGGAGCAGACTCCGCCAGCGCAGCGGCGAGCGAGAGCGCCTCCGTACGTGCCCGCTCCTCAGCGACACCAGCACGAGCTGCAACTGCCAGCAGCGACGACAGCGCCTCCGGTAGTCCCCCCGTGCCGCTCATGAGCCTCCTCGTCCAGGTGGTGGTGCCAACGGTCCGGCCGGTCCAGCCGGTCCAGCCGGTCCGGCCGGTCCCAGATCCGGTGGTGGGGTCGACTCGATCGGGCCGAGCGCCAGGCCGCCGCCGGTGGAGCCGGTGCCGAACTTCTCCTGCAGGAACCGGCCGTGCGTGATCAGTGCCGCCGCGTCGGCCCGGTTCACCGCGTCGAACACCTTGTCCATCGTCGCCGCCAAGAGGTCCAACTGGTCGATCAGGATCATCAGCGACGTCTTGCCCCTGTCGACCGGCCGAGTGTCCGCCCACTGCCGCGGCAGCCGCAGGTACCCGCCGATCGCGTCCGGCAGGTAGTCCGTGCAGGTCGCCATCACGGAGTACGCCTGTGCACTCCCGCCGAGGTTCCCGAGCCGCGGGATCGTCTCCCGTACGACGCGAACGACCCGTCCGACCCGCGACGCCACCACGGCCGGTACGGCGCCACCCGCGACCAACTGCTCGACCCGGACCAGCGCCGCCAGCAGGTCGTCGTTCGTCGGCGGCGCCGGGACCAGGGCAGGCTCGGGCTCCTCCTTGCGACCGGTCAGCCGCGCGAAGAAGTCACCGAGCGCCATGCAGTTCCCCCACGTGAGACGTAGATCAGCGACCGAGGTTCAGGTCGAGGCTGCCGTGCACGACCTGCTGGTTCTGCTGCGCGACCCGGTCCAGGTACGAACGCGACTTGGTCACCTCGTTCTCCAGCGTGCCGATCGTGGCGGCCATGTTGTCGAGCGCCTCGCCCTTGAACGTGTCGATCGCGTCCATGGTCGCGTAGATGTTCGCGAACGCGGCCTGCAACTGCGGCAGCCCGATGGTCGCGGACGCGGCCTGCTGCTGGATCGCCACCGAGTTGTCCTTGAGCATCTGCGACGTGCGCTCGATCATCCCGCTGGTGGTGCTGTTCAGCGCGGTGATCTGGTCCAGCACGAGCTTCTGGTTGCCGAGCGCCTGCGCGACGATGACCGCCGTACGCAGCGCCGAGACCGTGGTGGTCGACGCCCGGTCGACGCCCTTGATCAGCTCGATGTTGTTCTTGATCACGATGTCGATGGCCAGGTAGTTCTGGATCGACACGGCCAGCTGGGTGAGCAGGTCCTGGTGCTTCTGCCGGACGTAGAACAGCACGTCCTCGCGGAACGCCTTCGCCTTCTCCGGGTTCGTCGCGTCCAGCTCGGCGATCGCCGCGGACAGCCGCGCGTCCAGGCGCTCGGCGACGTACACGTACTGGTTCAGCCGGGTCATCGCGTCCCAGAGCTGCTGCTTCTCCAGGTTCAGCGCGGCGTTGTCCTTGCCGAGCTCGTCCTGGCCGTTGCGCAGGCTGTGCAGGATGCCCTCGAGGTGGCTCTGCGCGCTCTGGTACTTGCGGAAGTAGTCCTCGATCTTGTCCCCGAACGGGATCATCCCGAGCAGCTTCTTCGGCCCGGTGGCTTCCTTCGGGTCCAGGTCCTCGACCGTACGGCGCAGTTCGAGCAGCGTCTTGCCGACCGTCGAACCCTCCGACAGGCCACCGCTCTGCAACGCCTTCACCGGCGACTGCAGCAGCCGGTTCGAACTCTCGGCGGCGGCCCGGATGTCGACGTCGCCCATGCTGCGCACGTCACTCGCCTTGGTGGCGAACTCCGGCGACCGCGGCTCGGCTGCCAGCAACCCGGTCAGGAACGCGTCCACCTTGCTGTCCAGCCCCGGCAACGCGGCCGGGTCGACGGCCGGCGCCATACTCGGCGCGGCGGTCTCGGCCACCGGCTGTGACGGCGGCGGCGCGGTCAGTATCAGCCCCGGCGCGGTAGCCGTCGGCGGCTGCAACGGCGCGGCAGCCGGCTGCGCCGCGGCCGCACCTGCGGTGTTATCTGCTTCGGTCATCGTCGTTCCCCTCCGGTGGCCTCCGCGAGGCGTCCCCGCGCCCGCGCCCTGTCACCTCCGTGACGCGCACACAATCTAGTCGGTTCCAGGTCCCGGTGTTAGCTGCGGCGGTAACTGACGAACGCGAAGCCGTCGTGCGGCTCGCGGGCCGTCTCGGTCCAGGCGGTGGGGTCGAGCTTCGGGAACGTGACGTCGCCGTCGGGGGATTGGGCGACCTCGGTGAGTTCGAGGGTGCCGGCGTACGGGAGGGCCTGGCGGTAGATGTCGCCGCCGCCGGCGACGTACAGGGTGCCGTCGTACGTCAAGGCGTCCTCGAGGGTGTGGACGACGTCGACGCCGTCCGCGGACCAGTCGGGTTGCCGGGTGACGACGACGGTACGGCGGCCGGGGAGCGGGCGGCCGATCGAGTCGTACGTCTTGCGGCCCATGATCAGCGTGTGACCGAGGGTGAGCTGTTTGAAGCGCTGCAGGTCCTCACGGATCCGCCAGGGCAGGTCGTTGTCCCGCCCGATCACACCGTTCCGTCCGACCGCCGCGATGAGGATGATCGTCATACCGCGATGGGGGCCTTGATGCCGGGGTGTGGGTCGTAGCCGACCAGCTCGACGTCGGCGATCTCGTAGCTGTCGATCGAGTCGCGCTTGGCGAGCTTCAGGGTGGGCAGCGGGCGGGGCTCGCGGGTGAGCTGCAGGCGGGCCTGGTCCAGGTGGTTCAGGTACAGGTGCGCGTCGCCGAGCGTGTGCACGAAGTCGCCGACCTCGAGTCCGGTCTGCTGCGCGACCATGTGGGTGAGCAGCGCGTACGACGCGATGTTGAACGGCACGCCCAGGAAGATGTCGGCCGAGCGCTGGTACAGCTGGCAGGACAGCCGCCCGTCCGCGACGTAGAACTGGAACATCGTGTGACACGGCGGCAGCGCCATGTCGTCGACGTCCGCGACGTTCCACGCGCTGACGATGTGCCGCCGGGAGTCCGGGTTCTGCTTGATCGCCGCGATCAGCTTCGCGATCTGGTCCACGTGCCGCCCGTCGGGCGTCGGCCAGGACCGCCACTGGTACCCGTACACCGGGCCCAGCTCGCCGTTCTCGTCGGCCCACTCGTCCCAGATCGAGATGTTGTTCTCGTGCAGCCACTTGATGTTCGTGGAGCCGCTGAGGAACCAGATCAGCTCGCCGATCACCGACCGCAAATGCAGCTTCTTCGTCGTCACCGCCGGGAAACCTGCGCGCAGGTCGTACCGCGACTGGTACCCGAACACACTCAGCGTGCCGGTCCCGGTCCGGTCCCCCCTCTCGGTCCCGTTGTCCAGCACATGCCTCAGAAGATCCAGGTACTGCTGCATGCCGCCAACCTACCTCCACACCGCCACGGCGCAGGCCAGGCCTGCCGCTTTCCGGAACAAAACCGGCAGTATCTGACGAATTGTTTCCGGAGAATCGGGGCGGCGACGGCGAGGTCGCAGGTGCTGAGAGACTCGGGTCCGTGGAACAGGTGCTGACGCTCGTGGTGCGGGTGGAGAAGAACGCGCGACCGTCCCAGACGGACGCGTTGGAGACGGCGGCGCGGGCGGTGCTGGCGATCCTGGCCGACGAGCGTTCGTACGGCGAGGGCGAGTGGGCCGGGGCGATGACCGCCTGGCAGGACCACCGCATCCGCAAGATCACCAAACGCGCGCGCGGCATCGAATGGCGCCGCGCCGAGGCCCTCCCCGGCATCACCGTCACCGGCACGGGCGCAGGAGGGTCCGCGGAACCGGCCACGGGCGCAGGAGAGGCCACGGGCGCAGGCGAGGCCGCGGGCGCCGGAGGGGTCGCGGAGCCGGGCGTGGGGGACCGCCCGGGCCGGGGTGTGCCGGCCGAGGTGCGGGTGTTTCCGCCGACGGGAGTGGACGACGTACCGCCGGAGCTGTTCAAGCTGCAAGTCAGTGGCACCGACTTCGAGGACACCGCGGAGCTCCCGCCGCTCAAACCCGGCGTGCCCGTCCTGTGGATCAACCCGGCGCTGGAGATGTCCAGCGGCAAGGCGATGGCGCAATGCGGTCACGCCGCCCAGTTGGCCTGGTGGGCCCTCCCCGACAGCGCCCGCAAAGAGTGGCAGGCAACCGACTTCGCCCTCGCCGTCCGCACCGCCACCCCCGCCCACTGGACCGAACTCCTCAAGACCGACCTCCCCGTGGTCCAGGACGCCGGCTTCACCGAGATCGCCCCCGGCTCCAAGACCGTGATCGCCGATCACCCTCAGCTCAAGCGGTAGCCGACGGCTGAGCGAGTAAAGCTTTGGCCTGTCGCCTCCGCACTGCGGCAGTCTGATTCCATGAGCCAGCTGCCGCTCCTCCCACGCGCGTCGCCGTCCACCGCCGGCATACATGCCGCAGGCGTGTCGGCGCTGCTCGACCGGCTCGAGGAAGAAACGATCGAGTGTCACTCGCTGATGGTCGTGCGGCACGGACAGGTCGTCGCGGAGGGTTGGTGGGCGCCGTACTCGGCCGATCGGCCGCATCAGCTGTACTCGTTGACGAAGTCGTTCGTCTCACTCGCGGTCGGCATCGCTGTCGACGACGGGCGAATGAACCTGGAGGACCGCGTAGTCGACGTTCTCGCCGATCACGCGCCCGAGTCGGTGCCGGCCCGGGTCAAGGAACTCACCGTCCACCATCTGTTGAGTATGTCGACCGGTCACTCCGAGGATGTTCTGGAGGCGGCGTGGACACTTGAGCCACAGGACCTGGTGCGCGGCTTCCTGCGGATTGCCCCCGACATGCAGGTCGGGTCGCGCCACGCGTACAGCAATCCGACCAGCTTCGTCCTGGCCCGAATGGTCGAGCGGGTCACCGGCCAGGGTCTGCCGGAGTTCCTGGCCCAACGGTTGTTCCGTCCGATGGGCATATCGGGCGCGGAGTGGGATCGCGTTGGCAACGGGCTCACCTTCGGCTTCCACGGCCTGTACCTCACCACCGAAGCAGTGGCCGCCGTCGGTCAGTTGTTACTACAAGGCGGGCGTTGGCGAGACCGGCAACTGGTGTCGCAGCAGTGGGTGGAGTTGGCCAGTCGGCAACACGTGGAGACCCTTCAGTTCGAGGACAATTCCCGGGCGCCGGACTGGCTGGAGGGCTATGGGTACCACTTCTGGCGATCGCGGTACGGATACCGGGGAGACGGTGCCATGGGCCAGCTGTGTCTGGTCCTGCCCGATGTGGACGTCGTGGTAGCGATCACCGCGGCGACCCCGAGGATGCAGGGCCTGCTCGATGCGGTCTGGGATTGTCTTCTGCCGAGCTTGAACCAGCACGGATCGCCGGAAGACGATCTCGTGCTCGCCGATCGTCTCGGACGTTTGGCCCTCCCGATGACCACTGGTGAGCATCGGCCGCAAACCTCCGCCGGTGGAGTCGTCGACGCCTGGACCGAGGGGTCCGCCCTGCCGCCAGGCTCTTCGATCACGATCGAGCCCAGGCCCCGAGGTTGGTCACTGCGGATCACCACAGAAGGCGCAGCCCTCGACATCGCCGTTGGCAACGGACAGTGGCAGGAGAGCGCGCCGCTCGGACGGCCGGTCGTGGCGGTCGGCGGTTGGGACGGCGACGTGTTCCTCGCCGACCTGTTCGTCATTACGAGTCCCAGCCGGGTACGCATCGCCGTCGACAAGAGCCGGGCGACCGCCAGCTGGAACATCGTGCCCCTGGTCGGGCCGAACCTGCTCCACCAGTTGCGGTCGGGCCTGATCACACGCCCAGACCGCTCGTGAGCTGATTGCTACCGGATGACGCGGTAGTGCAGGTGGGTGACGCGGTTGCCTTCGATGACGCGTGGGTTGTCGAGGAGGACCTCCGGGCCGACGTAGTCGCCGAAGAACCTGATGCCGGTGCCCAGCAGGGCGGGGACGAGGTTGTAGGAGAGCTCGTCGACCAGGCCGGCCGCCAGTGCCTGGCCGGTGAGGTTGCCGCCGGTGATGCTGATGTCGGCGTCGCCGGCGTACGCCTTCGCCTGGGCGACGGCTTCGTCGACGCCGTTGACGAACGTGAACGGCGCGTCCGGGAACGGCCAGTCGGTGGGTGGCTCGTGGGTGACGACGAAGACGTGGTCGCCGTTCGCCGGTACGCCGTTCCACCCGTTCGTGATGTCGAACAGGTGCCGTCCGATGATGCAGGCGCGTACCTTCGGCCACGTCGAGCGGATGTACTCCGCACTCGCCGCGCCGAGGTGGAACGCCCGGCCCGGGTCCGTCCCGTACACCTCGACCGGGCCGTTGTTGTACCAGTCGAACAACGGCCCGACCTGGTCGTCAGGGTCCGCGACGAACCCGTCCAGTGACACCGCCGCGGTAGCGATGACGTTGCCCACGGCTACTTCACCACCCGGTACGTCAGGTGCTGCGCCGCCGGGGTCGACACGGCCTCGATCAGCTCCAGCCCGCACCCGGCCGACGGCTCCGCCGGGAAAAGCGGAGTCCCGTCGCCGAGTACGACGGACGCCACGTGCAGCCGCAGTACGTCGGCCAGCCCCTCCGCGAGTACTGCGTGGCAGATCTGGCCGCCGCCCATCACCACAACGTCCTTGCCGCCGGCAACTTCCCGCGCCTGGGCGACCGCTGCCGCCGGACTGTCCACGAAGCGGAACCGGTCCCCGAGCCGGGTTCGTTCGGGCGGGTTGTGCGTGACGACGAAGATCGGCGGGTTGACCTCGCCCGACGGCTGCGCGCCGTACCCCATCTCGTCGCTCCATCCGTCCGGCGCGTCGATCACGTCGAAGAGGTTCCGGCCCTGGATGACCGCGCCGGTCGCGGTGAACGCGGCGTCGAGCACCGCCTGGTCCGCGTCGTTGCCGTGGAAGACCCAGTCGTGCACCGCCTCGCCGCCGTCACCGAGCCCGTTGCCGACGCCGGCGTTGGGCCCGGTGACGTACCCGTCGAGCGACATCGAGATGTCGACGATCACCTGGCTCATGACGCGGCCTTCGCGAGCAGCTCGGCGAGCCGGTCCATCGAGTCGTGGATGCCGTTCTCCATGCCGTACTCGATCGACTGGTCGCGGGCCTCGACCGACGGGAACACCGACTGCTGGTGCAGCCGGACGCCCTTCTCGGTCGGCTGCAGGGTCATCTTCTCCAGGCAGACCTCGCCCGGCGCGCCTTCCCACTCGAAGGTCTGGATGACCAGCTTGTCCTGCTCGACGGCGTGGAAGACGCCGCGGAACGCGTACTCACCGTTAGCGTCGCGGTGCACGTAGCGGTACTTGCCGCCCGGGCGTACGTCGTACTCCTCGACCGTCGCCTCGAGGTCGCGCGGGCCGAGCCACTGGGCGACCAGGTCGCGGTCGGTCATGATCCGGAACAGCTGTGCCGGGGTGCCGTCGAAGTCCCGGGTGATCTCGACGAACGGGGTGCCCGCGGGAGTGTTGATCGTGGTGCCGCTCATGACTCTTTCTCCTCTTTCTCCTGGGTGCTGTGCAGTAGTGCTTCCATCCGGCGGAAGCGGCGTTCGGTCTCGAGCCGGTACTCGTCGATCCAGCTCGTCAGCGCCTCGAGGGCGGCCGGTACGAGGTGGCACGGGCGGCGCTGGCCGTCCCTGGTCCTGGTGATCAGCCCGGCGGCCTCGAGCACCTGGATGTGCCGCGACACCGCCTGCTTGGTGATCGGGAACGGTTCGGCCAGCTCGTTCACGGTGGCCGGACCGCGGGACAGCCGCGCGATCATCGCCCGCCGGACCGGGTCGGCCAACGCCGCGAACGACCGATCGAGCTGATCCTCGTCAACCGCCATCTTTATCAACCAATCCATTGATCAACCGATGTGTTGAATATAGGCATGGGTGGCAGCCGGCGTCAACCGGTCGGTTTTAGCAACTCTGGTTGACAACGTTTGGTTGTCAACCTAGGTTGCTTATATGACGGAGTTGGTGGATCCCGAGGACCCGGCGGCCGGACTGGCGGCCGTGGTCGCGTTACGCCGGCTCGCCGACCGGCTGGAGGACAGCCAGGTGGAGCGCGCGATGCGGGCCGG
>NZ_DASRVN010000414.1:0-2962 GCF_035655035.1 Kribbella sp. | reverse complement strand
GCCGAGCAGTTGGCCGCCGACGGGGTATGGACAAGACGTGTCGAAATGAGTACGGTCCGTAACGGCGTCCGCCCAACGCCGCCGTGTCGGTGAGGTGCCGCCCGCCAGTGGTACCTCGCTGGTAGGTGGGCAGAGCAGGCTGCGGCGGTACGTCACGGCCTGATGGGGGCCCGCTTGCCCAGGTGGGGTGCTGAATGACACTCACTCTTTCAGCACCCCACCGGTTCAAACTTCTCGCGATGCCCCCAACGTTCCGGCGGCATGGCTCGTCTTGACGGCTGACAGTGCGAATCTGACGGCGTAATCGACGAAGCGGGTGCCATGGCCGACTGGGAACGAGCCTTCCAGGAACTCCTCGCGGCACGAGGCGATGCGCTGCGCGCGTACGGCTATCTCCTGACCGGAGAGCAGGCAGCGGCGGCCGACCTGGTCCAGGACGCGTTGCTGCGTGTCTTCAGCCGGCTGCGGCTCGGCGACGACATCGCCGAACTGGAGAGCTACGTCCGGCGGGCGATGCTGAACCAGTACGTCGACGGCAGGCGGCGCGCCGGACTCTGGCGGGCGAAGCGGCACCTGTTCGTCCAGCCGGTTGCCGAGGAGCCGGATCACGGGCCGGCCGACGACATCCGGCACGCCCTGGCCACGCTGTCGCCGCGGCAACGTGCCTGTGTGGTGCTTCGGTACTACGAAGACCTCACGGTGCCGCAGATCGCAGCGCAACTCGACTGCGCGGAAGGCACGGTCAAACGCCATCTGGCCGATGCCCGCGGCAAGCTCGCCGCGCAGCTCGCCGTACCGGAGGAGAACCTGACATGACCGACGTGAAGAACCTGCTCGAGGAACTGGCCGGACACGGCGCCGGCGTGGAACTCGCGGAACACGACCTGCTGCCCCGGATCCGTCGCCGGCGTCGCGTGCGCGCCGGGCTCGTCGGCGCCTCCGGAGTCGCGGCCGTGGCCGTGCTCGCGGTCGGTGCGTATGCCGCGATGCCCGGAAACGCCACGACTCCGGCCGGTCCGGCGAGCACGGTGGCGAGTACCGCCCGGCCGACCGCGGTCGCGCCGTACCAGTGCGGCGACGTCTTCCCGGCGCCCGACCCAACCGGCAGCGGACGCCAGGTCGCCACGGTGACCCTGACCCAGAAGAGCATCAGCCGGACCGCCGGCGGGTGGTCAGGGAGCATCCGCTCGAAGTATCAGTACCACGGCGGCCTGCCACACCCGCTCATCGCCGGTCTGCCACCCCAGTGGGTCGCGGTCGTCCGCGACGGCCGGATGGTGGGGCACGCGACCGTCAGTACGACGGCCAAGGCGGTCGAGCTGCGCGCCGGTCAGTCGAAGGTTGTGGACGCCGGGATCGCCATCCGGTCCTGTGCCGGCGCATCGTTGCCGGCCGGGTCGTACCTGCTCTACGAAGACCTGAGTCCCACGGCCAAGCCCTCGAAGAGTCTCGTCGCGGCCGGCCCGATCGGCCGGCTGCAGTTGCCGTAACGCTGATTCGTGACCCGTGGTTCGCCGGATGGCCGGGCAACTTTCAGGCGGTGGGAGGTTTCGCGGCGGGGAAAGGACGGGCAACCTGTGAGGGTCCGGTCCCCACCCGCCCCTGGGAGTAGCCGTGTCCCGATTGTTCCGTCCGGCGCTGCTCGTCACCGCCGTCCTAGCGCTCCTCGGCTTCGGCATCACCCCGTCGAACGCCGCCACCACGATCACCGTCGCCACCGCGATCGGCCAGCAGGACAACTCGACCGCCTCGGTCACCGGCTATGTCGTCGGTCAGCCGACCGCGACCAGCACCGTTGTCCGCAGCAACTTCCCGAACGACTACGCGCTGGCGCTCGCCGACTCGGCGTCGCAGACCAGTACGTCGTCGATGCTCTACGTGCAGATCCCGACCGCGTTCCGCGCGGCGTACGGGCTGCAGAGCAACCCGAGCCTGCTCGGCCGGCAGATCACCGTCACCGGCACGCTGGCGGCGTACTTCTCGCATCCCGGCCTGAAGAACGCGACCGCCTTCGCCGGCGGTGGTGGCAGCTCGGACCCGGGTGACCCGCCGACCGATCCCGGCGACTACTACGCCGCCGCCGCGGGCAAGAGCGGCGCCGCGCTGAAGGCCGCGCTGCACACGATCATCTCGCAGCAGACCAAGCTCACCTACGACCAGGTCTGGGACGCGCTCAAGGTCACCGACCAGGACCCGAACAACAGCAACAACGTCATCGAGGTCTACTCCGGCCGCTCGATCGCGAAGACCAGCGAGGGCGGCGGCGTCGACGACTGGAACCGCGAGCACGTCTGGGCCAAGTCGCACGGCGACTTCGGTACCGCGACCGGGCCTGGCACCGACATCCACCACCTGCGCCCCGAAGACGTCTCGGTGAACTCGGCGCGCGGCAACCTCGACTTCGACAACGGCGGTACGGCGGTTGCCCAGTGCACCGGTTGTACGGCGGACGCGGACTCGTTCGCGCCCCGCCCGGCGGTCCGCGGCGACGTCGCCCGGATGATCTTCTACATGGCCGTCCGGTACGAGGGCGACGACGGCTTCGCGAACCTGGAGCTGAACGACAAGGTCGGCAACGGCACGGCGCCGTACATCGGCAAGCTGTCGGTGCTGAAGGCGTGGGCGGCGGCCGACCCGCCGGACGCGTTCGAGAAGAACCGCAATGAGGTCATCTACACCCAGTTCCAGCACAACCGGAATCCGTTCATCGACCACCCGGAGTGGATCAGCTCGATCTGGCCGTGAGGGTCCGAGGGCCGCGTCTCCCGGGAGGCGCGGCCCTTATCTATTGGCCTGCAGATCCCGGTTCTGGCCGGCCGCCCGCGCCTCGGGCGCCCGCTCGCCGGTCGCGGTGAGCTTCCCGGTCGGTACGGCGGCCTTCACCTGCGCGGCCTGGACGACGCCCGACTGCGCGGCGGCGACACCGATCCGGGTCTGCACCCACTTCTGGAACCCCGGGTCG
>NZ_DASRVN010000413.1:0-3011 GCF_035655035.1 Kribbella sp. | reverse complement strand
CGGCACCGGCACGCTGATCTACCTCGCCGCGTTGCAGAGCATCCCGGGCGACCTGTACGAGTCCGCCGAGCTGGACGGCGCCGGGCTGCTGAAGCGCGTCCGGCACGTCACGATCCCGCAGACCAAGCTGATCCTGCTGGTAATGCTGCTGCTGCAGATCGTCGCCACCATGCAGGTCTTCATCGAGCCGTACCTGCTGACCGGCGGCGG
Organism: Kribbella sp.; assembly: GCF_035655035.1. GTDB lineage: Bacteria > Actinomycetota > Actinomycetes > Propionibacteriales > Kribbellaceae > Kribbella. Next base: position 2,801 of record NZ_DASRVN010000413.1, on the reverse strand, counting down.
CCCGGAGAACGCGACCGTGACCGTCGCGTACCTGATGTACCAGTACGCGTTCAACTTCGGCGACTTCGGCGGCGGGTCCGCGCTCGGCCTGATGCTGATGGTCGTACTTCTGGTGTTCTCCACGATCTATCTGCGGGTGTCGCGCGAGGAGGCCGAGCGATGAGGACCCTGGTCTCCCCGCTGGCGCTGCGTACTCCGCGCGGGCGGATCGTCTACTGGACGATCCTCGTACTGACGGTGGTCGGGTTCACCGGCGCATTCGTTTTCCCGCTGTACTGGATGGTGACCGGCGCCCTCAAGTCACCGGACGAGCTCGCGCAGATCCCGCCGAGCTTCTTTCCGAAAACGTTCGACTTCCACGTGTACGCCGACGCCTGGGAGCAGCTGCAGCTCGGGGTGTTCCTGAAGAACACGGTGCTGTACGCCGGCGGTGCCTGGCTGTTCACGCTCGGGATCGACGTGACGGCGGCGTACGCGCTGTCGAAACTGCGGCCGGTGCTCGGCAAGCTGGTGCTCGGGGCGATGCTGGCGACGTTGATGATCCCGCCGATGGTGCTGCTGCTGCCGATGTACCTGGTGGCGAAGGACGTGCCGGTCCTGCACACGGATCTGCTGAACACCCCGTGGGCGATTTGGTTGCCGGCGGCAGCTAACGGGTTCTTCGTGTTCCTGCTGAAACGGTTCTTCGACTCGATCCCGCGCGAACTGCTCGAGGCGGCCGAGATCGACGGGGCCTCGCCACTGCGCATCCTGTGGTCGATCGTGCTGCCGGTTTCCCGCCCGATCATCGGCGTGGTCTCGATCCTGTCCGTGGTCACGGTGTGGAAGGACTTCGTCTGGCCGCTGCTGGTGCTGCCGGAGACCGAGAAGATGTCGATCAGCGTCGGGATCGCGTCGCTGTCCGCCCAGCTGCCGCAGAACGTGCTGATCGCCTCGCTGGTCATCGCCAGCCTGCCGACGATCCTCGTCTTCTTCATCTTCCAGAAGAACATCATGTCCGGCCTCACCGCCGGAAGTCTCAAAGGATAAATACACCCGCCCTCGCTCCGCTCGGGGCGGGGCTGAACCGAAGCCGGCCTGACCGCCGGAAGCCTCAAAGGATAGGAGAAGTATGGCTGACGAGTGGTGGCGGGGAGCTGCGATCTACCAGGTGTATCTGCGGAGCTTCGCCGACGGGAACGGGGACGGCATCGGGGACCTGGCCGGGCTGCGGGCCAGATTGCCGTACCTGGCGGAGCTGGGGATCGACGCGATCTGGCTGAACCCGTGGTACCCGTCCCCGATGGCCGACGGCGGGTACGACGTGGCCGACTACCGGGCGATCGACCCGGTGTTCGGGACGCTGGCCGAGGCGGAGGAGTACATCGCGGAAGCGCACGCGCTGAACATCCGCACCATCGTCGACATCGTGCCGAACCACGGATCGGATCAGCAGGACTGGTTCGTCCAGGCCCTGCGAGCCGGGCCGGGTTCGCCGGAGCGCGACCGCTTCCTCTTCCGCCCCGGCCAGAACGATGGTCCGCCCAACGACTGGCAGTCGATCTTCAACGGGCCGGCCTGGACCCAGGTCGCGGACGGCGAGTGGTACCTGCACCTGTTCGCCCCGGAGCAGCCGGACTTCAACTGGCGCAACCCGGAGGTGGTCGAGGAGTTCCACGACATCCTCCGGTTCTGGCTGGACCGCGGCGTCGACGGCATCCGGATCGACAGCGCCGCCGTACTGTTCAAGGACCTGGACAGTACGGCGGAGTCGTACACCGACCACGACGAGGTCCACGAGGTGTACCGCGGCTGGCGGCGGATCTCCGACGGGTACGACGATCGGTTCTTCGTCGGCGAGATGTGGATGCCGGACCAGGAACGGTTCGCGCTCTACCTGCGCCCGGACGAGCTGCAGACCGCGTTCAACTTCGACTTCCTGTCCCGCCCGTGGGACGCCGCCGAGCTGCGCGCCTCGATCGACCTCACGCTGTCCACGCACGTACCGATCGGCGCCCCACCCACGTGGGTTCTGTCGAACCACGACGTCACGCGCCCGGTGACGAAGTACGGCCGCGCCGACACGTCGTTCTCGCACCAGGACCGCAAACACGGCATGCCGACGGACCTCCTCCTCGGCGAACGCCGCGCCCGCGCCGCCGCCCTCCTCGCGATGGCCCTGCCCGGCGGCCTGTACGTCTACCAGGGTGAGGAACTCGGCCTCCCCGAGGTCGAGGACCTACCGGACACCGTGCTCCAAGACCCGATCTTCCGCCGATCGAAGGGCGCCGACCGGGGGAGGGATGGTTGCCGGGTCCCCCTACCGTGGTCCGGCAACGAACCCCCCTTCGGCTTCGGCACCGGTACGCCGTGGCTCCCACAACCCCGCGACTGGAAGAACCTCACCGTCGAATCCCAGCACGACGACCAGAACTCCATGCTGTCCCTGTACCGCAAAGGCCTGCAGCTCCGCCGCCAACTACTGGGCGACGGCACCGTCACCTGGCTCGACTCCGCACCCAACGTCCTGGCCTTCCAACGCGAGCGCCTGACCTGCATCACCAACCTGAGCGCCAACGCAACAGCCCTGCCGCCGTACGAAGACCTGCTGATCTCCAGCACCCCCCTCGAAGGCGGCAGGCTCCCACCCGACACAACCGCCTGGATCAGGTGAGCGGCTTGAACCGGCGTAGGCGGAGGCTGTTGGAGACTACGAAGACGGAGCTGAAGGCCATTGCGGCGCCGGCGAGCATCGGGTTGAGGAGGCCGGCGGCGGCGAGGGGGAGGGCGGCTACGTTGTAGGCGAAGGCCCAGAACAGGTT
>NZ_DASRVN010000412.1:0-5877 GCF_035655035.1 Kribbella sp. | reverse complement strand
GTGTGAGCCACCCGTACGAGCCACCGGTGTGAGCTGCCCGTGTGAGCCGCCGTGTGACCTGCCTGTGTGAGCCGCCCGTGCCAGCTGCCCACATGAGCCCGCTTGCGCGAGCAACCCGCATGAGCCAGTCGAACGAGCCGCCTGTACGAGCCGTTCGCGTAAGCCGCCGGTGCGATCCACGCGCATGAGCCGTTGGTACGAGCCACCTGTGCAAGCAACCCGTGCGAGCCAGTGGATGAGCCGCTCCGTGCGAGCGGCCGGTGCGAGCTGCCTGTGCGAGGCGCCCGGTGTGTCCACCCGCATGAGCCGCTGTACGAGCTGCCCGCGTGAGCGGCTCGGCGTACGCCGTCCCGCGAACCGCGTGTACCCGGTGGTCCCCGGCGCTGGCGACTCGTTTGGTGGGCTGGGGTGCGGATGGGGGATGTTGGGGGTTGGTGGTTAGTAGACGATTGCTTGGGTGTTTTCGGTGAGGATTTCTTCGGTGAAGGTGGGGGCGCCGGCTATGCGGGTGCGGGGGAGGACGTCTGCTTCCGTGAGGTTGCGGCGTTTGGCGCATTGGGTGCAGACGGTGAGTTGGCCGCCTTCCAGGACTGCGGTGAGGAGGTCGGTGAGGGGGGCGGCGTGGGGGAGTTCGAAGGATTCGGCGCGGCCGGGTACGGCGAACCAGACGGCTTCGCCGGTGAGCCAGAGGGAGACCGTCGCGCCGGCGGCGACCGCGGAGGCTGCGACGGTGAAGGCCTGGTTGGCGCGTTCGGGTTCTTCGGCGCCTGCGGTCAGCTTGATCACCAGCGTGCGGGACATCCCGCCACGGTAACCGTCCCCGGCCGGCTCCCTCCAGGGACCTCCTCGCACTTTGAGTGGTTCACCGTGTGATGTGCCCGTTGGTGCCTCGCGTGCGAGGGGTGAACCGGTCGGTTGGGAGGTTCACCGGCGAGATCGTGCCGCGCAGGGGGCGGCGGGTCGGGCGGTGGGTGCCGCGCAGGGCGGGGCGGCGGGTCCGGTGGTCGTTCTCGGTGGGCTTGCTGCGGTGGGCTTGTCGTAGGTGAGGGGTTTACCTCGGGATGGGGCCGTTGGGGTCTTGTACGCGGGTGGTGGACCGGGTGGTTCGGGGGTTCAGCGTCGAGGTGGTTTGTGGAGGTCGGGGTGTGTGGAGGGGTGGCGTGCGGGATGTCACGTGGTGGGTGACGGAGGGGTGGGAGGGGGATCCTCTAGACTGACGAGCGTGCTGCATGTCGTTTTCACTACGTTGCTGATTCTGGTCTGTGTGTTCATGGGCTGGTTCTCGGCGTTCGTCGTCTATCGGCTGTATCGCGGCCGCAACGCGAGCTGAGTGGTCCGATGGCGTTCGAGATTCCGCAGGATCTGCACCCGGACCTGATGCCGCTGGCGTGGCTGCTCGGGCGGTGGGAGGGGCGCGGGCACGGGGACTACCCGACGATCGAGAAGTTCGAGTTCGGGCAGCAGATCGACTTCACCCACAACGGGAAGCCGTACCTGCACTACGTCAGCCAGACGTTCGTGGTCGGCGAGGACGGTACGAAGGAGCGCCCGCTGGCGGTGGAGACCGGATTCTGGCGGCCGCAGCCGGACAACAAGCTCGAGGTGATCCTGGCGCACCCGACGGGGATCGCCGAGATCTGGTACGGCGACATCGACGGCGCGAAGATCGAGCTGCAGACCGACGTGGTCGCGCGCACCACCTCCGCCAAGGAGGTCACCGCCGGCCACCGTCTGTACGGGCTGGTGAACGGCGAGCTGCTCTGGGCGTACGACATGGCCGCCGAAGGTCAGTCCCTCCAGCCCCACCTCTGGGCAACCCTCGTCCGCGCTTAGTCGCCGTCCCGAACTGCCAGACGGGACGCGGCAGAAGCCCAGGCCGGCGATCCGACCTGGGCTTCTGCCGCCGTCCTGACCTCAGACCGTGGGGCGGTTCGCGGTGATTCGCGTCGCGACCGAGGTCCAGCTGATGACGTCGCCGCTCTTGTACGGCATCGGGTCACCGTCGCCGTTGAGCGGTGCCGTCACGGTAGCGACCTCACGAAGACCGATGAACTGGCCCGTCTTCGAGTCGATGATCAGCTCCTTACGGATACCCCACAGCTCCACCAGCCCGATCGCCCGGCCTGCATTCCCGTCCAGGTTGACCGTGTCCGGAAGGAGCTGGATGCCGTGGATGCCGCGCAGCGCCTTGTACAGCGTGGCCCGCTGCTCCGACATCGCGAAGCCGGACACCAGGATGCTCCCGGCGCGCTCGAACGCCCGATAGTCGCCCTGTGCCGGAGCATCACCCAGCCCGGGCCAGGTGTGGTCGTTCTTCCGCAGCGCCGCGAGCAGGGCAGCCGGGTCCTGCGGCAGCCGTGCGACGAAGTCGGCCGTCGGGCTCATCCAGCTGCCCTTGCAGGGGTCCGTCGCGCCCTTCGACTGCATCAGAAGGGCACCGCCGGTCAAGACGGCGCAGGCTTGCGTGGTCTTGATCTTCCGCGGCTTGACGTTCAGCGGGTCCGTCCGGCGCCAGAGCTGCTCGGCGGCCTTGCTGGAGAACTCCTGCTTGGCGCCGAGCACCGAGATCGCGGTGAACGGCGGCGTCTGGGTGGACGGAACCCACCAGTCGGTGACCGAAAGACGAGTGCCGTGGTACGTGTTACGCGGACCGAAGCTCCATCCCTCCTGGATCCGCTGGGTGACCTGCCGGTACTGGCCGGCCGGGATCGGTGCGTCCAGGGCACCGGCCGACTGGTCGGCGGCGGTCGCCAGGAACGTGCCGGCGTCGGCTGTCGCGCCAGGCGCCACCGTCCCGTTGTTCTTGGTGACGACGTCGTTGACGAGGAAGCCGACGGCCAGCGTTCCGGCGAGGGCGCCGGCGACCACCATCCGGCGGCGTCCGGTGGAGCGGCGGGCGGCGGGCTGCGGGACCAGTACCCGCTGACGAGCGCGGGCCAGGGCCAGCGGAGTGGCCGGCGGTACGTCGTCGTTCAGGCGCTTGAGTGCATCGATCTCGGTCATGAGCGGTTCTCCTGGAAGTCTGAGCCGAGCGCGGCGCGCAGGACTCGACGGGCACGGTGCAGGCGGGACGCGACCGTTCCGGCGGGGATTTTCAGGGCAGCGGCGATCTCGGGATAGCTGAGGTCTTCCCACGCATAGAGCAGGAGGACGTCCCGGTCGGTCTGCCGGAGGCCGGCCAGCACGCCGGCCAAGGCACGTGAGGTCGTCTCCGCGTCGACCCGGTCGGCGACCTCGGCCGACAGCAGGTCCGCGCCATCCGGCTCCGCGTCCGGGGTGGAGCGCGAGTACGCCCGGTACTGGCGGATCTCGTCTCGTCGCCGGCGGCGGATCAGATTGGTCGCGATGCCGTACAACCACGGCAGCACACCGGACTGTGACTCACGGTAGCGGTCTCGACGCTCGAAGGCGATCAGGAAGGTCTGAGCGACAAGGTCGTCCGCCTCCGCGGTACCGAGCCGGCGAGCGATGTACCGATGGATAGCCCGGGCGTGCAGATCGAACACCACCGCGAAATCTTCCGGCATTCGGCGGCTCGCGGACTCCGGATCCGGGTCGTCGGCGGACCGGGCCGTCACACCGGGGGCGGCGGTCTCGGACGCCGGTCCCAGAGAGGGTGGCCGGCCTGGTATCGGGGGCGGGCTATGGATCTCAGGTATGCGTTCGCGACCGAGCGACGCTGTCTGCGGTTGGTTCATACCTGGTTGTTGCCCGCTGCCCGTGCAACGCTTCTCATGGAATCCGGTCAGCTCTCGGCTACCCAGGAGTACTCGACCTTCGGCCGTCCGCTCCGCCCGTCGTACCGTTGGGTGCGCAGCGCCTGCCCCTGGTCGGCGAGGTGTTCGAGGTACCGCCGCGCCGTGATCCGCGACGTACCGAGCGAGGTGGCGACCTCTTCCGCGGTCCAGCCCTCCCGGTTCGCGAGCAGCTGTACGACGCGGTCCAGCACGCCCCCGGCCAGACCTTTCGGCACCGACGAGACGGTTGCCGGGTGCAACAAGCGGTCCACCTCGTCCTGATCCGCGACGACCTCACCCAGGGCGGCGGCCCGGCGTTGCCGTGCGTACGCCGTCAACCGGTCTCGCAGCGTCTCGAACGCGAACGGCTTCAGCACGTACTGCACGACCCCGATCCGCGCCGCCGCCTGTACCGCCGCGACCTCCCGCGCGGATGTGACCGCGACCACGTCGGTCTGGTTGCCGAGGGCACGCATCCGGCGGACGATGTCCAGCCCGTGCCCGTCAGGCAGGTGCATGTCGAGCAGCACCAGGTCGAGGTCCCCGCGGGCGAGCACCTGCAGCGCGCGTCCCGCAGTACCGGCGACGCCGACGCACGTGAAGCCCGGCAGGCGATCGACGTACGTGCGATGGGCCTCCGCGGCGACCGGGTCGTCCTCGACGACGAGTACCCGCAGGTCAGGCACTGCTGCTCACCGCCCGCGGCAGCCGCACGCGCACCGTCAGCGCGGGCACCTCGTCCAGCTCGGAATCCGGATCGACCATCAGCGAACCCTGCCACCGTTCGACCGTGCTCCGCACCAGCACGAGCCCCAGCCCGTGGCCCGGCTCGGCCTTGGTCGTCCAGCCGCGCTCGAACATGTGTGCCAGCTCCACCGATCCCAGCTCGGCACCGGTGTTCGTCACGATCAGGTCGATCGCGGCCGTCGAGGCCGCCGCCCGGAACTCCACCTTCCGCGGCGCCGGACCGCCGCGCGCGGCCTCGATCGCGTTGTCCAGCAGGTTCCCGACCACGGTCACCACGTCCTGCGCCGGCAGCCGGGTGTTCAGCGCCTCGTGCCCGAGGTCGAGCGACAGTACGACGCCGCGCTCCTGGGCCTGCGACAACTTTGCCAACAGCAACGATGCGAGCACCGGATCGCCGACCGTACCGACCACGCGATCCGTCATCGCCTGCGCGAACTGCAACTCCGACACCGCGAACTCCCGGGCCCGTTCCGGCTTGCCGATCTCGATCAGGCTGACCACGGTGTGCAGCCGGTTCGACGCCTCATGATTCTGTGCCTGCAGCGATTCCGCCAAACTCCGGACCGCGTCGAGCTCGCCGAGCAGCCGCTGCAGCTGGGTGTGGTCCCGCAGCGTGACGATCCGCCCGCGGCCGGACGGCTGCTGGTTCACGACCACGACGCCCTGTGCGCCGAGGTGGAGTTCGTCGTACGCCGTCCGCCCGGTCGCGAGCAGTTCGGCCAGCGGGGCGCCGAGGTGCAGGTCCTCCAACGGCGTGCCGGGAGTGACCGTACGCAGGCCGAGCAGCGTCAGCGCCTCGTCGTTCGCGAGCTGTACCCGGCCGTCGAGGTCGAGCAGGATCAGCCCTTCGCGCGCGGCGTGCAGTACGCCCTCGTAGAAGTCGAGCATCCGCGCCAGCGACTGCGTGCCCACGCCGCGGGTGGCCCGCCGTACTCGCCAGGTGACGAGCGCGTTGCCGGCGATCGCGATGCCGAGCATCAGGCTGGCGATCCCGAGCATCGAGCGGAGATCGACCCGGACCAGCTCCCACCAGCTCGGTGCCGCCAGACCACTGACCGCCGCGTCCCGAAGGGCCTGCGCGCGGGACCGGCTGACCATCACGAACCAGACCAGCACGATGAGTACTGTGGCCGTGACTGTCTGCAGCCAGAAGACCTGGCGGCGCAGCTCCCACGGCCGTCGTTTCATGCCGAACAGTTTGCCCCCAACTCTGTGCAGCGAACGATATGAACGAAATGCGCGCTTCTCCTGTGCGTCACGTCACAGTTACCCAACACCCGTCCGCCACGGCCGATACAGGAGTCCCACCATGTCGAGCCCGACCGAACCCCGCCCGACGCCGGTCCGCAACGACCGGACCCACTTCCTCTACATCGCCGTCATCGTCGCCGTC
>NZ_DASRVN010000411.1:0-7594 GCF_035655035.1 Kribbella sp. | reverse complement strand
TGATCGAGGAGCACATCGCCCCGGCGGCGCTCGCGGCGCAGTACGCGCACGTCATCAACCTTCGGATCCACGGCCTACCGGGCCGGCAGCTGCGGTGTCAGCGGATCGCCGATACCGCACCCCAGAAGCCGGCCGGCGCGGGACGAGATAGCGACTCCGTCCTGGGCCGGCCGTTCCAAACCCCAACCAGTAAGGGAGAAAGTCCATGAGCAACGAGACGAGTGCGGTTCCGTTCGGCGTCCGTCACCTGGCATCCGGACCGGAGATCGCACCGATGGAACTGCCGATGACCTACAGCGCCAACCTCCAGTTGAACGTGTCCGCGACCGGCAACCCGTACCACGCCATCGCCGCGGCTCTGCCGGAAACGAACACCGAGACGCCGATCCCCGACGGCCAGCGCCCCGGATCGGACAACTCCACCGACAACTACTGAGCATGGGCACCGTCCTGGTCCTGACCGGCCGCGACGACCTGACCGCCGACGCCGTCATCGACGAGTTGGCCAGACGGCAGGCGTCGGTCGTCCGCTACGACACCTCCGACTTCCCTCAGTCGTCCCGCGTAGCGGCCACACTCGGTCCGCACGGCTGGGACGGGCACCTGACCGCTGATCGGTCAATCGACCTCTCAGCGGTCAGTGCCGTGTGGTGGCGACGGCCAGCCGAGTTCAACGTGCCGAGCAGCTGGCCCGACGAGGCACGGGCGTTCGCAGTGTCCGAGGCACGCGTCGGAGTACTCGGCGTACTGGGCTCACTTCCGGTGCGATGGATCAACCATCCGGCCAAGGACTCAGCAGCCAACTACAAACCGGTTCAACTTGCGGTGGCGGCCCGCGCCGGCCTCGACGTACCGCGGACGATCATCACCTCGGATCCCGATCATGCCCGCGAGTTCATCGGCGCCGACGAGGTCATCTACAAGGGCCTCAGCGGCGGGGTACTCACGGCGGAACGTCGCCACCGCTACCTGCCGACCACGGTGCTGCACGCCGACGAGATCGACACGAGCATCACCGGCACCGCACATCTGTTCCAGGAACGAGTGCCCAAGCAATGCGAAGTACGCCTGACCGTGATCGGGCAGCGGATGTTCCCGGTCGCAATCCATGCCGGCAGTGCCGCTGCCAGACTGGACTGGAGAACGGACTATCCATCCCTCACCTACGGTCCGATCGAGCTTCCGGCTCAGGTCGAGAAGGGCGTCCGGCTGCTGATGGACGAGCTGGGCCTGTACTTCGGAGCGCTCGACTTCGCCGTGACCCCGGACGGCCGATGGGTGTTCTTCGAAGTAAACCCGAACGGCCAATGGCACTGGCTCGCGGTCAAGGCCGGCGCACCGATGATCGAGGCAATGGCCGATGCCCTCCAAGGAAAGGACGATTGACTCCGTGACCGACTGGACCGACGCCGCCCGAAAACTCGCCGAACAGGTCACGACCACGGCACCGGAGTGGCACGACTCGGTCAGCTCCACACCTCGGCACCAACTGGTGCCGAGGTGGTGGGAGCCGATCCCCGACAGCTACCCATTCGCCTGGGGACTCCGCACACCCCACCCGGACCAGCCGTGGACCGAGGTCTATGCGGACGAGACGCTGGTGACCCGCGTGGGCGCACTCCACGCCGACCAAGCGGAGATGTCCGATCGCCCGACGGGCCTCCCCACATCATCCTCCACCTTGCCCGGGTTGATCGTACGCATGCTCCACCTGCTCGACCCCGACGAACAGGACCACGTGCTCGACGTCGGCACCGGCTCCGGCTACTCCGCCGCCCTCCTCGCACACCGCCTAGGCGACGTCCAGGTGACTAGCGTCGACGTAGACCCCTACCTCGTCGACGTCGCGCGCGAACGGCTTGCCGGCTTCGGGCGAACACCACATCTCGAGGTAGCCGATGCCACGGGGGCGCTGCCGGACACCCACTACGACCGGATCATCGCGACCGTCTCCGTCCGCCCTGTCCCGCCCACTTGGCTGGAGGCTCTTCGCCCCGGCGGGAGAATCGTCGCCACGATCACCGGCACCTCACTCCTGATCAATGCCGAGAAACACCCCGACGGAGTCGTCCGCGGCCACGTCCAGCCAGACCCAGCCACGTTCATGCGCACCAGGGACCAGGCCGACTATCCACCCCGGCTGGATCACGTGTACCACGCAGCACGCGACCAGCAAGGTACCGAGACTCGACGGCTCGTTGGACCTATACCCGACCTGTGGGCCGACTGGGAACTGCGTTGTCTGTACGAGCTCGACAGCCCCGACATCGAGAACCGTTCGGCAACACGCCAAGACGGCAGCCAACTCCTGTGGCTTCTGGCAACCGACGGATCCTGGGCACGTGCCGACAGCGAAAGCCGGACCGTCCACCAAAGCGGTCCACGGCGACTATGGGACGACCTGGAACGCGTACGCGACAGATGGACGGCCGCAGGCCACTTCCCCCTCCACACCATGACCCTCGAACTCGCCGCCGACCGGAACACCCTCACCAGTCCCGAGGGCAGCTGGACGTTTGAACTCTGACCAGATGTGACCAGCGCGCCTCGTCCTCGACCACGAACGACACTCGAACGATGCGGCGTTGCTTGCTGGCACAGGTGCTTGATCACCACAGAAAGCCCGGCGGCGCGGTTCAGTCGGAGGCGAGCGGCAGCGAGCAACTCGCCGGCGCCAGCCGGAAACGCCCGGCGGTGGCCGGAACTCCCGGCGGTAGCCGGAACGTGTTCCGGGCGGTAGCCCGGGGGTGGGTGGGGCGGCGCGTAGCGCGGCGACGGAGGAGCCGGGCGTAGCACCGCGTGGGGTGATCAGTCAGAGCGGAACGGTCTCCGGGTACTTGAGGCCGGCGCCGGTGTTGAGGGCGACTACCTGGTCGTCGGGGTGGATCCAGCCGGTTTCGCGGAGGTGGCGGACGGCGGCGAAGTTGGCGGCGCCCTCGGGGCAGATGAATGCGCCTTCGAGGCGGGCGAGCAGGTGTTGTTCGGCGAGGATGTCCTCGTCGTCGACGGCGATCGCGCAACCATCCGTCTCGGCGATCGCCTGCAGGACGAGGAAGTCGCCGAGGGCCTTGGGGACAGTGATGCCGAAGGCAACGGTTCGGGCGTTCGGCCAGGGTTCGCTCTCGGGCAGGCCCTTCTCCCAGGCGCGCACGATCGGCGCGCAGCCGGTGGACTGTACGGCGACCAGCCGCGGCAGCGGGCCGTCGATCCAGCCGAGGTCGCGGAGTTCGTTCAGCGCCTTCCAGATGCCGATGATGCCGACGCCGCCACCGGTCGGGTAGACGATCACGTCCGGCAACGACCACCCGAACTGCTCGGCGATCTCCAGCCCCATCGTCTTCTTGCCCTCGATCCGGTACGGCTCCTTCAGCGTCGAGGCGTCGAAGTACCCGGTCTGCTCCCGGACGTACGCCGCCGCGTCGCCGATCAGGCCGTCGATCAGTACGAGCTCCGCGCCGACCACGGTCACCTCGCGCCGGCAGATCTCCGGCGCGGCGAGCGGCATCGCGATCAGCGCCTGCATCCCGGCGCGCGCGGCGTACGCGGCCCAGGCGGAGCCGGCGTTCCCGTTCGTCGGCATCGCGATCTTCCGTACGCCGACCTCAAAAGCCCGCGACACCCCGACCGCGGCGCCCCGCGCCTTGAAGGTACCGGTCGGGATCAGCCCCTCGTCCTTCATCAGCAGCCGCTCGACGCCGAGCTCCGCGCCGTACCGCGGCAACGGCAGTAGCGGGGTCATCCCCTCCCCCAGCGTCACCACGTTCTCCGGCGACCGCACCGGCAGCAACTCGTGGTACCGCCACAGATCCGGCGCCCGCCCGGCCAGATCCTCCTTCGTCACCGAAGGTACGCCATACCGCGCGAGCAGCGGCGATCCGCACGGGCAGAGGCCGATGATCTGGTCGGCGTCATGGGTCGCCCCACACCGCGGGCATTCGAGATGGCTCAGCGCAGAGAAGGTCACGTCAGGCGACGTTACCCCGCGCGGAGATCGGTGATCAGTGGGCGTTGGTGGTCGGTGAGCCGGAACCCGATCCCGCGGACCGCGTCGATGGTCACCGTCGTACCGAGGTCGTCGAGCTTGCGGCGCAGGCGTTTCACCACCGAGTGCACGTCGGCGGTGCCACGGACGTGCCGGCCGGGCCAGACGCTCTGGTGCAGGGCGTCGTACGACCAGACGCGCAGCGGCGTCGACATCAGGCGTCCGAGCAGCTCCTGTTCGAGGTCGGTCAGCTGGATCTCGCGGTCGCGCCAGCGGGCGACCGCGCGCGGCCGGTCGATCGTGAGTACGTCGGCATCGGGGTCCGCGTCGGACGCCTGTACGGCGGTGGCGTCGCCCGCGTCCGGCTCGGTCGGTTCGGGATGCTCGGGCGTGGCCGGTGGCGGCGGCTGCGCCGGGACCAGCAGCCGGCGAAGCTCCTCGAGGCTGGAGACCAGCAGCAGCGGGGCGACGTCGTCGACGAGCTCGGCGAGCCGGACGCGCTGGTCCGGCGAGGCGGCGACCGCGATCAGCAGCGGGAAGGTCTCTGCCGGATCGGCATCTGGTTCACGGGCGGTGACCATCTGATCACGATGTCAACAGCTGACTGCGATCGTCAACGCAACGGACCAGGTTTGCTCAGGTTGCTCACAGTTGCCTCGATCGGCGCGACGGTTAGTTACAAGTTGCTTACCAAGTGTGCTTGTTACCACGTTGTTCTGACACATAGCGTCCTGCTGCAGCAAGTGACTCGGGGGAGTCGACTCGGGGTCGTTCAAGTGAGGGGCTGCAGAGATGTCACATCAACGAAAGGGGCTCGCCAGATCGCTGGTGAGCACCCTGGCGGCGCTGGCCGTCGTCGCGACCGGGATGGCCGCCGCCGGCCAGGCCCAAGCTGTACCAACTATTGGGCCCCCGACCAAACCGGAAGCCCAGGTACCATCGCCCGCCGCCAAGATCAAGCCGGAACTGATGGCCAAGCTGGACGGCAAGGACGCCAAGGCCGCGTCCGACTACTGGGTCCGGTTCGGCGCCAAGGCCGACCTGACCGCTGCCGGCAAGATCACGAACTGGAACGAGCGCGGTACGGCGGTCGCCGCCGCGCTGAAGAAGACCGCCGCGGACAGCCAGGCGAAGATCCGCGCCGACCTGGACGCGCAGCACGTGAAGTACCAGGCGTTCTGGGGTACGAACGCGATCCGGATCGAGAACGGTTCGCTCGCGCTCGCCCAGGACCTGGCCACCCACTCCGAGGTCGAGGGCCTGTACGCACCGGTCCAGATCGAGGTACCGAAGGTCACGCCCGGCACGCAGGAGAAGGCGGTCCAGTCCGTCGAGTGGGGCGTCGCGAACATCAAGGCGAACCAGGTCTGGTCGCAGTACGGCGACAAGGGCGAGGGCATCGTCGTCGCCAGCATCGACACCGGTGTGCAGTACGACCACCCGGCGCTGGTGAAGCAGTACCGCGGGAACAACGGTGACGGCACCTTCGACCACAACTACAACTGGTTCGACGCGGCCGGCACCTCGCCGAACGCACCGTCCGACGGCAACGGCCACGGCACCCACACGATGGGCACGATGGTCGGCGACGACGGCGCGGGCAACCAGATCGGGGTCGCCCCGGGCGTGAAGTGGATCGCCGCGAACGGCTGCTGCCCGAGCGACGCCGCGCTGATCTCGTCCGGCCAGTGGATGCTGGAACCGACCGACCTCCAGGGGCAGAACCCGGACGCGAGCAAGCGCCCGAACGTCATCAACAACTCCTGGGGCTCGACGCTGCCGTCGAACGACCCGTTCATGGAGGACATCACGCTGGCCTGGACCGCGTCCGGGATCTTCGGCGCGTTCGCCAACGGCAACAGCGGCTCGGCCTGTAACAGCTCGGGGTCGCCAGGCAGCCTGACCAGCAACTACTCAGCAGGCGCCTACGACATCAACAACAACATCGCGTCGTTCTCCGGCCGCGGTGCCGGCCAGAACGGCACGATCAAGCCGAACATCTCGGCGCCCGGCGTGAACGTCCGCTCCAGCCTGCCGGGCAATACGTACGGCGCGTTCAACGGTACGTCGATGGCGACGCCACACCTGACGGCCACCGTGGCGTTGCTGTGGTCCGCGTCGCCGGCCCTCAAGGGTGACGTGGCCGCGACCCGCGCGCTGCTGAACCAGACCGCGATCGACACGCCGGACAGCCAGTGCGGCGGCACCGACGCGAACAACAACGTCTTCGGCCAGGGCCGTCTGGACGCGCTGGCGCTGGTGAGCGCCGCGCCGATCGGCGACACCGGCACGCTGTCCGGTACCGTCACCGCCGCCACCGGTGGTGCCGCGCTGGCCGGCGCGAGCGTGACGATCAAGGCCGACGGCCAGCCCGACAAGACGCTGACCACCAGCAGCAACGGCACGTTCTCGTCCGTACTGCCGGCCGGCGACTACAACCTGACGGTCTCGTCCTTCGGGTACAAGACCGCGACCGCCACCGCGACCATCACCACTGGTCAGACCACCACCAAGGACTTCGCCCTGGCGAGCACTCCGCAGGTGAGCGTCGGCGGCACCGTCACGGACGGCTCCGGCCACGGCTGGCCGCTGTACGCGAAGGTGTCGGTCGAGGGTCCGGGTGGCGTGTTCGACTACACCACCCCGAGCAACGGCCGGTACAGCCTCAAGGTCCCGTCGGGCGCGGCGTACTCGCTGAAGATCGAGACGAAGTACCCGGGGTACGCGACCGTCAGCCAGCCGATCACGGTCGGCAGCGGCAACCTGACGAAGAACATCGCGGTACCGGCCGACTCCAGCTCGTGCACCACCGCGCCCGGTTACAAGTGGGGCTCGGACGGCGTCTACGAGACGTTCGACGGCACCTCCGCGCCGAACGGGTGGACGGTCGTCGACAACTTGGGCAACGGCCAGGTCTGGAAGTTCGACAACCAAGGCAACCGGGGCAACACCTCCGGCGGCAGCGGCAACTTCGCGATCGCCGACTCCGACAAGTACGGCAGCGGCGGGCAGCAGGACACCTCGCTGGTCAGCCCGGTCGTGGACCTGAGCTCGGTCGCCGCCCCGGTGATCCGGTTCAACCAGGACTTCAAGCGGCTCGGTGACAAGGCCGACGTGGACCTGTCGCTGGACGGCGGCGCCACCTGGACCAACGTGCTGCAGCAGACCGCGAACGCGACCGGCCAGAAGGAGATCGCGATCCCGCAGGCCGCCGGACAGGCGAACGTGAAGGTCCGGTTCCACTACTACGAGTCGAAGTACGCATGGTGGTGGGAGGTCGACAACGTCCTGATCGGCAGCCAGGTCACCTGTGTGCCGACCGGCGGCGGCATCGTCACCGGTAACGTCAAGGACGCCAACACGAACGGTTTCGTGAACGGCGCGGTCGTCACGCACGACGGCACCACCGAGAGCGCGACCACCACGGCGACGCCCGAGGACACCGGCCTGAACGACGGCTTCTACTGGCTGTACTCGTCGACGGACGGCAACCAGAGCTTCACCGCCAAGGCCGGCAACTACGTCAGCTCGACCGCGACCGTCGGGGTCGAGGCGGACTGGGCCACCACCGCCGACTACACGCTGCAGGCCGGCCGGCTGGCCGTCACGCCG
>NZ_DASRVN010000410.1:0-2060 GCF_035655035.1 Kribbella sp. | reverse complement strand
ACAGTCGGGTCCGGAGGGACCGGGAGCGGGGCTTCGGACTTCTTGATCGACGGTTGGGAGAGCGGGCGCTGGAGGCCGTACGAGTCGACGAGCTTGAAGCCGCCGATGGCGGCACCCGTCAGCATGACGACGACCAGGACGGACAGGCCGGCGACGATCGGGCGCGAGTACCGGCGCGGTGGTTTGAGCGGCGGGAGCTCGGCGGTGTACTGCGCACCCGAGCGCGACGGGTTGGAGTGCCAGCCGCTCGGGCGCGGACCGCCGGCGCGACGCGTACCGGTGAGCGGCGTGTACGGCGCACCGGTGAGCGGCGCGGTGGGCGGGCCGCTGTAGTCGCTCTCGGTCCCCGGCTCGGTCGGCAGCGGCCGCGCTTTCCGGCGTACGGACGAGGCGTCGAACTCCACCGGGCGCGCCTTGCCGAGACCGACGGGCTGTGCGGTCTTCAGGGTCAGCGGCTCGGACCCGGGAGCGGGTTCCCCGGTAGTGAAATGGCCCGGCTTCGGGACGGAGTCAGGCATCGATCGTTCCCATCTCGCTCAGCTGACCTTGGCGGATGCTGCGCCGAAAGTGTTGCAGGCACCGGGGTTCGTGGTCGCGAAGCCCTGGTTCATCCACAGCGTGTTGCTCTTGCTCGAGCCGTGGTCGCGGACCTTGTCCTTGGCGTACTCGTCGCCGCCGCGCCGGACCTGGTCGTTCCACTGCTGCAGCAGCTCGCCGCGCAGCGGGAAGCTCGCCCGGGCGGCACCGAAGAACACCGCGCCGAAGCAGGACGCCTGCAGCGCCGCGCGCCGGTCCTGATCCAGCTCGGCGGCCTTGTTCGCGGCGGCGTCCGCGAGGTTGGCCGAGGCCTCGACCATCCCGGCCAGGTTCTGCACGTGGACGCCGTACACGAAGCCGAACGCCTGCGCCATCTCCACCCGGGTCGCGGCCCGGTGCTTCGGGTAGTCCTCGACGAGCTTCTGCCACGGCATCGTCACGCTGCCGCCCTGGTCGTCCGGGCAGTACGACGCGAGATCCTGCTGTACGCCGCACGCGGTCTCCTCGCCGTCGTCGAAGACGATCAGCCGCGGCGACCGGAACTCGAAGCCCGCCTTGGTGACGAGCGGCTTCCAGGCCTTGTCCATACATGCGGTCAGCGCCTGGTAGTACGAGCGCACGTTCTCCTTGGAGGTCGGGCGGAACGCGGGCTCGGGACAGTTCACCGCCGGCAGCTTTCCGGCGCTGTAGATCGCATTCTTGCCGACGATGTCGGCGTCCGGCGTACCCTTGCCGACCGGCGCGGTGGTCGTCGGCCCGCCGGTCGCGCTGTCGCCCGGGTTCACCGACGGCGTACCCATCGGGTTCGCGACGAAGCCGTCGTAGTTCGACAGCACCTTGACCGCGAACGTCGCGCCGCCGCCGAGCACCAGCAGGACCGCGGCGACGATCAGCGCGATCAGCCCCTTGGAGCGTTTCTTCGGTACGAACGGGATCGGCTCCGGGTGGAACACCTCGCGGTACGCCGCGGCCGCGCGGTCGTCCGCGGGCGGCGGGCCGAGCCGGGTGCCGGACAGCGTCGTCCGGCTCGGGTCGATCCGGCTGCCGCGCAGCTGGGGATGGACCGACTGGTCGTCCCGGCCGAGCCGTGGTGTGGGTGCCGCCAACGGTGCCGATCCGTCCGGCTTCCGGTTGTCCGCCGTCGTCCGGTCCCCGTCGCCGCCGGGCAGGAAATGCCCGGGCTTGGGCGCCGACTCGTCCGCCATAGGTTTCCGCTTCTCCCCAGTACCGGCCTCCGCCGGACCCCGTCAGAAAGGCCGGCAACACCCCAGAGCCGACCGCCGGCTGATATTACGGCCTGGACCGCCTCGGGGAGAACCGGGTTGCAGCTATTGACACCGTTTCGCGACCGCCGCTACCGGACGCAGTCAGCCGGTTACCCGTCCGTACCCGAGGAAGTGCTGGCTGCCGGCCAGCAGCCGCGGATCGGACTCGACCCGCCGGGCGAACAGGACGGCGGACGGGAGCAGGTCGTCGATCCGGTCCGGCGCGGCGTTCTGCAGGATGTTGGCGGCCGGGCCCTC
>NZ_DASRVN010000409.1:0-2292 GCF_035655035.1 Kribbella sp. | reverse complement strand
CAGGCCGCACGGGATCGCGAGTACGACGTACAGCAGCGGGAACACCTGGGCGAGCCAGCCGATCGCGCTTTCGGACACGCCGTACCGGGCGGCCGCGACGGTCGTGACGCCGGCGAAGTTCAGCCAGACCAGTTGGGTGGCCGCGCCGACCAGGGAGTAGCCGACGATCGCCGACCACCGACTCCGGATCTGCATGCGCGAACTGTACGCGCCCCGGCCGGGAATGCGGCGTACAAAGGAGGCATGGTCGATTGGGAGGGGCCGCTGACCGAGGCTTACGAGCGCGCGACGACGTACCTCGGCGGGCTGCCGGAGCGGCGGGTCGGGCCGCGCGCGAGCGCGGCGGAGTTGCGTGCGAAACTCGGCGGACCGCTGCCGGGTGGGCCGTCGGATCCGCGCGAGGTCGTCGCCCGGCTCGCGGCCGGGGTCGAGGACGGGCTGCTGGCGAGCGGGAGCGGACGGTTCTTCGGGTTCGTGTTCGGCGGCGCGACGCCGGCTTCGCTGGCCGCGGACTGGCTGACGACGGCCTGGGATCAGAACGCGGGGTTGTACGCCGCCTCGCCCGCGGCCGCCGTGATCGAGGACATCACCGCGGGGTGGCTGACCGAGCTGTTCGGGCTGCCAACGGGTACGTCGGTCGGGTTCGTCACGGGGGCGCAGATGGCGAACTTCACCGGGCTCGCCGCGGCACGGCACGAGGTACTGCGGCGCGCCGGACGGGATGTGGAGCGGCAGGGACTGATCGGGGCGCCGGCGGTCCGGGTGCTGGCGGGCGCCGAGCGGCACGACACGATCGACCGGGCGCTCAGGTTCCTGGGCCTCGGCACGGACTGCATCGTGCCGGTCGCCGTCGATGACCAGGGCCGGATGCGCCCGGACGCACTGGTCGAGGCGCTCCAGGACGACGCCACGGGCGCGTCGGGTGGGCGTGGGACGGGTCCGACGGTGGTCTGTACGCAGGTCGGTAACGTGAACACCGGGGCGTTCGATCCGCTGCGGGAGATTTGCGAGGTGGCGCGCGCGAACGGGGCGTGGGTGCATGTCGACGGTGCGTTCGGGCTCTGGGCCGCGGTCAGTTCACGACTCAGTCCTCTCCTGGACGGGGTCGACTTGGCCGACTCCTGGGCGACCGACGCGCACAAGTGGCTGAATGTGCCGTACGACTCCGGGTTGGTGCTCTGTGCGCATCCGGAGGCGCACCGCGCCGCGATGTCGATCCGCGCGTCGTACCTGATCCAGGACGAGATCGGCGAACGCGACCCGCTCGACTACAACCCGGAGTTCTCCCGGCGCGCCCGCGGGATCCCGGTGTACGCCGCCGTCCGTGCGCTCGGCCGTACCGGTATCGCGGAGATCGTCGATCGCTGCCACGCGATGGCCGCCCGGTTCGCGGACGCGCTCCGCGCCGGTGGCGCCGACATACTCAACGACGTCGTACTGAACCAGGTCCTGGTGCGATTCGGGAACGACGATGCAGTCACCCGCCGGGTGGTCGCCGAGGTCCAGCGCGACGGAACCTGCTGGATGTCCGGCACCACCTGGCAGGGCCGGGCCGCGATGCGCATCTCGGTCACCAACTGGACCACCGGCCGCGACGACATCGACCGCTCGGCAGAAGCCGTTCTCCGAGTGTTGCGGAAAGTTTCCTGATCGGTGGTGTCGATTTCCGCCGGGACGATCCTCGACTGGCTCAAGGGGGACTACGAACTCGGCCGGGGGCACGGGATGGCGCTGGTGCACGTGATCAAGAACGGCGCGCAGATCAGCGCCAAGCACGTGGGCACGAAGGGCTCGCACTCCGACCCGAGCGACGTTCTGTGGCTGGACGGGAAGGCAACGAACCCGGCGCTACTGTAGGCGGGTGGAATCGAAGAAATCGCCGCGCGACAAGTGGATCACCGTCTACGGCCGCAAGCCGGTGCTGGAGGCGTTGCACGATCCGAAGCTGTCGGTGGCGAAGGTCGTGCTCGCGGACAACGCGACCGGCCATTCGATGCAGGAGATCCTGCGGGCCGCGGAGCAGGACGGGACGCCGGTCGAGCGGGCGACGGCCAGCCGGGTGAAGTGGCTGGCCGGGAACGGCAAGCACGACCAGGGCGTGGTCGCGGACGTGAACGCGCCGCGGATGACGCCGCTGGAGGAGTTCGTCCGGGACCGCGGAAAGCGGCCGACAAACGTTTTCTTGCTCGACGGCGTGACCAACCCGGGGAACGTCGGGATGATCCTCCGGACCGCGACCGGCGCCGGGTTCGACGGCGTGATCCTGCCCCGGGCCGGTACGCCGCACGTCGG
>NZ_DASRVN010000408.1:0-2863 GCF_035655035.1 Kribbella sp. | reverse complement strand
GCGTCGTACTCCGGGAACGCCAGGATGAACTGCCCGAACGCACCGTCGGCGCGGTACGTGTTGTGACGGCCGCGCCAGAACTGGAAGCCGTATCCCTGCCTCCAGTCCGGGTTGTCCGCGTCGTTGGTGACCTGCTTCGAGGTGGCGGCCTCGTACCATTCGGCCGGGACGAGCTGCTTGCCGTCCCACTCGCCGTGCTGGACCATCAGCTGCCCGAAGCAGGCGAGCGACTCCGTGTTGAGACTGAGCCCCCAGCCGCCGACGGTGATGCCCTCCTTCGACACCTGCCAGGTCGCCTCGGTGGCGCCGAGCGGCTCGAACAGCCGCGGCCGCAGGTAGTCGAGCAGGTTCTCCCCGGTCAGGCGCTGCAAGATCGCGGAGAGCATGTAGGTCGCGCCGCTGTTGTAGACGAACAGGCTGCCGGGCTCGTGGGCGACCTCGAGGCCGAGGAAGATCTTCACCATCCGGCGGTCGCGGCTGAGGGCCTCGACGGTGTCCTGCGAGTGGCCGGTCGTCATCGTCAGCAGGTGCCGGACCTTCATCGCGGCCAGGTTGTCGCTGATCGTCTCCGGCAGCTCGTCCGCGGTGAAGAACGAGATGACCGGATCGTCGATTGTCAACAATCCTGCGTCGACGGCGAGGCCGACCGCTGTCGAGGTGAAGCTCTTCGACACCGAGAAGAGCAGGTGGCGGTCGTCGAGGCGGTACGGCGCCCACGCCTCCTCCAGCACCACCTGTCCGTGCCGCACCAGCATGACTGTCTGGATCTCCGGCTGTCCCGCATCCAGCGCTCCGACGAAACTGTCGAGCGCCGCGGCGGACAGGCCCTGGGCTTCTGGCGTACTGCGTGGAAGTCTGCTCACCAACAGCACGCTATCTCTCCGAACGGGGAAATATCAGGTGAGTTCTGCCAGCCGAGCAGCCGTGATCGTCAACCCGGTCAAGGTCGACGGCGACGAGTTCCGCGACACGGTCCGGAAGGCACTCGGCGCGCGCGGGTACGCGGACCCGCTGTGGCTCGAGACGACCGCGGACGACGCCGGAGTGACGATGGCCCGGCGCGCGATCGACGATCAGGTCGACCTGGTGCTGGTCGCGGGCGGTGACGGCACCGTGCGCGTGGTCTGCTCCGAGCTCGCGCGGACCGGGATCCCGGTCGCGGTCCTGCCGGGCGGCACCGGGAACCTGCTGGCGCGCAACCTCGGGATCCCGCTCGGGCTCGAGGACGCTCTGACGGCGCTGCTCGACGGTTCGGAACGGCGGATCGACAGCGTGCTCGTCGAGGGCGACGAACTGCCGGCCGGCCGGTTCGTGGTGATGGCGGGGCTCGGGCTGGACGCCGCGATCATCGACGACGCGCCGGACGACCTGAAGAAACGCGTCGGCTGGGCGGCGTACGTCGTGTCGACGATCAAGAACCTGAACCATCCGTTCGTGCACGTGGAGATCGTCGTCGACGACCGGCCGCTGGTACGCCGTCGCGCCCGCACGGTGGTGATCGGCAACGTCGGCACCCTGCAGGCGAACATCCCGCTGCTGCCGGACGCGGAACCCGACGACGGCCGGATCGATCTGGTCGTGCTCGCCCCGCGCCGGATCAGCCACTGGCTCCGCCTGGTGCTCGGGCTGGTGGTCAGATCCTGGCGCGAACGCCACATCGAACGGTTCACCGGCCGCCGCATCGAGGTTCGTGCCGACCGGACGGTACGCCGCGAGCTCGACGGCGACATCGTCTCCGACGGGCGGTCGCTGGTCGCGGAGGCCGACCCGTCATCGCTCGTCGTCCGGGCGCCGTGACGGCTGGACGTGCGTCAGCTTGTCCGGGTTGACGACACCGTGGACG
The DNA here is from genome assembly GCF_035655035.1 of Kribbella sp. Lineage (GTDB taxonomy): Bacteria > Actinomycetota > Actinomycetes > Propionibacteriales > Kribbellaceae > Kribbella. Next base: position 1,020 of record NZ_DASRVN010000408.1, on the reverse strand, counting down.
GCGTTGATCCGGCCGCCGGCGACGACGAACGACCAGATCGCGATAGTGCGGTCCGCGGGGTCGTGGATCCGCAGCGCCGGCTGCCCGCCGACGTGCACCGGCTCGGTACTCAGGTCGCGGAACTTGCCGAACGCGCCGATCACCAGGCGGGCGATGTTGGGGGCGCCGTGCACCGGGCGCGGGAAGCCGCCCTTGCCGCCGCCGTCGCCGGTGAAGCTGGCGTCGGGGGTGAGCAGCGCCACCAGGGCGTCGAGGTCGCCGTTCTCGGCGGCCGCGACGAAGCGCCGGAGGAGTTCGTCGCGTTCTTCCCGGGACGGGTCGAAGCGCGGTCGATTGTCGGCAATCCTACGACGGGCGCGTACGGCGAGCTGCCGGCAGTTGGCCGGCGTCTTGCCGAGGATGACGGCCAGCTCGTCGTACGAGTAGCCGAACACGTCGCCGAGCAGGAACACCGCGCGCTGGTCGGGGGAGAGGCGTTCGAGGACGACGAGGAACGCGGTCGAGAGCGAGTCCGACAGCGCGGCCCGGTCCGCGAGGTCGACGTACTCGTCGACGGCCGGCTCCGGCAGCCACGGCCCGAAGTACTGCTCCCGTTGCCGCCGTGCCGACCGCAGCTGGTCGATCGCCAACCTGGTCGTGACCGTGGTGAGGAACGACTTGGGTGACGCCACCTCGGGCTCGCGGTGCAGCCGGAGGTACGCCTCCTGGACGACGTCCTCCGCGTCCCCGAACGTTCCGAGCATCCGGTACGCGATCGACAGCAGCAGCGGCCTCAGTTCCTCCATCACACCCGTCTCAGACGATCGAGGCATCCTCTCCGTGACAATGTCCAACAGTGTCTGACAGTGTCACAGACCGGATCGTCGGATCGTCTGCAATCTGCATGAACACAATCGTCTGGATCTTCACCGGAGCGCTGGCGGTGGTCTTCACGATCTCCGGCATCCTGAAGGCCACCATGTCCCGCGCTCGCCTGATCGCCACCGGCCAGACCGGGATCGCACCGTTCCCGATGCCGCT
>NZ_DASRVN010000407.1:0-7671 GCF_035655035.1 Kribbella sp. | reverse complement strand
AAGCCATCGCCTGACGTGATTCGTGCGTACGGTCGTCGCCATGCGAAGCGTGACGCGGGAACAGGCCATCGCCTACCGGCTGTCCGTGAACCACCTGGTCGACCGGCTGCCGCCCGGGTCCCAGGAGCAGGCGGCGTACGTCGGCCTGCAGGACACCGCGCCGCGGGACGCGCTGCTCGGCATGGCCGCGCGGATGGCCGGGTGCGTTCCGGGGGACTGGGAGCACCCGTCGCTGATCCAGACGTACAGCCCGCGCCAGGCCGTGTACGTGCTGCCGGCGCGCGACTTCGGCGTGTTCACGCTGGGCCGGCTGCCGCTCGATCAGGACGCGGTACGTCGGATCGACAGCCTCGCCGACCACGTGTGCGACGTACTCGCCGGGGAGGAACGCCGCGGCGCCAACATCCACGGTCTGCGTGCGGCCTGCGCCAGCGGCCGGATCGCGCTCCGCTGGGACACCACCTCGCTGTACGTCCGTGAGGTCCCGCGCCCGGCCATCGACGTACGCGAGGCCCACCGCGAACTCTGCCGCCGCCACCTCCGGTACTTCGGCCCCACGACGCCCAAGGTCTACGCCTGGTGGTCCGGCCTGTCACCCGCCGACGCCCGCGCCGTCTGGAACGAGCTGGCAGACGAGTTGCTCGAGGTCGACTTCGCCGGCGTACCAGCGTGGATCCTGGCAACCGCCGAATCCGACCTGCACGAGGCCCCACCACCAGTCGGCGTACGACTCCTCGTCGCCTCCGACCTCCGCCTCCTCGGCCGCGACCGCGAAGCCCGCTTCATAGCCCCCGGCCTCCGCAAACTAACCCCAGCCGCCGACACCTTCCACCCCAACGCCCTACTCATCAACGGCCAACCAACCGCCGCCTGGGGCCGCAAGGGCGCCCGTGTAGACGTAGTCCTCTCGCAGCAGCTCACTCAAGACCAGTACGACGCCCTGCACGCCGAAGTAGCGGCCCTACCGCTCCGGAACCCGCAGCTGTCCGTAAGAATCGGGGCATGCCAGTCTCAGCCAACTGTCCCTGTGGTCAGGTCCGGGCGTACGTCGAGTGTTGTGGGCCGCTCCATCGGGGTGAGGTCACGGCGGCGACGGCCGAGCAGTTGATGCGGTCGCGGTATACCGCGTTCGTGATGCACGATGCGGCGTACCTGCGTCGGACTTGGGCGTTGGCTACCCGGCCCGCGACGATCGACTTTGATCCGGATCGCCGGTGGACCCGGTTGGAGATCCTGGGGACCACCGGCGGTAGTCCGTTCCACACTGAAGGCACGGTTGAGTTCAACGCGCACCACACCACCGGCGTACAGCACGAGAACAGCACGTTCGTCCGTGAAGCCGGTGATTGGGTGTACGTCGCCGCGCTGTGAGCTACGCCGGGCTACTCAGGGATCTGGTACGTCGGGGTGATGATCGCGCGCGCCAGGGTGTGGAAGGCCAGGTTGAAGCCGACGACCGCCGGGGTCGCGTCGGCGTCGACGTCCAGGGCCTCGACGTCGATCGCGTGGACCACGAAGTAGTAGCGGTGGACCTGGTCGCCGGCCGGTGGGGCGGCGCCGCCGAAGGCCTTGGCGCCGAAGTCGTTGCGGACGTGGAAGGCGCCGTTGTCGAGGCGTTCGGTGGCGCCGGCGCCGGCCGGGAGCTCGGTGACGGTGGCCGGGAGGTTGACCAGCACCCAGTGCCAGAACCCGGAGACGATCGGCGCGTCCGGGTCGAAGCAGGTCACGACGAAGGCCTTGGTCTCCGCCGGGAACCCGGACCAGCTGAGCTGCGGCGAGGTGTTCCCGCCCGCGAACGCGTGCGCGTCGGCCAGCGGCTCGCCGTCGGCGACGTCGGTACTGGTGACGGTGAACGCACCGGCCTCCGGGAGCAGCTTGTACGGGTCCGGTGCGACGGGACGATCGAGTGACATCAAACAGCCCTCCGGCATCTCGGGACGTGTGGTGATGCCGACATTACTGTCCACAGATCGCCGGTCCGTCCCGGGGCAGCCGTGCAGGGATGCGAAGATCGTGCGGAGGCTACGAGTGGAGGACTGGTGGACGAGTACCTGGAGCGGATCACGCCCGCTGATCAGGCGGCGATGCGGGCGGCCGAGGAACGGCATGCGCGGCTGACCAAACCGGCCGGCTCGCTCGGCGTACTCGAGGAGCTGTCGGTGCAGCTCGCCGGGATGACCGGCGCCCCCGCGGTACCGGCTCCCGCGGTCGTCGCGGTGTTCGCCGCCTCCCACGGCGTGCACGCGCAGGGCGTCTCCCCGTGGCCGCAGGAGGTGACCGCCGCGATGCTGGCGAACTTCGCCGCCGGCGGCGCCGCGGTCAACGCGTTCGCGAAGAACAACGGCGTCGACGTACGGGTGGTTGACGTCGGCGTCGCGACCCCGGTCGACGGGCTGGACATCCTGCACGCGAAGGTCCGCCCGGGCACCCGCGACCTGTCGCAGACCGACGCCCTGACCGAGGACGAGGCCCAGCGGGCGATCGCGGTCGGCTTCGACCTCGCGGACAAGCTGGTCCACGACGGGTACCGCTGCCTGCTGACCGGCGACATGGGCATCGCCAACACCACCGCCTCGGCCGCGCTGATCGCGACCTTCACCGGCGCGACCGCCGACGCGGTCACCGGGCGCGGCACCGGCATCGACGACGCGGCGCTCGCGCACAAGACGGCCGTCGTACGGGAGGCGCTCGCGCTGCACGCCGTACCGCCGACCGAGCCGTTGAAGGCGCTTCAGTCGTACGGCGGCCTCGAGCACGCCGCGCTGGCCGGGTACATCCTGGGCGCCGCGGCGAACAAGGTCCCGGTGATCCTGGACGGCGTGATCGCGGGCGCGGCGGCCCTGGTCGCGCAGGCGTTCCACCCGGCCGTCATCGACTACTGCGTGGCCGGGCACCGGTCCGCGGAGCCGGGGCACGCGGTGGCGCTCAAGCAGCTCGGCCTGCAGCCGCTCGTCGACCTGGACCTGCGGCTCGGGGAGGGCACCGGCGCGGTGCTCGCGTACCCGATCCTGACCTGCGCGGCGCGGGCGCTGGCCGAGATGGCCACGTTCGAGGACGCGGGGATCGATTCGTGACGCAGCAGTACCTGTCCGGGCTCGTCCTCGAGGGGCGGCGCGTGGTCGTCGTCGGCGGGGGCGGCGTCGCCCAGCGGCGGCTGCCCCGGCTGCTCGAGTCCGGCGCCCGGATCGACCTGGTGTCGCCGTCGATCACGCCGACGATCGAAGGACTGCTCGGCAACCCGTCGCTGACCTGGATCCAGCGCGGGTACGCCGACGGCGACCTGGAGGGCGCCTGGTACGTCGTGGTCGCGACCGACGACGCCGCCGTGAACGACCAGGTGTCGGCGGAGGCCGAGGAGCGGCGGATCTTCTGCGTACGGTCGGACGACCGGTCCCGCGCGACCGCGTGGACGCCCGCGTCCGGGCAGCACGGGAACGTGACGGTCGGCGTCCTCGGCGGCGGCGATCACCGGCGGTCGGCCGCCGTACGGGACTCGATCCTCGAGGGGCTGCGGACCGGCGAGCTGGCGGCGCGGGACGCGGAGCGGCGGCCCGGGGTGTACCTGGTCGGCGGCGGGCCGGGGGATCCGGATCTGATCACGGTCCGCGGGCGGCGGCTGCTGGCCGAGGCGGACGTGGTGGTCGCGGACCGGCTGGCACCGCAGCCGCTGCTGGACGAGCTGCATCCGGACGTGGAGCTGTTCGACGCGGCGAAGCTGCCGCGCGGACGGGCGGCGCAGCAGGAGGAGATCAACCGGATCCTGGTCGACCGCGGGCTGCAGGGGAAGGTCGTCGTCCGGTTGAAGGGCGGGGACCCGTACGTGTTCGGGCGCGGGTTCGAGGAGGCGCTGGCGTGCGCGGCGGCCGGGGTGCCGTGGACGGTGGTGCCGGGCATCACGAGCTCGATCTCGGTGCCGGCGGTGGCCGGGATCCCGGTCACGCACCGCGGGGTGACCCACGAGTTCACGGTCGTGTCCGGGCACATCCCGCCGTCGCATCCGGACTCGCTGGTGAACTGGGACGCGCTCGCCCAGCTCCACGGCACGCTCGTCCTGCTGATGGCGGTCGAGAACCTGCCGGTGATCGCTTCTCGTCTGATCGAGGGCGGTCGGCCGGCGAACACCCCGGCGGCGGCGATTGCCGACGGCACCCTTCCTGGTCAGCACATGGTGACCTCCGACCTGGCCGGGATCGCTCGCGCAATGCAGGAGAACGGCGTCGGTGCCCCGGCGATAGTTGTCATCGGCAACGTAGTCGAGGTGGCCGCACAGTTGGACGGGGCGGCGCAGGCGTGACACTGGTTTCGGTCGAGGACGCGGGGGACGCGCGGCTGGCGGACTACGTGAAGCTGCGCGAGGTGAATCTGCGGCGGTTGCTCGAGGAGGAGCACGGGCTGTTCATCGCCGAGGGGGACAAGGTGATCCGGCGCGCGGCGGATGCCGGGTACGAGCCGCGCTCGTTCCTGCTCGCGCCGCGGTGGCTCGACTCGCTGCGGGACGTGCTGGAGAAGTGGCCGGACAAGCCCGTGTACGTCGTCTCGGAGGAGCTGGCCGAGCAGGTCACCGGGTTCCACGTGCACCGTGGCGCGCTCGCGTCCTACAAGCGCCGGGCCGCCGTACCACTGGCCGACCTCCTGACGGCCGACGTACGGCGGATCGCGATCTTCGACGACATCGTTGACCACACCAACGTGGGCGCCGGTTTCCGGGCCGCGGCCGCGCTCGGTGTCGGGCTGGTGCTGGTGACGCCGACCTGCGCCGACCCGCTGTACCGACGGTCGATCAAGGTGTCGATGGGTACCGTCTTCCAGATCCCGTGGACCCGCCTGCAGAGCTGGCCGGGCGACCTGAAGCTCCTGCAGGAGCACGGGTACGTCGCCGCCGCGATGGCGCTGGCCGACGATTCGATCACCCTCGACCAACTCGCCGCCCGCAACGACGACAGGCTCGCGCTGATCTTCGGCACCGAAGGTCACGGCCTCAAACCCGACGTCCTCCGCCAGGCCGACCTCACCGTCCGGATTCCGATGGCCGGCGGCGTCGACTCGCTCAATGTCGCTTCCTCGGCAGCGGTCGCCTTCTACGCAACGCGATAGACCTGCACGTCGTGGAACACTGCCCGCCATGGACATCAACTGGGTGGGCGCCGTGCTCGCGCTCGTGGCCGGCATGGTCGTGGCGGGAATCTGGTACGGCAAGGCCTTCACGACCATCTGGTGGAAGCTGACCGGCATCACCCCGGAACAGTCCAAGCAGGCGAGCCGCAAGAACACGATCCAGCTCCTGATCGCGAACGCCATCACGGCAGCCGGCCTCGCGATCGGCAGCGCGATGGCAGCCAAGGCGTTCGACAACCATTCAGTCTGGCCGGCGCTGCTGGTCGGCCTGGTGGCCTGGCTGGGGTTCTCGGCGTCGACCTTGCTCCAGCACAACGCCTTCGAGCTGAAGCCGCCGAAGCTGACCCTCATCAACTGCAGCTACCAGCTCGTGCTGTTCCTCGCGATGTCACTCGTCATCGGAGTGCTGTGAGCCCGAAGGTCGTTCTCGTCACCGGGATGCAGGCCGCTGGGAAGTCGACGACCGCGCCGTTGCTGGCGGCACGGATGGGGCCGCCGGCCGCGACCCTCGACGGGGACGTCTTCTACCGCGGCGTCGTCGCCGGCGCGGAGATCATGACTCCGGAGCCGTCAGCGGAGGCGATCCGGCAGTTGGAGTTGCGGTACGACGCCAGCGCCCTGGTCGCGCAGCACTACGCCGATGCCGGGTTCGACTTCGTTTGTAGCGACATCGTGCTGGGCGAGTACGTCGAACGCTGGTTCGCCCGGCTGCACGACGTCGAGCCGTACCTCGTCGTACTCGTCCCGAGCGTCGAGTCGGTCGTGGAGCGGGAGATCGGGCGTGGCGGCAACAACGCGTACCGCGACTGGGGCCCCTCGCTCGAGGACGGCGTACGTGCGCTGCAGGCCAGTCTGGACGAGATTCCGCGCCGGGGTCTGTGGCTGGACACCACCGGTCAGACCCCGGAGGAGACGGTTGACGCGATCGACCTGGAGAAGGCGCGCTGGTGACCGGTCAGGTCGCGGGGGTTTCCTCGTGCTCCTGGCCGTGGTCCACCATCGGGGAGACCGGCCAGTCGCTGGGGTAGTCCGGGGCGAACTCCTCCGCCTCGGCGAACAGGCGCTTCTTGTACTTGCGGGACAGCCGGTCGCCGAACACCATGCCCTGCGTGTGATCGGTTTCGTGCTGCAGGCAGCGCGCGAGCAGACCGTTGCCCTCGTACGTCACCGGCTGGTTGTGCTGGTCGACGCCGGTGACCTTGGCGTAGTCCGGGCGCGCGCACTTGGTGAACGCACCGGGCAGCGACAGGCAGCCCTCGTCGCCCTCGTCGAGGTTGCGGTCCTTGCCCTCCGGGACCTCGATCTTCGGGTTGCACACCACGCCCTGGACGTGGTTGCCGTCCTTGTCCGGGCAGTCGAACACGAACAGCTGCAGGTCCACACCGACCTGGTTCGCCGCCAGGCCGACGCCCTCGGCCGCGTTCATCGTCGCGACCATGTCGGCGACCAGCGTCTGCAGGTCGTCCCCGAAGTCGGTGACAGGCTGATTGACCCGGTGCATGACGTCCTCACCCCAGCGGGTGATGGGCCGCACCGAACCGTTCCCAGGCAACGTAGACATGCCGGAAATCCTAACGTGCCCCCGCCTTGAGCACCCACCAACCGTTTGCGTGCGGTAGTTGTGGTTGGCGGGTGCTCAAAGTGTCGCTACTTCGCGTTGGCCTCGTCGCGCCAGTCGACCCACGCGCGGAGCAGACCGAGGTCGTAGTCCGGGCCGGACGAGGACACCGTGAACAGCCGGGTGCCGACGTCGAGCAGGCCCTTGCCGATCTCCTCGGGCGACTTGTCGCCGACACCCGCCGAGCGCTCGATCTCGCCCGGGTCGCGGCCAATCGTCTTGCAGTGCTCGTCCAGTACGGCGTGCTTGTGCGCGAGCGTCTCGGCGTCGCCGAAGCCGTGCCAGATGTTCGCGTGCTGGGCGACCAGCTTCAGCGTCTTCTTCTCGCCGCCGCCGCCGATCAGCACCGGGATGTCGCGGGTCGGCTTCGGGTTGAGCTTGGTCCAGCGCTGCTCGATCCGCGGCAGTGCCTCGCCGAGGGCGTCCAGCCGGCCGCCCGCCGTACCGAAGTCATAGCCGTACTCGTCGTAGTCCTTCTCGAACCAGCCGGAGCCGATACCGAAGATCAGCCGGCCGTCGCTGATGTGGTCGACGGTGCGCGCCATGTCGGCGAGCAGGTCGGGGTTGCGGTAGGAGTTACAGGTGACCAGGGCGCCGATCTCGACCCGCTCGGTCGCCTCGGCCCACGCGGCCAGCATGGTCCAGCACTCGAAGTGCAGACCCTCGGGCTCACCGCTGAGCGGGTAGAAGTGGTCCCAGTTGAACACCACGTCGACGCCGATCTCCTCGGCCGCGGCGACGGTACGCCGGATGTCGGCGTACTGGGCGTGCTGGGGCTGAACCTGCAGACCGATCCGCACGGGAAACGCACCGTACGGCCGGTCGGTGGACTCGGAAGCTGTCATGGTGGAGATCCTATCGGCCTTTACGGAGGCCCCTCCGGATAGACCGGAATCAGATCGGGGGTACGACGGCATGCCGGACGACGTCGACGAGTT
>NZ_DASRVN010000406.1:0-4873 GCF_035655035.1 Kribbella sp. | reverse complement strand
CGCGCCCTTCGTGTAAACGCCGACGTACACGTCCGTCCCGTCGACGGCCACCGAGTAGCTGCCATCCACCACCCCAGATACGCCGAACTGCCTGAGCCAGCGCCGATTCCCCTCAGCGTCGTACTGCGCCACGAACGCGTCTTCCGAGGTGTTCCCCCGCATGCGTCGCGTCCAAGTCGCCGTTCGTGAACCCGGTGACCACGACGCGCCCGTTCGCGTCCACCGCAACGCCGTACGCGCGATCGGTCCCGTTCGACCCGACCGACTGCGTCCATGCCCGCGAACCCTCCGCGTTGTTGTACTTGACCAGCGACACGTCCGTCCCCGAGACCGCCTGACAAACGTTGCCCAAGGCATCGGTCGCGATGCCTCCCGCGCACTCGGCGAACGTCGGTCCCCAGACGTCCCAGTCGTGCACGCCGTCGATGACGCGGAACTCCGAGGTCAGGTTCGGCACCGGGACGCCTGGTTGAACATCACGTGCGCCTCGAAGTCGAGGTTGTGGGTGGCGTTGATCGGCTTCGGGTTCTTGTGGTCGTCGTGGCCGCCCGCGATGTACAGGTGTGACTGCAGACCGGTCGCGGCGAACGACTTCAGCGCCGCCGGCCGGTTCAGCTTCAGGTACGTCGCCTCGACGAACGGGGTCTTACCCTTGCCGGAGGCACCGAAATCGCGGGTACTGGAATCGCCCGGCGGCAACGGGAAGTAGACCGCCGGGCCGAGCGCGATGCCCGCGCCGAACACGTCCGGGCGCGCCGGCGTGTACCGCAGTGGGCCGGTCCCGCCCGTCGAGTACCGCAGCGCGGCGGCGCCGCCCATCGAGTGGGCCGCGATCGCCCGGCTCGCAAGTACCGGCAACTCGATCACCGGCGTCCCACCCTCGTGCGGTCGGCGATCGTCCGGTACGTACCACTGGGCGGTGATGCGGGAGGCGCAGCTCGCAGTACTCCCGGACGATCGGCTGGAACCGGCGTCGCGTCGGCCTGCGGGACGAGGTCCTTGAAGAACGCGGTCTCGACCGGGCGTCTCGGGTCGGTGCCCTGGTACGCGAGTCGACGTACCAGCTCCCGCGGCCGCGGCGCTGGTGCTGTACCGCCCGCGCGGCCGCGGCGCGGATGCTGTACCGAAGAACGGGTAGTGGTCAGGTCCTGCACGGCGTGTCGGGGTCTGGAGGGTTCGATCCGGGGACCACTACCCGTTCTTCGGTGCGTGTCAGCGGCCGGTGAAGGTGGGTTTTTGTTTGGCGACGAAGGAGGCGACGGCGTTGTGGTGGTCCTCGGTGGCGCCGGTTTCCTGCATTTTGCCGGCCTCGAAGGCGAGGGATTCGGCGAGCGTGTGGCTCGCGGAGTAGCCGAGGGACTGGCGGACCGCGCCGTACGCGACCGTCGGGCCGGCGGCGAGCTTGCGAGCCAGTTCCGCGACGGTGTCCGGCAGGTCCGCGGCCGGGACGACGGACGTGGCCAGGCCGAGGTCGAGGGCCTCGGCGGCGGGGACGGTGCGCGGGAAGTAGAGGAGTTCGAGCGCTCGGGCGTGGCCGATCAGCCGGGGGAGCGTCCAGGAGATGCCGGTGTCGCAGGACAGCGCGATGCCGGTGAACGCGAGGTTGAAGCCGGCCGTGTCCGCGACCACCCGGAAGTCGCACGCGAACGCCATCGACGCGCCGGCCCCGGCGGCCACCCCGTTCACCGCGGCGATCACCGGCTTCGGCATCTCGGCGAGCGCCAGCGCGATCGGCGCGTAGTGGTCCGGCACCGTGCTCCACAGCGCCGCCTGGTCGTTGGCCTGGAGCAGTCCGATGTGTTCCTTCAGGTCCTGCCCGACGCAGAACGCGCGCCCGGTCCCGGTCAGTACGACGACCCGTACGGCCGGGTCGTCCGCGGCCGCCTGCACGGTGTCGCGGAGCAGCACCTTGGTCGGCGTGTCGAGCGAGTTCATGGCGTCGGGCCGATTCAGCGTGATGGTGGCAACGCCTTCGGACACGGTGTAGACGACGGAGTCACTCATCGTGGTCAGCTCCTTGACTATCAGTGAGAATTTCAGTGTTGCGTCAGGCAGCCATCGACGAAACGCCCGGCCGCGGGGCTCAATCGATCGGCGTGGAAATCGAAGAACGCGGCCGCCTTCGTCCCGGCCCAGCCGGCCGGCAGCAACTCGTCCGGCAGCCCCGGATCCCGGAACAGGAACTTCCGCCATTCGTGCACCAGCTCGGACCGGACCGCGAACGCCTGCTCGTCGCTCGCGTCCGCATCGCCGCCGTCGACCAGCGCCTTCGCCTCGATCAGCCAGGCGTCGTACGACGCGCCGAGCTCGTCGAGCTTCCAGACCCGCCGGGCGAACTCGACCGCGTGTGTGTCCACCGGCGCCCGGAACCGGTCCGCGGCGATCCCCTCCATGTCGAGGATCTGGTCCACCTCGGCGTCGTTGCGCAGCCCGACCCAGGCGCCGTCGGACAGCGGAGCCCAACCCAGGAAGGAGAGTTGACTCGCGAGCTGGTCGCGGCGCCGGGCGTTCGGAACCTCCTGGAGGACGACCAGGTGCCAGTGCCGGTCCCAGTCGCCCGGGCCTTCGGAACCGGTCACCACCGGCGTGCCGTCCGGCGCGGTCCGGTAGATCCGCGCGGCGGCGTCGTCGAGCCGGCGACGCGCCCGGGAGGTCAGTCCGTATCCGGGCTGGCCCTCGATCCGGACCGGCTCCAGCCAGCCCTGCCGGACCATCCGCGAGACGGCGGTCCGGACGGCCGGTGGATGCACGCCCAGCGGCGCGAGCAGCCGGACGAGGGCCGCGACCGGAGCCTGCGCACCTCGCGCGCGCAGGTGGTCGCCGTACAGGTCGAAAAGGGCTGAACGGGCGTGCACAAGACTCGAGTCTGCCGTATGGTGCACGCCCTTGGCCTGAGATCGGGAATAATGGGGTGCGGTACACACCGATACACACTGCGATACGCGCCGACGGCGCATCACCGCAACGGCGCCGGCCACGGTCCCCCGCGCGGTGTCGTCGCTCAACACCGACACTGGGAAGGGGTGCGCGCATGGCGGCGATGAAGCCGCGGACGGGCGATGGTCCGCTCGAGGTCACCAAGGAGGGCCGCGGGATCGTGATGCGGGTTCCGCTCGAGGGCGGCGGACGACTCGTCGTCGAGCTGAACGCCGACGAGGCGACCGAGCTCGGCAACGCACTGAAGGCCGTCGTCGGCTGATCACATCCTCCGGGGGTGCCAGCGCCCCCTGTCTGTCACTCCGACCCCGGTGGGTGCCTTCGCGGGCACCGGCCGGGGTCGTTACGGTGGTCCAGCCTGTTCAGCCCTATTTGATCAAACAGTGAGGTCGTCCTAGTGGCTCGCCGCAGCAGTTCGTCTCCTTTTCCCAGTCTTCCGGGTGTCGCGTGGCAGCCCGGTCTGCCGGTGCACGGGTCCTCGACCTGGGTGATCGTCGTCGGCGACGAGCTGCCGGCCGCCGCCAAGGAGGCGGGGGAGCGGCTCGGTATCGACCTCGGCCGGCTGCTCGAGGTGCAGCGGGAGACCGGCTTCACGCCCTCGGCCGGCAGTACGGCGGCGTACCCGCTGCTGACCGGCGACGTGACCGAGATCCTGCTGGTCGGGGCCGGGGACGGCGGCGCGAAGGACCTGCGACACGCCGGGGCGGCGATCGCGCGGTTCGGTCGCGGCAAGGACGAGCTCACCACCGTCGTTGCCGAGGGCATCGATGACGCGGCGCTCCAGGCGTTCGCCGAGGGTGTGGTGCTCGGCTCGTTCGCGTACACCCAGAAGACCGTCGACCCGGGCAAGCCCGCCGTCGGTGCAGTGACGCTAACCGACGGGTCGGCCGCCGCGCGGCAGGAGGTGCTGGACCGCGGCGTCGTGATCGGGCGTACCGGCTGGCTGGCCCGGCAACTCGCGATCACCCCGTCGAACGAGAAGGACCCGTCCTGGCTGGCCGCGCGGGCGACCGAGATCGCGGCGGCGACCGGGCTGGTGGCAACGGTCTGGGACGAGAAGCAGTTGGCCGCCGACGGGTTCGGCGGGATCCTCGCGGTCGGCCAGGGCTCGACCCGCCCACCGCGGCTGATCCGTCTCGACTACGCCCCCGCCGGTGCGGGCAAGGACACGCCGTACGTCGTGCTGGTCGGCAAGGGCATCACGTACGACACCGGCGGCCTGTCGCTGAAGCCGCGCGAGGGCATGGTGTCGATGAAGCGCGACATGACCGGCGGCGGCTCGGTGATCGCGACCATGTCGGCGCTCCGCGACCTCGGGGCGAACGTCCGGGTGACCGGCCTGATCTGCGCGGCGGAGAACATGCCGTCGGGGTCGGCGTACCGCCCGGACGACGTGATCCGGCACTTCGGTGGCCGCACCACCGAGGTGAAGAACACCGACGCCGAGGGCCGGCTGGTGCTCGCCGACGGTCTCGCGTACGCCGTCCAGGAGCTGAAGCCGGACGTCCTGGTCGACATCGCCACGCTGACCGGCGCGATCAAGGTGTCGCTCGGCGCGATGCTGTACGGCGGCCTGTTCGCGACCGACGACGCGCTCGCCGACAACCTCGCGGACGCCGGCCGGACCTCGGGTGAGGAGCTGTGGCGGATGCCGCTGCCGGCCGAGTACGAGGAGCTGATCGCGACGCCGGTCGCGGACTCGGTGAACAGCTCGAAGGGCCCGGGCTCGATCACCGCGGCCCTGTTCCTGAAGGCGTTCGCGGGCGACGTCCCGTGGGCGCACCTGGACCTGTCGTCGATCGCGGAGTCGCCGTCCGACCGTTTCGAGTACTCGATCGGCGCCACCGGCGCCGGCGCCCGGCTGCTCACCACCTGGCTGGCCTCCAACGCACCGACCTCCGGCATCGCCTAGCCCGCCCCGCCCGCGCCCCCGGTC
>NZ_DASRVN010000405.1:0-24583 GCF_035655035.1 Kribbella sp. | reverse complement strand
CGCTGGGGGTGTGGGGCTGGGGGACATTCGACGGTTGTGGCCTGAGGTGCTGGAGGCGGTCAAGGCCAAGCGGCGGTTCGCCTGGATCATGTTGAGTCAGAACGCTCAGGTGATCGCGATCGATGAGCAGACGCTCACGCTCGGCCTGGTGAACGCTGGGGCCAGGGAGAGCTTCGCTCGGTCCGGAAGCGACGAGATTCTTCGGCAGGCGATGATCGACACGATCGGCGTCGACCGTCGGGTCGAAGCTGTCGTCGATCCGTCCACCGATCCGGGTGCCGGGGGTGGAGCCGGTGGTCGTCCCAGCCCGCAGCCGGGTGGGCCTGGCGGTGCAGGACCTGCCGGTCCGGCAAGTGGCACAGGTGCTCCTGGAGCCGGCGGTACCACGCCTGCTGCTCCCACGGCAGCTGCTCCCACGGCAGTTGCTCCCACGCCTGCTGTTCCCACGGCTGGCGGTGCCACGGCTGCCGGCCCCGATGCTGCCGAGCCGGGTGTTAGTGGGGCCGGTGCCGTTGGACCTGGTGCCGTTGCTGCCGCATCTGGTGCTGGTGGGCCCGGTGTGGGTGGTGCCGGTGCTGTCGGATCTGGTCCTAGTGGGGCTGGCGCCGCTGGTGCTGGAGCGGTTGATTCGGGGGTGGCTGGATTTGGTTCGGGTGCGGCTGGTGGTCCTGGGGCAGGTGGGGGTCAAGCCGCGCGGGGAGGGTCCGCTGACGGTGCGCAGGGTGGTGGGGCCGGGCTGAGTGCGACAGGTGTCGCGGGCTTGGCGGCGGCCGGGGCTGCGGATCCTGATTCCGGTGGGCTTGGCCGGGCGCGCGGAACTGGAGGTGGAGGTCCTGGCGTAGGCGGTGCTGGAGACGCCGGATCGGCGGGGGGCGACGGCAGCCGGAGTGGGCAGTGGTCCGAGAGGGGCGGGGCCGCGGTTGCTTTGCAGGAGCCGCCGGATTCCGAGTACGACGTACCGCCGGAGGATCCGTGGGACGGCGGGCCGGTGGATCGGGGGTCGCGGGGAGAGCCTGCGGCGGCCGGACAGCAGGGTGGTCAGCAGGCGACCGTGCGGCGCGAGCAGGCTGCTAGTAAGCGGCGGGCTGCGGAGGCGGCGGTGGCTGCTGAGCAGGCGCGGGAGGCGGCGGCTGCGGCTGCGGCGGCTCCGGAGGTGCGGCTGACTCCGGAGGAAGAGGCGGATGCGATCGGGGAGGACGACATGGTGCTCGAGGAGGACTCGCGGTCGCATACCGATCTGCTGCGGGAGACGCTCGGTGCCCAGATCATCACCGAAGAGCCGAACTGAGTTCACCCGCGCGCCATCCGATGGCCAACAGGTTCGTCCACAGGGCTCGCAGTATCGGCACGGTGGGTTTCCACACAATCCACAGGACTGTGGATAAGCCTGTCCACAAGGTTGTGGATAACTGTGGGGAGAACGGGCGGTTTCCGGCCGCGAGCGGGGTTGTCGGGGCGACCGGCTAGTGTTGAGGCTCGGGGTTTCGGTGCGCCGGGATGCCGGGGTCAAGGAAGCGGTTCGGACGAGGAGATCGCAGTGTTCGACGGTGGCGGTGCTGGGGGCTTCGACATGTCCAATCTGCTCGCGCAGGCGCAGGCGATGCAGAACCAGCTGATGGAGGCGCAGGCCGACCTGGAAGGTCAGGAGATCGAGGGGTCGGCCGGTGGTGGGCTGGTGACGGCGCTGGTGTCCGGCACGGGTGAGTTGCTGAGCCTGGACATCAAGAAGGATGCCGTCGATCCGGATGACATCGAGACTCTGGCGGATCTGATCGTCGCCGCGGTGCGGGATGCCTCCGAGAACGCGAAGCAGGCCGCTGCTGCCGCGATGGGACCGCTGGCCGGTGGGCTCGGTGGGGCGTTCGGTGGTGGTGACGCCGGTGGGTTCCCCGGGTTCGGTGGCGGTGCGCCGTCGGCGCCGGCCGGCTTCGGGCTGCCCGGCGCGACCCCGCCCGCGGTCGGAGCGGGCGACGACGACCCCGGCGACGCGGGCCACGGCGGCCAGGCAGGCACGGACAACCACGGCCACGCAGCAGCGGACGACCGCGGCCAGGCGGGCGCGAGCGACGCCGGGCAGACGGGCGGCGCCCCGCGCGCGGGCGAGGCTGGGCAGGGTGGTGTCGGGTTTTTGAACCCGGGGAGCGCGGCCGGCGAGTCCGGTCAGAACCCGGGCTGACGTGTACGAGGGGGCCGTTCAGGATCTCATCGACGAGCTGGGGCGGTTGCCCGGTGTGGGGCCGAAGTCCGCGCAGCGGATCGCGTTCCACCTGCTCGCGGCCGACGAGACCGACGTACGGCGGCTCGCGCACGTGCTGATCCAGGTCAAGGAGAAGGTCAAGTTCTGCGAGATCTGCGGCAACGTCGCGGAGGAGGCGCAGTGCCGGATCTGCCGGGACCCGCGCCGCGACCTGAGCCTGATCTGCGTGGTCGAAGAGGCCAAGGACGTGGTGGCGATCGAGCGCACCCGCGAGTTCCGTGGCCGGTACCACGTGCTCGGCGGCGCGATCTCGCCGATCGAGGGCGTCGGGCCGGACGAGCTGCGGATCAAGGAGCTGATGCAGCGGCTGGCCAGCGGTGAGGTGACCGAGATCATCCTGGCCACCGACCCGAACCTCGAAGGTGAGGCGACGGCGACGTACCTGAGCCGCCTGCTGCGGCCCATGGGCTTGCGCGTCACCCGATTGGCTAGTGGACTTCCTGTAGGCGGTGACCTCGAGTACGCCGACGAGGTCACACTCGGACGGGCGTTTGAAGGGCGACGATCGATCGATGACTGAACCGAAAGATATTGCGGAACGGGCTTTGGCCACCGACAGCGAGGACCTGACCGAGTTCGCCGAGCAGATCGCCGACCAGGTCCGGAGCTTCCTGATCTCGGTGCGCGACATCGCCGCGCAGCCGGACGAGGACGGGGTCGACGAGGGCCTCGCCTCGCTGCCGTACCTGCTGCTCGAGGTGAGTCAGCTGCTGCTGGCAGGCGGGCGGCTGGGGGCGTTCGAGGACTTCGTGCCGGAGGAGCGTTTCGAGAGCGACGCCGGCCCGGACCCGGACCTGGACGCGATGCGGGACCGGCTCGCGGTGCTGTTCGAGGGCCTGGACGAGTACGCCGAGGTCTTCGACCCGTACGCCGCGCCGCCTGAGATCACCGTCAACCGGCTCTCCGACGACCTGACGGCGATCGCGACCGACCTGGTGCACGGCCTCGCGCACTACGAGGACGGCCGGGTCGTCGAGGCGCTATGGTGGTGGCAGTTCTCCTATGTCTCCACCTGGGGCGCGGCTGCCAGCGCCGTACTGCGGGCGATCCAGTCGCTGATCGCGCACGACCGGCTGGAGCCGGCGCACGACGCGGAGACCGAGGCCACCGACCGGGAACTCGTCGAGGTCGCCGAGGAAGCCGTCCAGCGCCGCTGACCGGATGTCTGTCCTCGAGCTGGTACGCCGGTTACCTGAACCGGATGTCGTACGGCGGGTGAGTCGCGCGCTCGCCGTACTCGATCTGGTGCTGAACGACGACGAGCGGACCAGGTACTACGAGTTCGACGCGCGCTGGTCCGCGACCGAGGAAGCCGCGTTGATGCGGGACGGGTCCGGCAACGAGTACTCGCTGGTGTTCTCGCCGGATGGCGTGTTCGGGTACGGGTTCGACCACGAGTCGCCGTTGTCGCCGTACGCGAACGGGATGCGTCCGTGGCCCGGGCTGCTCGACGGCGTACCGGAGGTGTTCCACGAGCAGCGGGACGACAAGGCGTTCAGCGACGACGGTGTGCCGCGGGCGACGGTGTGCTTCTGGCGTACGGCGGACGACGACGCCTGGCGCTGTGGTCCGGTGCAGGGCAACGACGGCGCGGACTGGCTGTTCGAGCTGGTCGCGGACGGCCGCCCCGAGGCGTACCTGACGTTCGCGGAGGACTACTACGAGCAGGCCCTCGACCTCGAAGCGATCCGCCACGTGTACGCACTGATGCCGCTGACCGAGTACGTCGTCACCTCGCTCAACCCGGAGCGCCGCCTCCGCGACCTCACCGAAACGATCGCCGAAATCGGCTACCCGCGCAGCTAATCGGGGAGCATCGGCATCTCCAGGCCCGGGGATTTGCCGAGCAGGATGCCGCGGGTGATGGCCGCGGTGCCGAACTTGTCCTTGACCTGGTCGACGGCGCTGTCGAGCTCGTTGTTCGCGGCCTTGTCGAACGGGAGGGCCAGTTGCAGGGCGGCGTCGTTCTCCAGGTTGCCGACCGAGATGCCGATCATGGTCAGGCCCTGGGCGGCGATCAGCGGTTGTGCGCCGCGCAGCAGGGCGCGAGCCGTGATCAGCAGCGCGCGCGTCTGATCGGTTGCCTGGGGCAACGTGTGGGACCGGGTCGCGCGGCTGAAGTCGTCGAACCGCAGCCGCAGCGTGACAGTCCGCCCGGAGCGCCCCGCGGAACGCATCCGGCGGGTGACCCGGTCGACCAGGCCGGCGAGCACCGCGTCCAAGGTGGCGAGCGACTTCGGCGACCGGCCCAGCGCGCGCTGGGAGCCGATCGACCGGCGCCTGCGCCCGACCTCGATCGGTCGCGGGTCGCGGTTATGGGCGAGCGCGTGCAGGTGCCGGCCGGAGGCGCGGCCGAGCATCGCGACCAGCGCCGCCTCGGGCAGCATCGCGACGTCGCCGACCTTGGTCAGCCCGCGGCTCCGGAGCTTCTCCGCGGTCACCTCGCCGACGCCCCAGAGCCGCGAGACGTCCAGTGGATGCAGGAAGTCCAGCTCGCCGTCCGGCGCCACCTCGAGCAGGCCGTTCGGCTTCGCGACCCCACTCGCCACCTTGGCCAGGAACTTCGTGCGCGCCACCCCGACGGTGATCGGCAGCCCGACCCGGGACAGCACCTCGGCGCGCAACCTGGTCGCGATCTCGACCGGCGTACCGCGGATCTTCCGCAGCCCGCCGACGTCCAGGAACGCCTCGTCGATCGACAGCCCCTCGACCAGCGGGGTGGTGTCGTCGAAGACCTTGAAGACCGCCCGGCTGGCCTCGGTGTACGCCGACATCCGCGGCTCGACCACGATCGCGCCGGGGCACCGGCGGAGCGCCTGCCCACCGTTCATCGCGGTCCGCACGCCGTACGCCTTTGCCTCGTAGCTGCAGGCCAGCACGACGCCGGCGCCGACGATCACAGGCCGGCCGCGCAGGCGCGGGTCGTCGCGCTGCTCGACCGACGCGTAGAACGCGTCCAGATCGGCATGCAGGATCGTCGCCGCGCCTGACAATGCTGACACGAACATATGTTCGCATAATCCCCGGACAAAACGTGAGATAGGGAGAATTCCCGAAGCGCCGGACATCGATGTCAGGAAACAATGCTCGTTATGGACCTGTCGGCGTACCGCGACCTCTGGAAGACCCGTGGCGTGATGGGGTTGCTCGCCTCGGCGCTGATCGCCCGGTTGCCGGTGCTGGCGACGATGGTTCCGCTGTCGTTCCTGGCCAAGGACGCGGCCGGCAACTTCGGCTGGGCCGGCGTGGTGGCCGGCGCCTATTCCGTCGGTACGGCGGTCGCGAGCGTGGTGTGGTCGCGGATGGCCGACCGGAAGGGCGCCCGCAAGGTCGTCATCGGCACCGGCATGGCCTGGGGTGCGTCGATGGCCGTCGTCGCCCTGCTGCCGTACAGCTGGTACCGGCTGCTCCCGGTGGCCGCCGCGATCGCGGGCGTCTGCGTGGCGCCGGTGACCTCGGCGCTCCGGGCGAACTGGCCGCGGATCGTGCACGGGTCGCGGTTGCGAGCCGTCTACTCGCTGGACGCGACCGCGCAGGAGTTGCTGTTCGTCATCGGCCCGATGACCGGCGCGGTGATCGTCAGCTTCGCCAGTCCACGTGCCGGGCTGCTGGCCTGTGCCGTACTCGCGGCCGCGAGCATCTGGTGGTTCGGTCTGAGCCAGCAGTCGGGCTCACACCACGACGAGAACTCCGGCCCGCGGCCTACCGCCCGCGAGCTGCTGTTCCATCAGCACCGCGCTCCGCTGCTGGTCGCTTGGGCGTGTCTGGTGATGGGGTTCGCGGCGATGTCGCTGGGCATGGTCGCCGTCGCCGACCAGCACGGGAATCGGCTGATCGCGGGCGTGCTCGAAATGGTCGCGGCGATCGGCAGCGTCAGCGGCGGCGTGATCAACGGCGCACTGCCCGGCCGGCGGAACTCGTACGTCTGGCGGCGGATGCTGGCCCTCGCCGTACTGATCTCGGGCTGTGTGTTCGTGACCTCGTCGGTCGTCGCGCTGGCGGTGATGATGTTCGCGGCCGGCGGCCTCATCGCGCCGACGATCGCCGCCGTGTACGAGCGGATCGGCGAGCTGACGCCGCAGACCGCGCACACCGAGATCTTCGGGTGGGCGCAGAGCGGCGGCATGGTCGGCGCGGCGGTCGGGTCCGCCGTGGCCGGGGCGGTGGTGGAGGCGTTCGGCGTCCGCTACGCGTGGGTCCTGGCGGCCGGTCTCGCCGTACTGGCGACCCTGTCCCTGCTGCGCGTCCCGCCCCACCGGCCGCTGGACATCAGCGTCGTCGACGGTACTGCGGTCGCCGCGTAGCGGACCCGGTAGTTCGCCTCGAGGACCCCGCCGTCGCGTGCGCACATAGAGATCAGCCGGAGCTGCCGGCGGTCCAGCAACGTGCCGCGGCCGGCGGCGACCGGGTGGATCAGCAGCGAGACCTCGTCGACCAGGCGCCACTTGAGCAGCGAGCGGATCAGCGTGAGGCTGCCGATCACGTGCAGGTCCTCGCCCGGTACGCACTTCAGCGCGGTCAGGACCCGGCGGGCCTCACCCTGCAGCATCTCGGTTCCGGGACGGGCCACGACGGGATGTGTGCCGACCACGAGGTTCCGGCCGGTGCCGAGCGAACCGGCGTACCGCTCGAACGTCTTGCGGCCGAAGATGACGGTTCCCTCGGCAGGCATCAGCTGCCGGAGTGCGTGCCGTGGCAGCCACTGCTCCGGCCGCTCCACGATGCCGTCCTCGGACATGCACAGCCTGGCCACTATGTTCCGCATACCAACCCAGATGCAGCCGTTGCCGCAAAGGTTATGGGCGGCGGCCGCGGTGCAGCTCGGTCTCCAGCGCGTCCAGCCGGTTGGTCCAGAACTTCCGGTACCGGTCCAGCCAGGTATCGATCTCGCGCAACGGCTCGGGCGCGACGGCGTACAGCCGCCGGGTGCCGTCGACGGTGACGGTCGCGAACCCGTTGTCCCGGAGCACCTTCAGGTGCTGGGAGACGGCCGGCTGGCTGATGCCGAACTCCGCGCCGATGGTGCCGGCGATCCGCCCGGCAGGCTGCTCGCCCTCGGCGAGCAGCTCGAGGATCCGGCGCCGGACCGGGTCGCCGAGGATGTCGAACGCATGCACCCGCCAATTATTTCAGCGATGGCTTATACGAACAAGGACCATTTCCCGCGTGAACCACACGGGATCGGGGAACGTTCGGTCCGGACGGTGATCTGCCGGACCGGGTGCTGGTCAGCCGGTGGGCAACGGTCGGGTGACGGCTAGAATGACCCCCGAGACTACGCCTGGTGCAACGCCGCACGGCGTACCGCAACCAGTGGTTTGAGGAGACAACACTGTGGGACGCGTCGTACACAAGTACGGCGGTTCTTCGGTCGCCGACGCCGATGGCATCAAGCGCGTGGCCCAACGGATCGTCGCGACGAAGAAGGCCGGGAACGACGTGGTGGTCGTCATCTCCGCGATGGGGGACACCACCGACGAACTGATGGACCTGGCCCAGCAGGTCTCTCCGCTGCCGCCGCCGCGCGAGCTCGACATGCTGCTCACCTCGGGTGAGCGGATCTCGGCCGCGCTGCTGGCGATGGCGATCGCCAACCTGGGGTACGAAGCACGCAGCTTCACCGGCTCGCAGGCCGGCGTCATCACCACCTCCGCGCACGGCAACGCCCGGATCATCGACATCACCCCGGGCCGGATCGAGGAGTCGCTGGGCGAGGGGCACGTCGCGATCGTGGCCGGGTTCCAGGGCGTCGCCCAGGACACCAAGGACATCACCACGATGGGCCGCGGCGCCTCCGACACCACCGCGGTCGCGCTGGCCGCCGCGCTGGAGGCCGACTACTGCGAGATCTACACCGACGTGGACGGCATCTTCACCGCGGACCCGCGGATCGTGCCGGCCGCGCGGCACGTCCCGAAGATCTCCTACGAGGAGATGCTCGAGATGGCCGCCTGCGGCGCGAAGGTGCTGCACCTGCGGTGTGTCGAGTACGCCCGCCGCTACAACGTCCCCGTCCATGTGCGTTCCTCCTTCTCGCAGAAGGAAGGCACCTGGGTCGTCGATGCGAAGGAACTGGATCAAACGATGGAACAGGCGATCATCTCCGGCGTGGTGCAGGACACCAAAGAGGCCAAGATCACGGTGGTCGGCGTCCCCGACAAGCCGGGCGAGGCGGCCCGGATCTTCGAGACGGTCGCCGGTGCCGACACCAACATCGACATGATCGTGCAGAACGTGTCGGCGGTGGCCACCAACCGGACCGACATCTCGTTCACGCTGCCGCGGGCCGACGGCGCCCGGGCGATGTCCGCCCTCGCCCGGATGAAGGACGAGGTCGGTTACGAGCAGTTGCTGTACGACGACCAGATCGGAAAGGTCTCGGTCGTCGGAGTCGGAATGCGCTCGCACCCGGGCGTGTCCGCGAAGTTCTTCTCCGCGCTCGCCGACGCCGGCGTGAACATCGAGATGATCTCCACCTCGGAGATCCGGATCTCGGTGGTCGTGGACGAGAACCTGGTGACCGCCGCCGTGACCGCGGCGCACACCGCATTCGATCTGGACGACGAGCACACCCAAGCTGTCGTGTACGGAGGAACGGGACGGTGACCCCTGTGAGCGCTGTGGAGAACACGATCGAGGACCGGACGGGACTGCCCTCCCTGGCGGTGGTCGGTGCGACCGGCGCCGTCGGGACGGTGATGCTGACCCTGCTCTCCACCAGGCAGAACGTCTGGGGCGAGATCCGGCTGATCGCCTCCGAGCGCTCCGCGGGCAAGCAGCTCGTGGTCCGCGGCGAGACCGTCGAGGTGATCGCGCTCAGCGAGGACGCCTTCGACGGTATCGACGTGGCGATGTTCGACGTACCGGACGAGGTGTCCGCGCACTGGGCGCCGATCGCGGCTGCCAAGGGTGCCGTCGTGGTGGACAACTCCGGTGCGTTCCGGATGGACCCGGACGTGCCGCTGGTGGTCCCCGAGGTGAACGCCGAGGCCGCCCGGAACCGGCCGAAGGGCATCATCTCGAACCCGAACTGCACGACGCTGTCGATGATCGTGGCGATGGGCGCGCTGCATCATCGGTACGAGCTCGAGCAGCTCGTGGTCGCGTCGTACCAGGCCGCGTCCGGAGCCGGGCAGTCCGGGATCGACGCGCTGTACGACCAGCTGGCGAAGGTGGCGGGCAACCGGGAGCTGGGCAGCTCGCCGGGTGACGTACGGCGGGTCGTCGGCAACGATCTCGGTCCGTTCGCGGCCCCGCTGGCGCTGAACGTGGTGCCGTGGGCCGGGTCGCTCAAGGACGACGGCTGGTCGTCGGAGGAGCTGAAGGTCCGCAACGAGTCCCGCAAGATCCTCGGGCTGCCGGATCTGAAGGTGTCCGCGACGTGTGTGCGGGTGCCGGTCGTCACCACGCACTCGTTGTCGGTGCACGCGCGGTTCGTGCAGGAGGTCGACGCCGACGGCGCTCGTGAGGTACTGCGGGACGCGCCGGGCGTGCTGCTGTTCGACAACCCGGCCGAGGGCGAGTTCCCGACGCCCGCGGACGTGGTCGGCACCGACCCGACCTGGGTCGGCCGGATCCGCAAGTCGCTGGACGACCCGAACGCGCTCGAGCTGTTCGTGTGCGGCGACAACCTGCGGAAGGGCGCGGCGCTGAACACGGCGCAGATCGCCGAGGTCGTCGCGAAGGAGTTCATCCCCGCCGAAGCCTGAAAACCAAAGCTAAAAGCACCCGCCCCCTCGCTTCGCTCGGGGGCGGGGTTGTTTTCGAGCCCACGACCAATGGTTGGCGCGTTCACCGCACCAGCCGGGGCGGGGTGGGCGGCGTTCTCTGGCGGGTTACAGCCAGTTTTCGCGGGCGGCGTGTAGGGCTAGTTGGAAGCGGGTGCTGGCGCCTGTGCGGTTCATCAGGCGTTCCAGGTAGCGGAAGAAGGTGCGGCGGCTGATGCCGAGCGTACGGGCGATTGTGTCGTCCGCGGCGCCGGTTGCGAGCAGGGCCAGCAGGCGGCGTTCGATGGGCTCGAGGCGGTCGTCCTCCGTGCCGACCGACGCGTGCAGCGGCAGCGCGTTGCGCCAGCACAGCTCGAACATCCCGATCAGCGCGGTCAGCAGACTGCTCGGCCGGATGATCAGCAGCGAACGGTTCACCTCGGTGTCGCGCACCGACATCGAGACATAGGCGATCGAGGAGTCGATGATCGTCAGCTTCGCCGGTACGTCGGGCAGCACCCGGGCCTGCTCACCTGCCTCCACGCACGGCAGGATGTTCTCGGTCAGGTAGCCCGGCACCTCGACCGACTCCGGCGAGTACACGACCCGGTAGGCGACGCCACGCTTCAGGTGGTCGATCTCCTCCTGGTTCGGGCCGCCGATGTAGTACGGCGGGGAGTCGATCGCGAGGATCTCGCGCTGCGCACTGCCCTTGATCTGGTGGATCCGCTCGACGATCGCGGCGCCGGTGACCACCTCGATCAGGTGCGTGGTCGACTCGTTGTGCACGGTCCGGCGGAACTCGTCGTACGCGTTCAGGACCTCGATCCGGGCCTGCTTCAGCTCGGACTCGCGGCGCAGCGTCATCGCCTCCAGGCCGGCGTCCGGCGGCACCGGCAGGTACCGGGAGTGGTCCGAGCCGGACCGCCGCGCCAGACCGGCCTGCACCAGTCCGCTGAGCGTGCTGTCGATCGAGCCCGCCCGGTCCGGTACGGCGTCGTCCAGCTCGACGATCGACGACGGCCCGGTCCGCAGCAGGTGCTGGTAGACCCTGATCTCGTCGTCGTTGAGTCCGAGCACCTTCAAATGGTCGGCACGCTCCGTGTCCGTTGTGCTCATGACCCTCCCTCCCTGCCGATCGCTGTCACCGTCCGCTACCGTCCCTCCAGGTTAGAGGGCCCGATCCAGCACCGAAGGCACTGTCCGTGTCGGGGCGGCTGCGAGCAGCGATATTTGTTGTCCTGTCAGCATTCTTGTGCCGTGTCACCATCTGGCCACCATTTCCGCGCAGTCGTGAGCGAGAATTGAGGTCCAGCAGCCCGGCGACGGACCACCTGAGCGCCGCCGGGCTGCTGTTCCAATTCTGGCCCGTGCCGGCCGTCCCGTCAGCGGAGCCGGTTTCGGTTGGATCTCGATCCGGCGCATCGGTGCCCTCGCACTTCCGTGCCATCACCCGCTGTGCCGGAGGGTGTACAAACTGTGGCAACTCCAATCGTGAGGCCGATTGAGGAGGAGTGCCCGATGCGACCGGTTCCGCCGTGTGCCGCCGCCCGTCGTGTCCGGTGTGCCGTCCCCAGCGCGAAGGCATCTTTGCAGGGATCCCGCGTAGCGCTGTCCTCCGCCGTCGGCCTCGGGAGGCCGATGACCGCCGCCCTGGTCATCGCGCCGATGGATCCGGGGCCGCCGTCCGCGACCGCCCACCGCGGACGTGTGCCCGGATCGAGGGTGGAACCCCGGGAGTTGCCGGCGGGTTTTCCGTGGATGGTGAGGCTGTTCACGGCGAGTTCGGACGTGCTGTTGCGCGATACGTCCGTCCCGCACGCGCGACTCTCGGGGTCCCGCCGTTGATGTGGTGTGCCGCGTCACGCCAACTTCGCACCGGAGCGTAGCGTCGTACCTGATGATTTGACCGCGATTTGACTTGCCTGGAAGGCGTTTTGGCCGCCACTGGCTGTCAAATGTATATTCCGGATAACGATCGGCGAAGGACGACGCAGGTGTTGTGGATACAGCGGGGAACGACGTTCGGTAGCCGTCCGTACGTCGTTGCTCACTAAGGAGGACCGCTGTGTCGTCGGCGTCCGAGCGGATCCGCTACTCTGCTTTCCGGTCTGCGAGGCTCGCCGCCGTACCCCAGGCGGTGTCCGCCGAAACCCAGGTGATCGGCCATCGTGGATCCAACTTCCGGCAGAGAGAGGCATCGCCTGCATGAACGCGACTAGCGTCGACGAGGAGTTCAACCCGTCGGTGCATGTGTACGAACCGCACAAGGTCGGACTGCCGGCTATGCGCCCGTACTTCAAGGCGCTCTGGCAGCGACGGGAGTTCGCGGCGGAGATGTCCCGGACGAACATCCGGGGTGCGCACACGAACACCTTCTTCGGCCAGGTGTGGCTGGTTCTGAACCCGCTGCTCCTCGCCCTGGTGTACTACCTGCTGACCGACATCATCGCGGGCGGCGGAGCCAGGGTGGACGCAGGCCTGCGGTTCGCTCACATGTGCGGCGGCCTGTTCGCCTTCTACTACTTCTCCGGTGCGATGACGGCCGGGGCGGCCAGCGTGGTCGGCGGCGGCAAGCTGCTGATGAACCAGTCGTTCCCGCGGATGCTGCTGCCGCTGTCGGCAGTGCGGACCGCGTTCTTCCGGTTCGTGCCGACCCTGGTGGTCTACCTCGTCATCCACGTGCTGATGGGCCAGAAACTGCGTTGGCAGATGCTGCTGGCTCCGATCTTCCTGGTCATGCTGACGGTCTTCGCCGCCGGCATGGGGATGATCTTCGCCGCCCTTCAGGTGTACTTCCGGGACACCGCGAGCTTCCTGCCGTACTTCGTGCGGATCTGGCTGTACATGTCCCCGGTGCTGTGGTTCATCGAGCAGGCACCCCCGAGGTTCAAGGGCTTCATCCAGTACAACCCGCTGTACCCGCTGCTCGGCGGCTGGACCGACCTGCTCGTCAAGGGGCACATCCCGCCCATGCAGCTGTGGATCGCCGGCGCGTTCTGGGCGCTGCTGGCCTTCGTCGTGGGCTCGTTGTTCTTCATGTCGAGGGAGCGTGATTTCGTTGTCCGTCTCTGAGACCGAGAAGAAGCCGATGCAGAAGACTCCGTCCGCCATGCCCGCCGTCAAGGTGCAGGACGTGTCCATCACCTACCGGACCACGTTCGAGCGGGTGCCGACCTTCAAGAGCGCGATCGTCCGGCTCGGCCGCGGCGAGCGCGCGGTCCGCGAGGTCGAGGCCGTCCAGCACGTGTCGTTCGACGTCAACCACGGCACCACGATCGGCATCATCGGCGCGAACGGCGCCGGCAAGTCGACGCTGATGCGTTCGATCGCCGGCATCCTGCCGCCGACCTCGGGCCGGATCGAGGTGCACGGCCGGGTCTCCACGCTGCTGTCGCTGGGTGTCGGCTTCAACGCCGCGCTGTCCGGCAAGGAGAACGTGGTCCTCGGTGGGCTGGCGGCCGGGCTGAGCCGCAAGGAGATCGAGGCCCGGTACCAGGAGATCGCCGAGTTCGCCGAGCTCGGTGACTTCATGGAGATGCCGATGCGGACGTACTCGTCCGGCATGTTCAGCCGGCTGGCGTTCTCGGTCGCGGTGCACATGGACCCGGACATCCTGCTGATCGACGAGGCGCTGTCCGCCGGTGACGCGTCGTTCAAGACCAAGGCCGCCGCGAAGATGTCGGAGCTGGTCACGAACAGCCGGACGATGTTCCTGGTCAGCCACGCGATGAGCAGTGTCCGCGAGATGTGCAACGACTGCATCTGGCTGCACAAGGGCAAGCTGATGATGCGCGGCGAGCCCAACGACGTCATCCAGGCCTACACGAAGTTCCTGCAGGTCGGGGAAGCAGAAGCAGTCTCACTCGAGGACCTCTGAGGCGATGTCACGCAGTACGGCGCCGGACGTGGGGATCATCACGACCGGCCACGACGTGGCCGATGCGCGCCTGCACAAGATCACCGCGGCCCTGCAGCACCGCGACCTGAGGGTCGAGCTGTGGGGCCTCGGTGATGCGGAGGGCGGTCCGGCCGGCGCGACCGTGCACGCCGGGCCGCGCGGCAACCTGGTCCAGCGGCTGGCCCGGACCGCCGTACTGCCGTGGCGGACCAGCGCCAAGGTCGTGATGACCGTCGACCCCGACATGATCCCGGTCACTCGGCTGGTCACCACGCTGCGGCGCCGCAAGCTCGTCGTCGACGTGCACGAGGACTACGAGCGGCTGCTCGCCGACCGTGCCTGGGCGCAGGGGCCGGCCGGGCTGCCGGCCCGGCTGATCGTCCGGGCCGGGTCGAAGCTGGCCGCGGGTGCCGACCTGACCGTGGTCGCCGACTCGCACCTCGCACCGCACCAGGCGAAGCACCGCCTGGTGGTGCAGAACCTTCCCGACCACGGCTTCCTGGCCCCGTCCCCGCCGACCGGTGCGCCGCGCGCGGTGTACGTCGGGGACCTGCGGACCAGCCGTGGACTGTTCGACATGGTCGAGACCGTCGCCGCGGCGCCGGAGTGGTCTCTCGACCTGGTCGGCCCGGTCGCACCGTCGGACCGGGACCGGATCGAGGCCCGGATCGCGCAGCCCGACCTGGGCGGCCGGGTCCGGTTGCACGGGCGCCAGCCACCCGCCGACGCCTGGCGGATCGCGCACGGCGCCTGGGCGAGCCTCGCCATGCTGCAGCCGACCCCGGCGTTCATCGAGGCGATGCCGTCGAAGATCTACGAGTACCTCGCCAGCGGCCTTCCCGTGCTGTCCACCCGGCTGCCCCGGCAGTCGAAGGTGATCGAGGAGTCCGGTGGCGGAGTACTGGTGGACTCGGTGCCGGAGGCGTCCGAGATTCTGCGGCGCTGGTCCGCGGACCCCGGTGAGCTGGAGAAACTGCGCGACCACGCGCTGCAGTGGGCGGGTGAACACCTGCCCACGACCACGCCGTACGACGAACTGGCCGACGCGATTCTCAACCTGCTAAGAGGACCTGCATGACCGACCGCCCACATCTGTTGTACGTCGCCTGGGGCTTCCCGCCCTGCCGGGGCGGCGGTGTCTACCGGGCACTGGCCACGGCCAACCGGTTCGCCGCGCTCGGCTGGAAGGTGACCGTGCTGACGGCCGACCGCGACACGTTCTTCCGGTTCACCGGTGCGGACCTGACCCTCGAGGAGCGGGTCGACCCGTCCGTCGAGGTCGTCCGGGTGCCGTTCGAGTGGCCGATCCTGGAGGCCGACCTGCGCCGCTGGTCCAAGCGCCGCGCCTCGAACCCGAAGCTCTGGGCCAAGTGGCGCACCAAGCAGGACCAGATCCCGTTCCCGGAGAGCGGGTACGGGCCCTGGCGCTCGGTGATCGAGAAGGCCGCGGAGCGGATCCACCGCGCGCACAAGGTCGACCTGACGGTCGCCACGGCCAACCCGCACGTCGCGTTCACGGCGGCGTACCACCTGCACAAGAAGTTCCAGGTGCCGTACGTGATGGACTACCGCGACGCGTGGCTGCTGGACGTGTTCACCGGTGACCGGCTGCACGAGCCGAACAGCCGCGCCGCGCGCTGGGAGAAGAAGCTGGTCGAGTCCGCCCGCGAGGTCTGGTTCGTGAACGACCCGATCAAGGAGTGGCACGAGCGGCTCTACCCGGCGCAGGCGTCGAAGATGCACACGGTCGCGAACGGGTTCGACCCGGACCTGGTGCCGGACACGCAGGACCGGGGCGCGGTCACCGACCGGCCGCTGGTCTTCGGGTACGTCGGGACCGTGTCGCCGAAGGTGCCGCTGAAGGAGTTCGTCGAGGGCTGGCAGTTGGCGAAGGAGCAGTCCGAGGAGCTGGCCGGCGCCCGCGCGAAGATCTACGGGTACCTCGGGTACTACGCGCAGCCGCGGGCCGACATGCTCGCGACGATCAACGCCGCCGCGGACGCCGGGGTCAGCTACGAGGGCCCGGTCGGCAAGGCCGAGATCGCGAAGGCGTACGACGAGTTCGACGCGCAGCTGCTGATGCTCGGCAAGGGGCGGTACGTGACCAGCGGGAAGGTGTTCGAGTACCTCGCGACCGGGCTTCCGGTGGTGTCGGTGCACGACCCGGAGAACGCGGCGTCCGACGTACTGCGCGGGCATCCGTTGTGGTTCCCGGTGTCGGACGTGACGCCGGAGGCGATCGCGGCCGCGCTGGTCGAGGCGGCGCACGCGGCGCGGACCGCGGACGAGGGGATCCGGGCGAAGGCGCGCGAGTTCGGGGCGTCGTACCGGCGGGACCTGCAGCTGGACCCGCGGATCGAGTCGCTGGCCGCGAGCGTGAAGGGGGTGGCGGCATGAGCAACGTCGTACTGCTGTCCACGCGGCGGCTGCCGCCGACGTACTTCGACCAGGTCCGCGAGGACCTCGGCGACCAGAACGTCACGATCGACGTGGTCGGCTGGGTTGCCCCGTCCGCCTGGGTCGCCGACAAGGTCAACACCTTCACCCTGATCGGCCCCGGCCGCATGCCGTCCGCTCCGGCCCCAGAGCCGGAACCCACCACCGAGCCCACCGACGAAGCCCCCGACGCCGTGATCGCCCCCGAAGCGGTCGCAGCCCCGGAAACCGTCGTCGAGGACGAGGCCAAGGTCGCACCAGCCGCCTCCCAGGTGGCTGCCTCTGCTGAAGAGGCACCTGCTCCGACCGCGCCGTCTGCTCCTACGGGTAAGCCGGCTGCCGCGAAGCCGCGGCCGACTGGGGCCAAGCGGGTTGTGAAGGCTGTGGAGTGGCGGGCGCGGAAGGCTCGCAAGGTCGCGGGGCGGATGTTGCCGCCGGCAATCAAGGGGTCGGCGCCGGTGAAGTTCCTGCGCGGGCAGCGGGCGACCAGCGACCTCGGGAAGAACTACTGGGAACGCGTGCTCAGCCGTCGTGACGTGCTGGCGACGATCGACCAGGCCGACGTCGTGATCGCGCTGGACGCCGGCGCGATCTGGGCCGGCTGGAACCTCGGTCAGCGCAAGGCCAGCACCCCGGTGGTGCTCGGCCTGCCGGCGGCCCGTCGTGAGCTCGACATGATGAAGGCCCCAGTAGGTAATGGATGACACAGTGACGGTGACGCGTGCGATCCGCGAGCACCTGCCGGCGCCACTGGCCCGGACCGCGGGAGCGGTCCGGCGGCGCCTGCGGGGCGTGCGGTACTCGTTCGCTCAGCTACCGGCCTTCCCGCCGGTACCGGCGACGCCCGTGCGGATGCTGGTCGGTCCGACCAACTCCGCCGGGCAGGGGCACGCCTGGGCACAGGCCGCGAACACCCTGCCGGACGTCGACGCCGTCTCGTTCGCCTTCCACCGCAAGGGCCGCTTCCAGTTCGCCGACGACTACGGCGTACCGCTGGCGTGGTTCGGCCAGCCGCGCTGGCAGCGCGCCCAGCAGCAGTACGTCGCGCAGTACACGCACGTGATGGTCGAGTCGCTGCGACCGCTGTTCGGCGCCCGCGGGTACGCAGACGCGCAGCCCGACATCGAGGAACTCGTCGGCAAGGGCGTCAACGTCTCGCTGCTCTTCCACGGCTCCGACATCCGCCTGCCCAGCCGGCACGCGAAGCGCGAGCGCTGGTCGCCGTTCGCCCCGGGCGACGACCTGACCGAGCGGCTCGAGCCGCAGGCCCGCCGGCACGCCGAGCTGGTGGAATCGTTGGGCCTCCCCGTCTTCGTCTCCACGGTCGACCTGCTCGACGACGTACCGAACGCGCACTGGCTGCCGGTCGCGATCGACCCGGCACCGTGGCAACGGGCCGCGCGACCGCTCTTCAGTACGGCGAAACCGGTCGTCGCGCACGTCCCGTCGAACGCGAAACTCAAAGGCACGCAGGAGATCGACCAGGTCCTGACCGACCTCGAGAACCGCGGCCTCGTGGAGTACCGGCGGATCACCGGCGTCCAGCACGAGGACATGCCGGCCGTGATCGGCGACGCCGACATCGTCGTCGACCAACTGCACATCGGTCTGTACGGCGTGGCGGCCGCGGAGGCCCTGGCCGCCGGGCGGATCGTGGTTTCGTACGTCGGTGACGAGGTCCGCCGGCGGGTGCGTAGTCTGACTGGGCGAGAGGTGCCGATCGTCGAGGCGGATCCCGACACCCTGGGTGATGTCCTCGGCGGGCTGATCGCCGATCGTGACACCGCGGCCGAGCGGGCCGCCGCCGGACCCGGTTTCGTGACCGAGCTGCACGACGGACGCCGCTCGGCCGAAGTACTGAGAAGTTGGCTCATCACGAAGGAGACCCTGTGACGTCCCGCATCGCGCCCTCCGCCGACGTCGACGACAGCGCCCAGATCGGCGACGGTTCGTCGGTCTGGCACCTGGCCCAGATCCGCGAGAACGCGGTCCTCGGCAAGAACTGCATCGTCGGCCGCGGCGCCTACGTCGGGACCGGGGTCCGGATGGGCGACAACTGCAAGATCCAGAACTACGCGCTGGTGTACGAGCCCGCGTCCCTCGAGGACGGCGTGTTCATCGGCCCGGCGGTGGTGCTCACCAACGACTACTTCCCGCGCGCGGTGAACCCGGACGGTTCGCCGAAGAGTGGGCACGACTGGGAACCGGTCGGGGTGACGATGAAGGAAGGCTGCTCGCTCGGTGCGCGCAGCGTGTGCGTCGCCCCGGTCACCATCGGCCGGTGGGCGACCGTCGCCGCGGGTGCGGTGGTGACCAAGGACGTGCCAGACTTCGCGCTGGTCGCCGGGGTCCCGGCGCGCCGGCTCAAGTGGGTCGGCAAGGCCGGGGTTCCGCTGCTCGACGTCGGGAACGGCGAGTGGAAGTGCCCGAACACGGGCGAGATGTACATCGAAACCGACGGGCGGCTGCGGCCGGCCGAAGAAAACCAGGAGGAGAACTGATGGTGCAGCCGATTCCGGCCGCGAAGCCGATCATCGGGAAGGAGGAGCGCGAGGCCGTCGACCGGGTGATGCAGTCCGGCATGCTGGCCCAGGGCCCCGAGGTGGCGGCGTTCGAGCAGGAGTTCGGCGCAGCGCTGGTCTCCGGCCGGGCGTGCGTCGCGACGAACTCCGGTACGTCGGGCCTGCACCTGGGCCTGCTGGCCGCGGGTGTCGGACCGGGTGACGAGGTGATCGTCCCGTCCTTCACCTTCGCCGCGACCGCGAACAGCGTCGCGCTGACCGGGGCCACCCCGGTGTTCGTCGACATCGAGCCGACGTACTTCTGCCTGGACCCGGCCGCGGTCGAGGCCGCGATCACCGAGAAGACCAAGGCCGTCATGCCGGTGCACCTGTTCGGCCACCCGGCCAACATGACCGCGCTGCAGGCCATCGCCGACAAGCACGGCATCTTGATCTTCGAGGACGCCGCGCAGGCGCACGGCGCGACCTGGAACGGTGCCCCGGTCGGTACCTTCGGCGAGTTCGCGATGTTCAGCCTGTACCCGACCAAGAACATGACGTCCGGTGAGGGCGGCATGAACTCGGTCGCGAACGCCGACCTCGAGCGCCGGATGCGGCTGTTCCGCAACCAGGGCATGCTGAAGCAGTACGAGAACGAGGTCGTCGGCCTGAACAACCGGATGACCGACCTGCACGCCGCCATCGGCCGGGTGCAGCTGACCAAGGTCGGCGGCTGGACGAAGCAGCGGCAGGAGAACGCGGCCTTCCTGGACGCGAACCTCGCCGGTGTCGGCGTCCCGGCGGTCGCCGCCGAGGCCAGCCACGTGTACCACCAGTACACGATCCGGGTGACCGAGGACCGGGACGGCTTCGCGAACGCGCTGCGCACCGAGTACGGCGTCGGCTGCGGCGTCTACTACCCGATCCCGAACCACCGGCTCCCGTCGTTCCGGCGCGAGCTGGACCTGCCGCAGACCGAGAAGGCCGCGGCCGAGGTGCTCTCGCTGCCGGTCCACCCGTCGCTGTCCGAGGACGACCTGAACCGGATCGTCTCCGCGGTGAACACCGTGGCGAAGGCGGGTGCGTGATCATGGCGAACTTGCGTGCGGGCCTGATCGGCCTGGGCATGATGGGCCGGCACCACGCCCGCGTCCTGGCGTCGCTGGAAGGCGTCGACCTGGTCGCGGTCGCCGACCCGGGCGGTGACAAGTTCAACGTGGCCGGCGGTCGTCCGGTGCACGAGACCATCGAGCAGTTGATCGCCGAGAAGCTCGACTACTGCATGGTCGCGGTGCCGACGCAGTACCACGCCGAGATCGCGAAGTCGCTGGCCGAGGCCGGCGTGCACGCGATGATCGAGAAGCCGCTGGCCGGTTCGTCGGCCGAGGCGACCGAGATCGCGAAGGCGTTCGAGGCGGCCGGGCTGGTCGGCGCGGTCGGTCACATCGAGCGGTACAACCCGGCGCTGCAGGCGCTGCGGGTGCGGCTGGAGGCCGGCGAGCTGGGCGACATCTACCAGATCACCACCCGCCGCCAGGGCCCGTTCCCGGCCCGGATCGCCGACGTCGGCGTGGTGCTGGACCTGGCCACCCACGACATCGACCTGACCGCGTGGGTGACGCAGTCGCCGTTCGTCACGGTGGCCGCGCAGAGCGCCCACAAGTCCGGCCGGCAGTACGAGGACCTGATCGCGGTGACCGGCAAGCTGGCGAACGGCACCGTCACCAGCCACCTGGTCAACTGGCTGTCCCCGATGAAGGAGCGTCTCACCGTCGTCACCGGTGAGAAGGGCGCGTTCATCGCCGACACCCTGACCGCCGACCTGACCTTCCACTCCAACGGCACCGTGCAGACCGCCTGGGACGATGTCGCGCACTTCCGCGGCGTCAGCGAGGGCGACATGATCCGGTACGCGATCAGCAAGCCGGAGCCGCTGAAGACCGAGCACGAGGCCTTCCGGGACGCGGTACTGGGCAAGGAGGCCGACATCGTCACGCTGCAGCAGGGTCTGACCACCGTCAAGGTGGCCGAGGCCGTCCTGCAGTCGGCGGCCGAGGCGCGGACCGTCGCGGTTGCCGGGGAGACCCAGTAGTCATGAAGGTTCTGAGCGTTGTCGGTGCGCGCCCGCAGTTCGTGAAGCTGGCGCCGGTCGCGGAGGCGTTCGCCGCGACCGAGCACCAGCACGTGATCGTGCACACCGGGCAGCACTACGACAAGAACATGTCCGACGTGTTCTTCGCCGACCTGCGGATCCCGGACCCGGACGTCCACCTGGGCGTCGGGTCCGGTAGCCACGGCGTCCAGACCGGCGCGATGCTGGCCGCGATGGACGCCGTCCTGGACGAGCACAAGCCGGACTGGGTGCTCGTGTACGGCGACACCAACTCGACGCTCGCCGGCGCGCTGTCCGCGGTGAAGATGCACCTGCCGGTCGCGCACCTCGAGGCCGGGCTGCGGTCGTTCAACCGGCTGATGCCGGAGGAGCACAACCGGGTACTCACCGACCACGCCGCGGATCTCCTCCTGGCCCCCACCCAGGTGGCGATGGACCACCTGGCGAACGAGGGCCTCAAGGACAAGTCGCGCCTGGTCGGCGACGTGATGACCGACGTGTGCTTCCGGGTCCGCGACGCCGTCCAGGGCAAGCCGCTGGACGGTCCGTTCAAGCAGGGCGAGTACGTCGTCTCGACGATCCACCGGGCCGAGAACACCGACGACCCGGAGCGGCTGGCCGCGATCGTCGACGGTCTCGCCGCGGCCGGTACGCCGGTCCTGCTGCTGGCCCACCCGCGACTGGTCGCGAAGTGCGCGGAGCACGGCATCAAGCTGGAGCGTCCGGACGGGTCGCTGCACGTCCGGGAGCCGCTGGCGTACCCGGAGATGGTCCAGGCCGTGCTCGGCTCGGCCGGTGTGGTGACCGACTCCGGCGGTCTCCAGAAGGAGGCCTTCCTGCTCGGCCGGGTGTGCACCACACTGCGCACCGAAACCGAATGGGTGGAGACGTTGGCGGACGGATGGAACGTGTTGACATCCGACGTGAGTAAGCTGCCTGAGTTGGCTGCACGGCCGGCTCCCACGGGGGGACGCCCAATGCCGTACGGCGACGGTCACGCTGCGGAGCGTGTCGTCGCCACTCTCGCGGAGTAACCACATGACGAAGGCCGCCGAAGAGAACCAGACAGAGCCGACCCAGGACGCCCCCGGGTCGGCTGCTGTCACGACCCCGTCTCCCGGCGCGCCTCCCAGTCCTTCCGAAGGGGACGCGGGCCCGCCGCGTCCCAGCGGGAGATTGCCACGAGTAGAGTCGCTCACCGGATTGCGTTGGTGGGCGGCCTTCTTCGTGTTCTGCCATCACATGACCCAGCTGGCCCCGCTGCCGATCTACGACTTCCTGAAGTACGGCGTCTCGGGTGTCACGTTCTTCTTCGTGCTGTCCGGGTTCGTGCTGACCTGGTCGGCGCAGCCCGGGACGAAGATCCGGACCTTCTACCGGCGCCGGTTCGCCCGGATCGTCCCGCTGTACCTCATCACGCTGGTGGCGGCGTTCTTCGTCTTCTACCGGGTCGACCCGCCGCACGGGATGCCCTGGATCAAGCCGGTCTCGGTCACGGTGCTGGTGCTGTCGGTGCTGCTGGTGCACGGCTGGTCGAACAACCCGGACATCCTGTACGGCGGTAACCCGGCGGGCTGGACGCTGTCGGTCGAGGCGTTCTTCTACGCGTACTTCCCGTTCGTCTGGCGGTTGACGCGGCGGCTGAAGACGGCCGGCGGGCTGATCCTGTGCGTCGCGATCGTGGTGGTCAGCGCGGCGTACAAGCTGGCGCTGTTCCACTACAAGACCGAAATACCGATCCTGCCGCAGCCGGTCCTGCACTCGGTGGCGTTCCTGTTCGGTATCGGCCTGGCGATCGCGCTCCGGTCCGGGTGGAAGCCGCGGATCCCGGTGTGGTTCGCGTTCCTGGTCACCGGCGGTGGCCTGTACGTCCTCTGGTACTCGGGTGCGCACCCGACGCAGTTCCCGGGCGCGGTCACCATGGGACTGTGCCAGAAGGAGATCCTCACGCTGCTGTACGGCTTCCTGATCCTCGCGGTCGCGGCCCGCGACATGCGCGGTGGCCGGTCACTGCTGCGCAGCAAGCCGCTGGTCGCGCTCGGCAAGTGGTCGTACGCGTTCTACCTGGTCCACGCGACCATCATGTACGCGATCAAGGAGTACCACGGCATCGCCGGCCCGATCGGCTGGTCGAACCTGACCTGGTACGCCGGCGTACTCGCCCTTTCGATCTTCGCCTCGGCGGTGCTCTTCAAGTTCGTCGAGCACCCGATGGAGCGCCTGCTCCGAGGCCCCCGATGAGAATCACTACCTAGTGGAGTTGCTGTGCGTGTCAGTGTTGTTGCCTTAGGCAAGATCGGACTGCCGTTGGCGGTCCAGTTCGCGGCCAAGGGTCATCAGGTCGTCGGCGTCGACATCAACGAGAAGTTCGTCGAGCTGGTGAACGCCGGTCAGGAGCCGTTCCCGGGTGAGGCCCACCTGCAGGAGCTGCTCGCCGAGACCGTGGCCGACGGCCGCCTGCGGGCGACCACGGACTACGCGGACGCCATCCCGAACAGCGACGCCGTCGTGGTGGTGGTGCCGCTGTTCGTGGACGAGAAGACCGGGCAGCCCGAGTTCGGCTGGATGGAGAACGCGACCCGTTCGCTGGCCGAGCACCTCACCCCGGGGACGCTGGTCAGCTACGAGACCACCCTTCCGGTCGGTACCACCCGGAACCGCTGGAAGCCGATGATCGAGGAGATCTCCGGTCTCACCGAGGGCACCGACTTCCACCTGGTGTTCTCGCCGGAGCGGGTGCTCACCGGTCGGGTGTTCGCGGACCTGCGGAAGTACCCGAAGCTGGTCGGTGGCCTGTCCGAGGAGGGTGCCAAGCGCGCCACCGCGTTCTACGAGGCCGTCCTGGACTTCGACGAGCGTCCGGACCTGGACCGCGCGAACGGCGTCTGGGACCTGGGCTCGGCCGAGGCCGCGGAGCTGGCCAAGCTGGCGGAGACGACGTACCGGGACGTGAACATCGGCCTGGCGAACCAGTTCGCCCGGTTCGCCGGCCAGAACGGCATCGACGTCCACGCCGTCATCGAGGCGTCGAACTCGCAGCCGTACAGCCACATCCACCGGCCGGGGATCGCGGTCGGCGGGCACTGCATCCCGGTGTACCCGCGGCTGTACCTGTACACCGACCCCGACGCCACCGTCGTCCGCGCCGCCCGCGAGGCGAACGCCGGGATGCCGGACTACACGATCGGCCTGCTCGAGGGCGCCTTCGGCGAGCTCAAGGGCGCCAAGGTCGTGGTGCTCGGCGCGTCGTACCGTGGTGGGGTGAAGGAGACCGCCTTCTCCGGCGTGTTCCCGGCCGTGGAGGCGCTCAAGGCGCGCGGTGCCGAGGTGTTCGTGCACGACCCGATGTACACCGGTGAGGAGCTGCAGGGGCTCGGCTTCACGCCGTACACCCTGGGCACGCCGGTGGACGCCGCGGTGCTGCAGGCGGACCACGCGGAGTACGCGCAGCTGAGCCCGGCGGACCTGCCGGGTGTGAAGGTACTCGTCGACGGTCGCGACCGCACCGACCCGGCCAAGTGGGCGGGCGTGCGGCGGATTGTGATCGGAAGGTCGGTCAGCCAGTGACAGATGCCGGCCTGCGGGTCGTGATGATGGTCGCCAACGACGTCACCAACGACAGCCGGGTCCGCAAGGAGGCCGCAGCACTGGCCGAGACCGGAGCAGAGG
>NZ_DASRVN010000404.1:0-7085 GCF_035655035.1 Kribbella sp. | reverse complement strand
ACGACGACGGGGCTCCGGCGCGTAAGCGGGCGTCGGGTCGGGGTGGGTCGGCGGATGACTCGGCTCCGGCGCGTAAGCGGGCGGGGCGGAAGGCGACCTCGGCCTCGACGTCGAAGCGAGCTAGTGGCTCGAGCACCTCGGGTACGGCGCGAGGTAGCGGCTCGGGTACCTCGGGTACGGCGAAGCGCCCGGCGGCTAAGAAGACCGCCGGGAAGAAGACCACGAGCCGGCGGCCGGCCAAGAAGACGGCAGCCAAGAAGACCGCTGCAAAGAAGACTGCGGCGAAGAAGACCGCAGCGAAGAAGACAACTGGCACTTCCCGGAAGCGTGGGTGACCGGACATGACTGAGCAGAGCACACGCAACCGACGAAGCAACCGAGACAGCAACCACGACAAAAACCGCGGCAACGGCGGTGGCAACAACCGCAACGGCGGCAGTAACGGCAGTAACGGCGGTAATGGGAGCCGTGACGGGGGTAAGGGTAGTGGGCTTTCGGTGGTGGGTGGGGGGTTGGAATCTTTGCTTGAGGAGCTGCCGGTCGGGCGGTTGAAGGACGAGTTGCAGGACGCGTTCACGGCGGTGGCGGAGCGGGTGATCGACCTTACTGCCGACAAGGTGGACGATCTCGCCGAGCGGTTGGGGGATGTCGCGGCGGGTGGGAGCTTCGGGGGCGGCGGTGGCGGCCTGAAGGGGTCGATGATCGGCGGCGCGCTCAAGAGCGGTGTCGAGGGAGTCAAGGACAAGATCGTCGGTTCCGGGAACGGCTCCGGGAATGCTTCCGGCGGCGGCTCGAGCAAGGCGGTCAAGGCGACCAACATCATCGAGCAGATCGATGTCGGTGTGCCGATCGACGTTGCCTACGACCTGTGGACGCAGTTCCAGGATTTCCCGGACTTCATGAAGAAGGTCGAGAGCGTCGAGCAGGAGTCGCCCGAGAAGCTCAACTGGCGGGCGAAGATCGTCTGGTCGCACCGCAGCTGGGAGGCGACGATCCTCGAGCAGGTCCCGGACGACCGGATCGTCTGGCGGTCGAAGGGCCAGAAGGGGCACGTCGACGGCTGCGTCACGTTCCACGACCTGGCACCGAACCTGACCCGGATCCTGCTGGTTCTCGAGTACTACCCGCAGGGCCTGTTCGAGCGGGTCGGGAACATCTGGCGCGCCCAGGGCCGCCGCGCCCGGCTGGAGCTGAAGCACTTCCGCCGGCACGTGATGACCCGCACGATCCTCGACCCGGACAGCCTCGAGGGCTGGCGCGGCGAGATCCGCGACTCCGAGGTCGTCCGCGACCACGGCGAGCCCGAACCGGACGCCGACGAGACCGACGACGCCGAGTACGACGAGACCGACGAAGCCGAGGACCAGGACGAGGACGACGAGGCTGACGACAGGTACGCCGACGACGAGGGCGACGAGGGCGACGAGGAACCAGCCGACGACCAGTACGACGACGAGGCCGAAGACGAAGACGAAGACGAAGACGCCGACGAGGACTCCGACGAGTACGACGACTGGGATGCGGACGAGGACTACGACGACGGGGCCGAGGACGAGGACTCCGACGACTACGACGACGCGCAGTACGACGACCGGCCCTCTCGCAGGGCGAGCTGATACCGACGAGAAGAGGTACTACTCATGACCGTTTCGGCGGTTGGACAGCGCCGCTCCGGCGGCTATCTCGAGCGGCCGGCACCGAGCAGCCTGGCCGACGTCATCGACACGATCCTCGACAAGGGCCTGGTCATCGACGCCTACGTCCGGGTCTCCCTGGTAGGCATCGAGCTCGTCACGATCGACGCCCGGATCGTGATCGCCAGTGTCGACACCTACCTGCGGTTCGCGGAGGCGACGAACCGGCTCGACCTCTACCAGCAGGGCGGCGAGAGCCTGCCGGAGGCGATCGAGGACATGCAGAAGGGCGGCGCCAAGGGCCGGACCCGAGGCGTCCTGAGCGGTGCCAAGGACGCCGCCAAGGACGCCCTGTTCGGTGACGACGACGAGGACGAGGAGCAGGAGCCCGAAGAACAACGCCGGCCACGTCGCCGACCGCGCCAGTCGTCCCGCCGCAGGAGCTCGGACGAATGAGCGGCGACCTGTACTACGTGTACGGCGTCGCGTTCGACGACGTGCAGCTGCCCGAAGACGTCCAGGGACTCGACGAGCGGCCGGTCGACGTGGTTCGCAGCGGAAGCCTGGCTGCCGTCGTCAGCGAACTCTCCACGGATCTCCGGCTCGGTAAGCGACGGCACCTGCTGACGCACAGCCGGGTGCTCGACACGATCGCGCAGCAGGCACCGATCGTCCCGCTCCGCTTCGGCACCGTGGTCGAAACCCGCGCGGCCGCGGTGGAACTGCTCGACGCCGCCGAGGACCGGCTCGTTCCGCTGCTGCACAGCCTGAACGGTACGTCGCAGTACACGGTGCACGCGCGGTACGACGAGCAGCAGGTGCTGGCCGAGATCGTTGCCGAGGACCCGCAGATCGCGGACCTGCACAGGCAGACCCGCGGTACGTCGGACGAGACCACGCTCAACGCCCGCCTGCGACTCGGCGAACTGGTCGCCGCCGCCCTGGACCACAAACGCGCGGCGGACGCACCGAGCGTGCTGGAACCGATCGCGAAACACGCCGTCGCGCACAGCGTGCGGAGTCCGGCGACCGACGTCGAACGACTGGTCGACGCGGCGTTCCTGGTCGAGGACCGGAACGCCGGACAGTTCGACCGGGCGGCGGAGGCGGTCGCCCGCGCCCTGCACGGGCGGGTCCGGATCAAGCTCGTCGGCCCGACCGCGCCGTACGACTTCGTCACGGAGCTCTGATGGGACTACTCACCGGCGTCCTGCTGTTGCCGCTGGCACCGATCCGGATGACGGTCGCGGTCGCCGATCAGCTGCGGCAGCAGGCGCTGCAGGAGTACTACGACCCGGACCGGATCAGGCAGCAGCTCGACGAGATCGACCGCTGGCGCACCGCCGGCGTCCTCGACGACGCGGCGGCCGACGCGCTGGAGGAGGAGCTGATCGACCGGCTCGTCGAGGGCAGAGCTGGAAGGGCTGGGTGATCGGAGATGGCAGCTCCGCGCAGGACCACTGCCGAGGAACCGGACCCGCGGAAGGCACCAGCGCGGAAGGCACCGGCGAAGAAGGCCGCGACGAAGAAGGCGGCGACGAAGCGACCGGCGGCGGATCGGCCCGCACCGAAGCGCGCGCCGATCCGGGACGTCGTACTGCGGTCGGCCGGTGAACTCGCGGACCTGATCGGGCAGCAGCCGGAAGGCGTCGTCGCCGTCGAGCAGGACGGCGACGGTGCCTGGAAGGTACAGGTCGAGGTGGTGGAGTCGCACCGGATCCCGGAGACCACCGACATCCTCGCAGTGTACGAACTGGTGGCCGACAGCAACGGTGAACTGCTGTCCTACCGCCGGCTGAACCGCTACGTTCGCGGGCAGATGGAGGGCTGATGTCATGAGCACCGTTCAGAGACAGCCGATGGGCGGGTACGGGATGACCCGGCCGGAGCCGGAGAGCCTGGCGGATCTGCTGGAACGCGTCCTGGACAAGGGCGTGGTGATCGCCGGCGACATCCGGGTCGACCTGCTCGAGATCGAACTGCTGACCATCCGGATCCGGCTGCTGCTGGTCTCGGTCGACAAGGCGGCCGAGATGGGCATCGACTGGTGGACCCGTGATCCGATGCTGTCCGGTTCCGCGGACGCCGAGGAACTCGAGCGGCTCCGCCGCCGGGTCGACGAACTGGAGGCCGAACGTGGCAACGACTCTGCCGACAAGCCGGACGACAACCCTGCCGACAACCGCGACGACGACAACCGGGACGACCGCCATGGCTGACAGCGGTTCGTACATCTATGCCGCCGGCCGCCACGTCGGCGACCTCGGCGGAGTACGCGGCCTGCGCGACGCGCCGCTGCGGGTCGTCAGCCGGGGCGATCTCGACGCGATCGTGAGTACCGTCGACCTGCAGGAGTTCGGCGAGGCCCCGCTGCGGCAGCACCTCGAGGATCTCGGCTGGCTCGAAGAGGTGGCGCGCGTCCACGACCGCGTGGTCCGGGCCGCCTGGACGGCGACCGGTGCCGTGGCGCCGTTCCGGCTGGCGACCATCTGCACGACCGACGAGGCGGTCCGCGGCCGGCTCACCGCGCTGTACGACGAACTCACGGCCGCGCTGGACCGTGTGGCCGGCCGCAGCGAATGGACCGTGAAGGCCTTCTTCGCGGGGCAGCCGGACCCGGCGGAAGCGGGCGACGTCACCACGGGTACGGCGTACCTGATGCGCCGCCGTCAGCAGGTCGATCGGCAGCACCAGGCGGCGGTGGACGCGCAGGCCGTTGCCGACGACATCCATCGCCGGCTCGCGGGTTCCGCGGACGCGTGCCGCCGGCTGCCGCCGCAGGACCGGCGGCTGACCGGGTACGCCGAGCCGATGATCCTGAACGGCGCCTACCTGGTCGACGACCGCGAACCCGACTCGTTCCGGCTGACCGTCGAGGAGCTCGCCGTCAGCCGTCCCGGGGTGCGGCTGACCCTGGACGGGCCGTGGCCGCCGTACTCCTTCACGTCCCTGGAGTCGGCGTGAAGGAGATCGCGCTCGTCGACCTGCTCGACCGCCTGCTCGGCGCCGGCGTCGTACTCGCCGGCGACATCGTGATCTCGCTGGCCGAGGTCGACCTGGTCGAGATCCGGCTGGCCGCGCTGATCCGGACGATCACCGAGGAGCCCGCCCGATGAACCTTCCGCAACGCATCGAGGCCGATCCCGAGACCGTCGAGCGCGAGCTCTTCCGGCTGGTGCTGACGATCGTCGAACTGATCCGCCAGCTGATGGAACGCCAGGCCCTCCGGCGCATCGACGACGGCGGCCTCTCGGCCGATCAGATCGAG
Organism: Kribbella sp.; assembly: GCF_035655035.1. Taxonomy (GTDB): domain Bacteria; phylum Actinomycetota; class Actinomycetes; order Propionibacteriales; family Kribbellaceae; genus Kribbella. The sequence continues at coordinate 2,183 of NZ_DASRVN010000404.1, read as the reverse complement.
CAGCTGGGCCTCGGCCTGATGCACCTCGAGGAGGCCGTCACGACGCTCCGTACCCGCTTCGACCTCACGCCCGAAGACCTGAACCTGGACCTCGGCCCACTCGGCTCGCTGCTCGGAGACTGACCCGCTCCTCAGCTGATCTTCAGTCGACGGCCGTGCTCATGACGGGCCGGATCTGGTGTCGGCATCAGGACGGTGCTCTGTGTGTCCTTCTCCGCGGCAGGCTCGGGAGCCGGCTCACGGATCGGCCCGCCGCCCAGCCGACGGTACTTCCACTGCTGCTCGTCGTAGTCGTAATACGTGTCAACGCCACCAACAATGACCACGGTCGCCTCCGAAGACGCCACGCCCGTCCCACCCCGCCCACTGCTGGACGGCTCACCCCCGGTGCCCAAATCAACCCAGTTCAACCGGCGCCTTGGTGCTCAGCGCGGGAACGGGCCCCAGTACGGCGGATATCCGTAGTACCCGTAGACGTTCTCGTAGTACCGACGCTCGACCACGACCTCCGGGTCGTACGTCGGCCCGCCGGCCACCTGATCGCGGTCCTGTGAGACGTGTACGACGTCGTCCTCGACGCGCGTGATCGCCTCCACCGGGACCATCAGCCTGCGCTGCCCGAGCCCGAACAGGCCACCCGAGCCGACCTCGAGGAACCGCACCCGCCGCTCGGCCTCGTCCACGATCAACCCGTCGACCTTGCCCACCTCGTCGCCGTTGCGGTCCACGACCTTCCGCCCACGCACGTCGTCGGCGAGGTCCGCCAGCTCCAGTCCCACATCCGTCAACCGGACCAACGTATGCGCATCCCGATCCTTGCTGGTCATCGGCTCACCATTCCCTTCACCACCCCCCGGCCACCGGCCGACGGCACTGGGAGCAACCACCGGTCGGTGACCTCCACCCGGTACCCAACCCCCGCTCCCCACACGCCACCGCATGAACCCAACCGCATTAGCAGCTGACCCAGCGTGCCCCAGCCTCTCTTCCACCGGAAGGCGACCGCCCGCTCGGCGAGCCCGGAGGCGGGCGCCCGGGCACTCCCCCGCATCTCAGCGAGCCCGGAGGCGGGCACCCGGGCACTCCCCCGCATCTCGGGTCGCGGGTGTCAGTCGCGGTTGCGGCCGGTCAGGGCGTCGCGGAGTTTGTCGATCATGCCGGTGCCGGGGGCGAGGATGAGGTTCAGGGGCGGCTTCGTCGGCGCGGACGGGTGCGGTCGGGTCGGGGCGGACGCCTTGGCCCGGGCGACCATCCGGCCGAGTTCGAGCAGCTCGTCCGGATCGCAGGCCTGCTGGAGCCGGGGAAGCAGGTCGCTCTCCTCCTCGCCGATGTGGTGCCGGACCTCGGTCGACAGCCTGCCGATCAGATCGTCGAACAGCCGGTCGGTGGCGTCGACGCCCTCCAGGTCCTTGAGCAGCCGTTCGACCTCGGCGTGTTCCTCGATCTCGTGGTCGGCGACCCGGTCGCCGTCCGGCAGGACCTTCCGGGCCGCCGGGTACATGTACATCTCCTCCGCCACCGAGTGCCGGACCAGCTCGGTCGTCAGGTGGTCGGCCAGTTCCCGCCGGTGCCGCGGCGTACCGCCGGCCGTGGCGAGTTCGGCGAAGATCAGCTCGACCGTTCGATGGTCGGCGACGATGACGCCGACCAGGTCATCCTGGTTGCCTGGGGCAACGGTAGCCATGAGTCCTCCTCGTTCTCGGTCGGCGGATGCGGTGCCCGGCCGCCGCGCGCCGAAACTACAGATCGCTGAGGAAGCTTCGGGGGTCGCCGGCGGCGCTGGCCGCGGAGTCGAGCCAGGCGCGCATTCCGTCCGGGTCGCGGCGTTCGAGTTCGTCCAGGCACTGTTGACGTGCCGTCACGATGCGAAGCCGGGCGGTGGTTGTCGTGGCCCGGCGCAGTGCCTCGTAGCTGTCGTGCCATTCGCGGCACAGCTCGAGCGTCGGGCGACTCATCTGCACGCCGCCGTCGTCCGAGGGCCGCGAGGCGAACTTGACGCAGTACCAGCGCATCGCAGGAGGCGAAGTCAGGGCCAGCATGATGGTCAGCAGCAGTACGGCGGGACCGAGGACGGTGCTGAGCCCGAAGACGACGCCTACCACCGCGGTCCCGGCCATCGCGTTGCACACCGTCCGCGCTCGCGACTTGGTCGGGCTGGGACCGCCTTCGGCTCCGTAGGCGGT
>NZ_DASRVN010000403.1:0-35860 GCF_035655035.1 Kribbella sp. | reverse complement strand
GTCATCGACCTCCCGGAGCCGGACGACGCGCTCGCCGCCGACCTGATCACGCTCGGCGGCAGCCTGGCCGCACTCCCCGACGGCCGGCACCTCGTCGTCACCACGCGCGGCCTGCTGGAGCAGGCGACCGAGCAGTTCTCCCGGATGCCGCTGCTGGATCACCTCGCCGCGCGGCACAGTACGGCGTACGTCGGGTTCGGCATCGGGCGGACCGCCGCCGAGGCCGAGGCCCTGGCCCGCCGCGCGGTCGGCCGGGCCGCGTCGATCGGCACCGTCGCCGGTGTGGTGTCGATGTCCGACGACGTCGAGATCGTGATCGAACCCACCGGCGAGCAGCCGTCCACGATCCGCGGCACCGAAAGCCTCCCGCTGCTGGCCCGCCGCGTCGGCCTCAACACCCAGACCCTCGCCCGGATGCGAGAACTCACCGCCACCCTCCCCGACGGCCTCACCACCCAAGACGTCGCCGACCACCTGGCCGTCCAGCTCCGCACCGCCCGCCGAGTCCTCAAACGCCTCGAACGAGCCGGCCTCGCCGCCCCCACCGGCACCCAACAACACGGCCGCACCGGCCGCCCACCCACCATCTACCTGATCCGCCTGTAGCTACAGAGCCTCCCGGAAGAACCGCGCGGCCTCGTTCGCCACGGCGTACCGGTCATCGCGGAGATCGTGGTCGCCGCCAACGATCGGCAGCAAACGTGAACGGGCGCCGACGGCGAGCAGCGCGTGGTGGAGCCGCTCGGCGTGCTCGTACGGAACGGTCTCGTCGGCGGTGCCGTGGACGATCAGGAACGGTGGCGCACCGGCGGCGACCTGCGTGATCGGACTGGCCGCCCGGAGCTGTTCGCGGTGCGTCCTCACGTCGCCTCCGACCAACGTCGTCACCGGTGAGGGCCGGTCGACCCGCAGGTCGCCGCCTTGGCGCAGGAGATCGCTCGGACCGCTGATCGTCACCACGGCCCGGACCTCCGGTTCCGCCGTACCTCGAGAACCCGCACAGCCGACCGGTTCCCCCGTACGCCGAGAACGCGCACGAACGTCCGGTTCCGCCGTACGTCCAGGACCCGAGGTGCCGCCCCGGACGAGCCCGGCGAGGGCCGCGAGGTGCCCGCCGGCGGACTGGCCCCAGATGCCGATCCGCCGAGGATCGATCGGCAGTCCGAGAGGGTTGCGGCGGATCCAGCGCAGAGCGGCCCGTACGTCGTGCAGTTGCGCGGGGAACACGGCTTGCCCGCTGTGCCGAACGGAGACCGCGACGGTCAGCAGGCCTGCCCGGGCGAGAACCGGATTCGCGAACGGCAGCCAGGCCCACGAGCGCTCCCCGGGTCCCCACCCCGGGCAGCCATCGATCCGTACGACGACCGGAATCGGCACGACCGGCAACGGCGCCGGACCAAGCACATCGAGGCACAACTCGACCCTGTCCGGTCTGTCGTAGCAAATGTTCCCGAAATACGTGAACTCTGAGCGCCTGGAAGCCATCCGTTCCATCGCCTCCCCGATCGGAATCCGACCGTCGCACGGCCGCGATGACGAGATCCAGAGCGCTCTTCGGAAACAAAGTTGCGCCTGGTGCCGGAAATGTTCCGCAAAGGGATCTCACCGGAGGGCAGCCAAAGTACGGCGAGTCCGACTTCCCGACGCCGCAAGTACCGCGCCTCCGAACCCCGCGCCGGCCAGCACGAACCGGTCTCACACCCGGCCCGTCCATCTCCCCCATGCCTCTCCGCCGCAGCATCTGATGGGCTAACCCACCAGATGCTGGGTTAGCCGGCCTGACGTGGGTGCGGAACCCTGCATCTGGTGGGCCTACCCACCAAGTGCCGCGCTGCGCGGCACGGGATGGGACTCCGGGTGCGGAGGGCGGACCGGGCGACGCGGATATGGAGGGTGGGTCGGGAGGCGCGGTGTGGGCGGGTGGTTACGGGGCGATGATCGTGATGCCGGCGGGGGCGCCGCTGGAGAGGGCTGCCAGGCCGGCTGGGGTTTCGTCGAGGGTGATGGTGCGAGTGACGAGTTCGGCGGGGTGCAGGTTGCCGGCAGCAACTAGTTCCAGCATCTCGGGGTAGGCGTGGGCGGGCATGCCATGACTGCCGAGCCAGGCGAGTTCCTGGCCGATCAGGCGGCCCACGTCGAGGTTGACTCCGGCGGGTAGGAGACCGATCTGTACGTGGCGGCCGCGGGGACGGAGCGCTTGCAGCGCCTGCTGCACGATGTCGCTGGAGCCGAGCGCGTCGATGGTCACGTGGGGTCCGCCCAGCTCCCGGAGCCGGGTGACAACCGCGTCCGCCTCGGCGGTTGTTGTGGGTGGTGGGGGCTGGAGGAGGTGGGTGGCGCCGTGGGTTTGGGCTAGGGCTAGGGCTTTGGGGTTGGTGTCGATCGCGGTGACCTCGGCGCCTAGGGCGGAGGCGATCATGACCGCGGACAGGCCTACGCCGCCGCAGCCGAAGACGGCGACGCGTTCGCCGGCGCGGACCTGTGCTACCTGGTGGACGGCGCGGAAGGACGTGGCGAACCGGCAGCCGAGGCCGGCGGCGGTGGCGAAGTCCATGTCGTCGGGGAGGCGGACCAGGTTCACCTCGGCGTACGGTACGGCGACGTACTCGGCGAACGAGCCCCAGTAGTTGAAGCCCGGCTGGAGCTGATTCGGGCAGACCTGCTGGTTGCCTTCGCGGCACTGCTCGCACGTACCGCACGCGCAGATGAACGGCGTCGTCACCCGATCCCCGACCGCCCACCCCGATACCCCGGCCCCGACCGCGGCGATCGTCCCCGCCAGCTCATGCCCCGGCACATGCGGCAGCACGATGTCCGGATCATGTCCCATCCACCCGTGCCAGTCACTCCGGCACAGCCCGGTAGCCTCCACGCGAAGCACCACCGCCCCGGCCTCGACCGCGGGCTCCGGCACCTCCCGCACCTCAGGCAGTACGCCGTACCGCTCGACCACAACCGCACGCATTCCCAAATCCTAAAGCCGCCGACTCGTGGCGATTGGCTTGCACCCAACGCGTCGAGTCGTGGAAATCGGCGCCAGTTCCGGACCAAAATCCACGACTCGACGCCCGCGGACGGCGGGTGGGTCGATTCGAGGTCAGCCGCCGGCGACGGCGGGGATGATGGAGACCTGGCCGCCGTCCTTGATGGGGGTTCGGAGGCCTTCGGAGAAGCGGACGTCGTCGTCGTTGACGTAGACGTTGACGAAGCGGCGCAGCTCGCCGGACTCGTCCAGCACGCGGCCCTTGATCCCCGGGTACGACGTGTCGAGCGAGTCGAGCACCTCGGTCAGCGTCGTACCCTCGGCGGACACCTCGGACGCGCCCTTCGTGTAGGGCCGCAGGATGGTCGGGACGCGCACACTCACACTCACTGCAGGCCTGCCTTCACGAAGGCGTCGTACGACGCGGGAATGGTCACCTTGGGGCCGACCCGGTCGGCCACGGCGTCGAGCGTCTTCAGCCCGTCGCCGGAGTTGATGATCACCGTCTCGGCCTCGGGGTCGAGCTGGCCGGTGGCGATCAGCTTCTTCAGCGTCGCGACCGTCACCCCGCCCGCGGTCTCGGCGAAGATGCCCTCGGTCCGGGCCAGCAGCTGGATGCCCTCGACGACCTCTTCGTCGCTGACGTCCTCGATCGCACCACCGGTACGGCGGGCCACGTCCAGAACATAAGGGCCGTCCGCGGGGTTGCCGATCGCCAGGGACTTGGCAATCGTGTCCGGCTTCACCGGCTTGACCACGTCATGCCCGTCGCGGAACGCCTGCGCCACCGGGGAGCAGCCGGTCGCCTGCGCGCCGTACACCTTGTAGTCGGTCGCGTCGACCAGCCCGAGCTTGCCGAGCTCGGTGAAGCCCTTGTCGATCTTGGTCAGCTGGGAGCCGGACGCGACCGGGATCACGATCTGCTGCGGCAGCCGCCAGCCGAGCTGCTCGGCGATCTCGAAGGCGAGCGTCTTGGAGCCTTCGGAGTAGTACGGGCGGACGTTGACGTTGACGAACGCCCAGCCCTCCTCCTCGCCGGCGATCTCGGAGGCGAGCTTGTTCACGTCGTCGTAGTTGCCGTCGACCGCGACCAGCGTGCCGCCGTACACCGCGGTGGTGATGATCTTGGGCCGCTCGAGGTCCTTCGGAATGAAGACGACCGAGCGGATACCGGCCCGGGCGGCGGCCGCGGCGACGGCGTTCGCGAGGTTGCCGGTGGAGGGGCAGGCGAAGACCTTCATGCCCAGCTCGCGCGTCGCACTCAGCGCGGAGGCAACCACCCGGTCCTTGAAGGAGTGGGTCGGGTTGCCGGAGTCGTCCTTCACCCACAGTTTGCGCAGGCCGAGCTCGCGGGCCAGGTTCTGCGCGTCGACGAGCCGGGTGTAGCCGGGCTCGGTGTTCGGGAAGCTCGCCACGTCGACGGGGACGGGGAGCAGCGGCTGGTACCGCCAGATGTTCTTCGGACCGGCCTCGATCTGCTCGCGGGTGATGGTCGGGTAGTCGTACCCGACCTCCAGCGGACCGAAGCACTCCATACAGGCGTAGAACGGGCCGAGCGGCGACTTCGCCCCACAGGCGCGACAGCTCAGGTGCGTACCGTTGCCGAAGGCACCTTCACGGAGGGTGTGGGTGGCGGTCAGGCTCATGAGTGAGGTTCCCCTCTCATCTTCCCCGGGGGCCGGATCTCGGCGCGGGACGGATTTGGCACCGTTCCCTCGCCAAGCACCCCGGACGGGGCCTCGACGGGGAGGGTTGCCGGGACGTCAACGGGCCGTTTCCCTCAGTCCCTCTGGATGAGCTGCCCCGAGATTACCCAATCGGGTCCATATTGTGTCTTGTGATCCCACCATCCGAGACAGGCGATCTCAGAGCCGGTGGGTGGCTCCCGGGGTGTGGGTCGGGAGGGATTTGCGCGGGCCGAAGCGGGGATGGCCGATGCCGGCGAGCTCGATCAGGCGCTGGACGCGGAAGCGGTGGCCGCGGTACGGCTCGATCAGCTCGGCGCAGCCGTCGTCGTCCAGCTCCTCGCCGATCAGCGCGTACGAGACGTTCCGCGACACGTGGTAGTCCGCGAACGAGAACGCATCCGCGTCCCCGTGCGCCCGCTGCCGTACCTCGGCCGCCGTCCACACGCCCACGCCCGGCAGCGACCGTAGCCGGCGCTCGATCTCGGCGCCGTCGGTCAGCTCCAGGGTCCGCTCCAGCGCACGCGCCCGGGACGCCGCGGTCAGCACCACCCGGGACCGCCGGCCCTCGACTCCCGCCCGGAGAAACTGCCAGGACGGGATCCGCCGCCACTCCTCCGGCGCCGGCGGCACCATCATCACCCGGTTGCCCTGCTCACGGGGCCCCGGCGCGGGCTCGCCGTACTCGCGCAGCAGCAGCCGCCACGCGCGGAACGCCTCCTTGCCGGTCACCACCTGCTCGATCCCCGCCGCCGCCATCGCCTCGAACACCGCCCGCGACCGCGGCACCCGCACGTCCGGGAACCGCCGCGCCGCGTCCACCAGCACCCGGTGCTCCGGCAGCGGCTCGAACCCGTCCCAGCTGTCCTTGTCCCCCAGCAGCTCCGGTACGCCGTCCAGCGCCCACTCGGCACCCGGACCCCACGCCTCCGCCTCGACGGCCCCGGCGTACGGCGTCAACCGCAGCAGCACCGGCCCCTCCGGCGTCCGCGTCGCCCGCCACACGGTCCGCCGCCCCGGCTCGAACACGTACGCCGGATCACCGGGCCCCTTCCGCAACCCACCGATCACCGACTGCGGATCCACCACCCGCCCCGGCCGCCAAACCCGCACCACCGAACTCACCCGCCAAGTCTTACCCCACGCGGCCGACAACTCCGGCCGCAGGTCGACAGGAGGTGTCCGGTCTCAGCCGTTCCCCGCCCGCCTGAACCAGTCGCCGACCGGCCCGTCGAGGCGGACACCTCCTGTCGAGCTGCCGCAGTTGAGGCGATACTGAGCGGCATGAGTGGGTGGCAGTGGGTGAAGGTTGTGGGGAACTTGCTGAACCTGTCCACTGTGGTGGGGGCGTTGGTCGGGGTGTTGGGGCGGGCGCGGTTCAGCCGGGGGCCGCGGGGGTTGGTGTTCGCGAACGGGTATCGGCTCGGGTTTCCGGTGGCGGGCGCGTTCACTATCGGGAACGTGGTGCTGAGCAAGCACGAGCGGGGTTACTTCGACGACGCGAAGCTCGTGCGGCACGAGGAGCGGCATTCGTGGCAGTACTTCTGCCTGCTCGGGCTGCCGATGCTGCCGTTGTACGTCGTCGGCGTCGTGGTCTCGTTCCTGCTGACCGGCGACCCGGCGTCGCGGAACCCGTTCGAGCGGCTCGCGAACCTGCAGGACGGCGGGTACGTCGAGCGTCCGGTCCAGCCGCTCGGGCGGACCGTGACGCAGGCGTTCAGCGGGCTGCGATCGCGTCCGAAAGGGCCGTGAGGACGGTCACCACGCCGCTCGGGTCGTCGACGACGATGTCCGCTGCGTCGATCAGCTCGGTCGCGTTCGAGGACCGGGTCGCCAGCAGTACGGCGGGCAGCCCGTCCGCGCGCCGCGCCTGGATCGCCCGGTACGCGGCCAGGTCGCCGAGGTCGTCACCGGCGTACAGGATCGACCGGGCGCCGGTGGACTCGAGCAGGCTGTTGATCGCGACGCCCTTGTCGATCCCGGGCGGTCGCAGTTCGAGGACCAGGTTGCCGGGCTCCAGCCGCAGCTCGGTCTCCTCGGCGAGCGCGGTCAACGGCCCACGCAGTACGTCGAACGCGCCCGACGGGTCGTCCAGCCGGCGGGTGTGCACGGCCAGCGAGCTGTCCTTGTCCTCCACGAACGCATCCGGTACGCCGGCGTCGCGGAGCAGACCGGGCAACCGGTCGCGGGCCGTCGCCACGCCCGCGGGCACCGGGGCGCTGGTCACCTTGCCGGTCGACGCGTCCCACCGCTCGAGGCCGTAGTGCCCGAGTACGACGAGGCGCCCGAGGCCCGGGTGACCGCTGACGCCGGACAGTTCGGTGGCGACGAGTGCGGGCCGGCCGGTGACGATCGCGACCTGGTTCACCGACCGCGCCAGCCGGGCCAGCGCGTCCAGGGCGCCGTCGACCGGGCGGGACCGGGCCGGGTCCTCGACCAGCGGCGACAGCACACCGTCGAAGTCGGTGGCGATCACCGCGCCGGCCGGGTCGGTGACGATGGCTTCCCAGCCGTCGCGGCCGGCTTCGGTCTGCAGGACCGGAGTGCTCATCCGGCGTAGTCCGAGGTCAGGATCACGGTGAGGCGGTCCTTCTTCATGTTGTCCAGCGCACCCTTGGACCGGCCGATGCCGAGGTCGTGGGCGAGCTGGTTGGCGGCGGCGAGCATGCCCGGCGGGTAGTACACGGTGCTCTCGGCGACCTTGCCGTGCCAGTTGTCCGGCGAACCGGACACGGTCCAGCCGGCCTGCCGGGCCCGGTTCGCGACCGAGTCGGCCAGGCCCTTGCGCGAGGTGTTGTTGTATACCTCGATCGCCGGGCGTTCCTCGGCCGGGATCGTCACCGGCTGCTGGGTCGGCTGCGTGCTCTTCGGCGGCTCGGTCTGCTGCGGCGGCTCAGATGTTGCCGGCGGCTGGGTCGGCTCAGTGGTCGCCGGCGGCTGAGTTGGCTTCTCGGAAGTCTTCTCGGACGGTCGCGGGATGCTGGCCCCCACCGTCGACGGCCCGGTGGTCGGCTTCGTGGCCGGCGTACTCGCGGCGGCCGGCTTCTCGTCGGCCTTGCTCCCGTTCCCGCGGGTGCCGAACAGCACCAGCAGCCCGGCCACGATCGCGACCACGGCGGCGACCGCGACGAGCGACGAGAGCACCTGCCCCTGCTCGCCCCGAGGACGTGGGGCAGCAAGGCACGCCCTGAGGCGGCGGAACATCTGTCAGACCTCGATACCCAGGCGGCGTGCGGAGCGGGCGCGCTGGCGGGCGGCGCGGAGCCGGCGCAGGCGCTTGACCAGCAACGGGTCGTGCGCGAGGGCCTCGGGCCGGTCGATGAGCGCGTTCAGGACCTGGTAGTACCGGGTCGCGGACATCTGGAACTGGTCCCGGATCGCCTGCTCCTTGGCACCGGCGTACTTCCACCAGTGCCGCTCGAAGGTCAGGATCTGGCCGTCCCTCTCAGAGAGCCCGGCGACGACCGGCGGCGCAGCTTCGGCGGGGCCGGAAGAGCTGGCGTTGGCGCTGTCCATCTGCTGCTGACTCCTGTGCGGTCGGTGATCGTCCGTCCGCCTGACACTGTACGTGTTGAACAACAGCAATGTCATTCACCGACGACCGACACGAAGCGTGTCGCTGACGAAGCAACCGGACGTAGGTCGGGTGTGTGGCCGCGCGCCGTCGCGAGCAGGTGCTCAGTGCGGTGCATCGGCGCGCGGGGGCGAAGGTCTCGATGCGGAGCATCGTGGCCTTTGCACCCGTGCGGCGAGGTGCCGTGCCGAGTGCCGCGCAGTAGGCGCGCGGCCACCACGCCCGACCTTTACAACTCTGGCAGGATCTTTGGCGTGAGCTCAACCCAGTCCAGTGTGGCGCTGGTCGAGGAGTTGCAGGGGCGGATCCGGGATGTCGACCCGTTGGTCAACGCCATCTGTACGCCGAACCCCGCCGCGCTCACCGATGCCGCCCGTCTCGACACCGAACGTGACGAGGGGCGGGTCCGCGGCCCGCTGCACGGCGTACCGGTGCTGGTCAAGGACAACATCGACACCGCGGACCTGCCGACCACGGCCGGTTCGCTGGCGCTGGCCGAGCAGCCGCCCCCGCCGCAGGACGCGCCGCTGGTACGCCGGTTGCGCGAGGCCGGCTGCGTGATCCTGGCCAAGGCCAACCTGAGCGAGTGGGCGAACTTCCGCGGCTCGGCGTCCTCCTCCGGCTGGAGCGCGTACGGCGGCCTTACCCGGAACCCGTACGCCCTGAACCGCTCGCCCGGCGGCTCCTCCTCCGGTTCCGGCGCGGCGGTCGCGGCCGGGCTCGTGGAGTACGCGATCGGTACCGAGACCAGCGGGTCGATCGTCTGCCCGGCCGCCCTGAACGGCGTGGTCGGCCTGAAGCCCACGGTCGGCCTCATCCCGCAGCAGGGCATCGTCCCGATCTCCCACTCGCAGGACACCGCCGGACCGATGACCCGGACCGTACGCCAGACCGCCGCGCTGCTGACGGTGCTGACAGGCGGTCAGCTCGACTACACCGAGGCCTGTCGCGGTACTGATCTCAGCGATATGCGCATCGGCGTACCGCGTGGTCCTCTCTGGGGCTACTCGAAGGGGCTCGACCAGGTCACCGAGCGGGCGCTGGAGTTGCTCAGCCAGTGTGGAGCGACCGTCGTGGACCACCTGTCGTTGCCGACACCAGGTGGCGACGAGGACCAGCTGCACGTGCTCTCCCACGAACTGAAGGGCGACATGGCCGCGTACCTCGCGACGCGCGCCCCGGGCGGCCCGCGCGACCTGGACGACCTCATCGCGTTCAACAAGAAGCACGCGGACCAGGAGCTGCAGTGGTTCGGCCAGGAGCTGTTCGAACGTGCGGCCGCGACGGACGGCCTCGACTCCCCCGTGTACGTCGCAGCCCGGCTGACAGCGCTCCGCGCCGGGCGGGACGGGATCGACAACCTGCTCCGCGACAATCAGCTCGACGCCATGGTCAGCCCGTCGTACCAGCCGGCGTGGACGATCGACCTGGTCAACGGTGACCACGTGATGGGCAGCTCCTCGTCGCACGCCGCACTGGCCGGCTACCCGCTGCTCTCGGTGCCGTCCGGGATGATCTCCGGCCTCCCGGTCGGGCTGACGATCAGTGGTACGGCGCGGAGTGAGGTCACGCTCATTCGCTTGGCGCACGCCTTCGAAACCGCGAGAATCGCAGCAGACGGACCGTTCCCGACCCCGGAGTTCAGACAGTGGGTATAGATCGCGTCAGGTGGGGGATCGTTGCGACCGGCAACATCTCGACCCAGTTCACCCAGGATCTGGGCCTGCTGCCGGACGACGCCGTCGCCACCGCGGTCGCGTCCCGTTCGCAGCAGAGCGCGGACAAGTTCGCTGCCGAGTTCGGCATCCCGCACGCGTACGACGACTACCGCCGGCTGATCGACTCCGGCGAGGTCGACGTGATCTACATCGGTACGCCGCACCCGCAGCACTACGCGATCGCCCGGACCGCCCTGCAGGCCGGCATCGCCGTACTGTGCGAGAAACCGGTCACGCTGACGGCCAAGCAGGCCCGGGACCTGGTCGCGGTCGCCCACGAGCACAACACGTTGTTCGCCGAGGCGATGTGGATGCGCACCGATCCGGTGATCCAAGCGCTCTTCAAGGATCTCGCGAGCGGCGTGATCGGTGAACCACAGCAAGTGGTTGCGGACTTCGCGTTCCACAAAGCTTCATTGCCGGTTCGCCTGCTCGACCCGGCGCTCGGGGGAGGCTCGCTGATGGACGGCGGCATCTACCCGATGACCTTCGCCCACATGGCGTTGGGCCGCCCGGCGGAGGTGAAGGCAGTCGGTTCGCTCAACGACGACGGCGTCGACCTGAACGTCGCGATGGCCTGGCGGTACGACTCCGGCGCGGTCGCGGCCCTCACCTGCGGTCTGCGGTCGCAGAATCCGTGGGTCGCGGCGATCAGCGGCCCGGACGGGAACCTGCAGCTGCCGCACCGGTTCCACCACCCCGAGTACTACCTGCGCACGACCGCTTCCGGAGCGGAGCGGATCGACGTACCGACGCATGGCCGTGGGTACCACTATGAAGCGGCAGAGGTAATGCGTGCACTGCGCCAGGGACTGATCGAGGTTCCGGCTCTTCCCCACGCCGGCACGCTCGAGATTCTCGAACTGCTCGACGAGACCCGGAGCCAGATCGGGGTTCGCTACCCCGGTGACGACGACGACCTGAGTGGATGACGCTGACCATGTCTACACAGCCGAACGGTAGGAGTTCCTTCGTAGTGGTGGCCAACCGGCTGCCGGTCGACCGGACCGAGATGCCCGACGGCAGTACGGCGTGGCGCCGGAGCCCGGGTGGTCTGGTGACGGCGCTGGCCCCGGTGATGCAGGGGCACCACGGCGCCTGGATCGGCTGGACCGGCAGCCCGGACGAGAAGCTGGACCCGTTCGACAACGACGGCATGCACCTGGTCCCGGTGATGCTGTCGGCCGAGGACGTGCAGCTGTACTACGAGGGCTTCTCGAACGCGACGCTCTGGCCGCTGTACCACGACGTGATCGTGGCGCCGGAGTTCCACCGCGAGTGGTGGGAGTCGTACGTCGCGGTGAACCGCCGGTTCGCGGAGGCCGCCGCGGACGCCGCCGACGACAACGCCGACGTCTGGGTGCACGACTACCAGCTGCAGCTGGTCCCGGCGATGCTGCGGCGGCTGCGGCCCGACGTACGGATCGGGTTCTTCCTGCACATCCCGTTCCCGCCGACCGAGCTGTTCGCGCAGATGCCGTGGCGGCGGCAGATCCTCGACGGGCTGATGGGCGCGGACCTGGTCGGCTTCCAAAGACCCGGTGCCGCCTCCAACTTCGCCCGGCTGGCCCGCAACCGGATGGGCCTGCGGACCCGCGGCGACCGGATCCACCTGCCGGACGACCGGATCGTGCGGGCGAAGGCGTTCCCGATCTCGATCGACGTCAACGAGCTGGAGAACCTCGCGCGGCAGCCGGAGACCAACGCCCGCGCGGCCGAGATGCGCCAGGAGGTCGGCAACCCCGAACACATCCTGCTCGGCGTCGACCGGCTCGACTACACCAAGGGCATCCGGCAGCGGCTGCGCGCGTTCGGCGAACTACTCGACGAGAAGCGGGTCTCGGTCGACGACGCGGTCTTCATCCAGGTCGCGACCCCGTCCCGGGAGCGTGTCGAGCAGTACCGGGTACTGCGTGACGAGATCGAGCTGCTGGTCGGCCGGATCAACGGCGAGCACGGCCGGATCGGTACGCCGGCGATCAACTACCTGCACACGACGTACTCGCGGACCGAGATGGCGGCGCTGCTCCGGGCCGCCGACGTCGCCGTGGTGACACCGCTGCGGGACGGCATGAACCTGGTCGCGAAGGAGTATGTTTCGACCCGGTACGACGACACCGGCGCGCTCGTACTGAGCGAGTTCGCCGGCGCCGCGGACGAGTTCCGGCAGGCGTTCCTGGTGAACCCGCACGACATCAACGGGATGAAGGACACGATTGTCGACGCGATGAACACCGACGAACGGCAGCTCGGCCGGCGGATGAAGGCGATGCGCAAGCACCTCGCGGCGCACGATGTGAACGTCTGGGCCCAGACCTTCCTGAAGGCGCTGCATGACGAAGACTGACGGGCGGATCCTGGCTCTCGACCTGGGTACGTCGTCGGCGCGGGCGCTCGTGCTGCACGAGTCCGACGCCTCGCCGATCCCCGGCGCACTGGCCCGGCACAAGATCTCCCCGGCGTACGGCCACGACGGCTCCGCGACGCTCGACCTGCACGAGTACGTCGAGGGGCTGCTCGGCTGCCTGGACGAGCTCCAGCAGAACGGCCACCTGGACGGCATCGGCTCGCTGGTGCTGTCCACCCAGTGGCACTCGATCGTTGCCCTGGACAACAAGGGCGTGGCGCGGACGCCGGTGATCACCTGGGCGGACACCCGTACGGTCGACCTCGACCTCGGGACGTCGTTCGACGAGCAGGCGTTCCACGCCCGCACCGGGACCTGGCTGCACCGGCTGTACTGGACCCGCCGGATCCCCTGGCTGCTCGCCTCCGACTCCCCGGCGGCCTTCGCCGGTCTGCCCGATCTCGTGCTGGAACGGCTGACCGGCGAGCGAGTCACCTCGGTCTCGGTCGCGTCCGGGACCGGGACCCTCGACCTGGCGACGGGCGCGTACGACGACGAGGCCCTGGCAGTCGCGGGCGTGACCGCGGACCGGCTGCCGGAGATCGTGCCGACCGGGTGGACCGGGACGTTGTCCAAGGAGTACGAACGCCGCTGGCCCGGGCTGGTCGGCGTACCCGTGCATCCGCCGACCGGCGACGGCGCCGCGTCCAACGTGGGCACCGGCGGGTTCGACGCGGGGACGGCCGCGGTGACGGTCGGTACGTCGGCCGCGGTACGGGTCGTGCACCCGATCGAGAACGCGCCGGAACTGCCGTGGGAGCTGTGGCGGTACCGGGTCGACGACAAGCGCGCGGTGACCGGTATGGCGTTCTCCGCGGCCGGGAACCTGCACGCCTGGCTGACCGGCGTACTGCGGCTGGAGTCCGACGAACCGGTCGGCGTGGAGATCGGCGGGACGCACGCGATCGCGATCCCGTTCATGGCCGGCACCCGGCCACCCGCGAACGTCCCGGGCGGCTCCGGCGTGTACTTCGGCCTCTCGTTCGACGACAGCCCCGCCGACCTCCTCGCCGCCGCCCTCCAGGGCGCGTCACTCGAGATCGACCGCGGCCTCCGGCAGCTCGACGACCTGTTCGGCGGGCGACTGGACGTCGTCCTGGGCGGCGGTGGCATCGACGCCTCCGAGTGGTGGCGCCGCTGCCTCACCGCAACCTTCGCGCGACCCACCACGGTCTGCGCAGAACCCGAAGTCGGCGCCCGCGGCGCCGCCGCCGTAGCCCTCGGCCTCTCCCCGGACCCTGGCGGCGAGCACCTCGTCCCCGCCGACGCGGAGGCCGACCGCGTCGCCGCCCTGCGGCCAAGGTACGAGGCACTCCGTGCCCTCGCCGTCGAGGCATCCAAGGACCCAGCCTGATCCCTTACAACGCCGATGCCTGAGCTGTCGGCAGCGCACCGGTTGAGACACCGCATCCGGCCGAAAAGTTGCCGACCACAAGTGACTGCGACCACTGACAAACCTGGTGAGTACGACGGATCATTGCCGCTCATGTGGCGCGAGATGATGCGGGCGAAAGTGCACCGTGCGACGGTGACGCAGGCGGATCTGAACTACGTCGGGTCGTGCACGCTGGACGCCGACCTGATGGACGCGGCCGACCTGCTGCCCGGCGAGAAGGTGGACATCGTCGACATCACCAACGGGCAGCGGCTGTCGACGTACCTGATCGAGGGGCCGCGCGGGTCCGGGATCGTCGGGATCAACGGGGCCGCGGCGCACCTGATCCATCCGGGCGATCTGGTGATCCTGATCGCGTACGGGATGTTCGACACCGCCGAGGCCAAGGCCTTCGCGCCGAGCGTAGTCTTCGTGGACGAGCACAATGCGATCACCCGCATCGGCTCCGACCCCGCGGAGGCCCTGCCCGACACCGGCACGCTGCGTGGGGACCAACCGCACCCGTAGCGAGATGAGGACTGGTCGCCGATGACCGAGAACGCTGCCGACAACACCACACCGAAGACCGCTTCGCACGACAACGAGCCGAGCCCCAAGCTGCGGGCGTTCATGAACTCGGAGTGGGCCGACTCCGAGCGGCACGACCTGTCACTGAGCGATGCCGGTGTGTGGGCGGCGAAGCGCCGGGACGCGCTCTCGCAGGCGTTCCCGGGCGAGCGGCTGGTGATCCCGGCCGGTACCTACAAGGTCCGCTCGAACGACACCGACTACGTCTTCCGCCCGCACACCGACTACGTGTGGCTGACCGGCAACCAGACCTCGGACGCGGTCCTCGTCCTGGAGCCGAACGGCACCACCGGCCACGACTCCGTGCTGTACTTCCGCCCGCGCTCCGACCGCGCCCAGGGCGAGGAGTTCTGGCGCGACCGGATGTACGGCGAGCTCTGGGCCGGCCGGCGTCCGTCGCTGACCGAGACCGCGAAGGAGTTCGGCATCGAGACCCGGCACGTCGACCAGCTGGCCGACGCGTTGAAGGGCGACGTACCGACCCGCGTGCGGCGCGACGAGGACCAGTCGATCGCCGCGCTGCTCAGCGGCGCGCACACCGACGACCTGAAGGACAACGAGCTGGCCGCCACGCTGTCCGAGCTGCGGCTGGTGAAGGACGCGTACGAGCTCGACCAGCTCCGGGACGCGGTCGCGATCACGCACCGCGGTTTCTCCGACGTGCTCGCCGAGATGGACAAGGTCCGGCAGTACGGCGAACGCTGGATCGAGGGCACGTTCTGGCGCCGCGCCCGCGCCGAGGGGAACGACGTCGGCTACACGTCGATCGCCGCGGCCGGTCCGCACGCGACCACCCTGCACTGGATCGAGAACGACGGCCCGGTGAACGACGGCACCCTGATGCTGCTCGACATGGGCGTGGAGAACCGGCAGCTCTACACCGCCGACATCACCCGCACACTGCCGGTGAACGGCGAGTTCACCCCGCGCCAGCGCGACCTGTACCAGCTGGTCCTGGACGCGCAGAACGCCGGCATCGCCGCGCTCACCCCGGGCGCCGCGTTCCGCGCCGGGCACGAGGCCGCGATGGAGGTCATCGTCCACGGTCTCGACGCGATGGAGCTGCTCCCGGTGCCGGCCGCTGAGGCGCTCGACCCGGAGAGCCGCCTGTACCAGCGCTACACGCTGCACGGCGTCAGCCACATGCTCGGCCTGGACGTCCACGACTGCGCCGCGGCCCGCAACGAGACCTACCGCAAGGGCACCGTCAAGCCCGGCTACGTCCTGACCGTCGAGCCCGGCCTGTACTTCCAGGCCGACGACCTGACCGTCCCCGAGGACCTGCGCGGCATCGGCATCCGGATCGAGGACGACATCCTGATCACCGACGGCACCCCGGAGAACCTCTCCGAGGCGATGCCGCGCACGATCGAAGGCATCCAGTCCTGGATGGCCTCTTAGGCGTCTTGGTAGCGCGGGTGCGGCGCGAACTCGCCGAGCTTGCCGGTTCGCAGCCGCAGCCGCACCAGCATCTCGACCGTGGTGGTGGCGGCCGCCACGCCGTCGATCACGCTGACGCCCAGCTCGGCCGACAGGTCGTGACACAGGTCGGCCATCCCGGCGCAGCCGAGCACGATCGCGTCGGAGCCGTCCAGCGCGAGCGCCTCTTCGCAGGCCCGCAGGATCGTGACCCGCGCGTGCGGATCCGTCTCCAGCGCGAGGACCGGGATCTCGCACGCGTGGATCCCCAGGCACTGCCGGGCGACGCCGTACTCCTCGGCCAGGTCGTGCGCGTGGCCGACCGTCCGCGCAAGCGTGGTGACGACGCTGAACCCGCGGCCGAGGTACGCCGCCGTACGCATGCCCGCCTCCGCGATCCCGACGACCGGGCCGCGGGCGAGTTCGCGCGCGGCCTTCAGCCCCGGGTCGCCGAAGCAGGCGATCACGTATCCGTCGTACCCGGCCGCCTCACCGTCCACGATCTCCTGCAGCAGCCCCGGTACGGCGTACGCGTCGTCGGCATGGCTCTCGATGGAGGCCGGTCCGCTCGGCGGGTTGACCGCGTCGACGGTGACCCCAGGACCGGCGACCGCCCGGGCGCACTCCCCGATCAGCGCGGTCATCGACGCGGTGGTGTTGGGGTTGATCACCTTGATCCGCATCATGCCTGCCCTTCGGCGACGCCCGCGCGACGCGCCAGCACCGAGTAGAGGGCGAAGCCGACACCGCAGCCGATGAACCAGCTGTAGTCGCTGATCCACAGCGCCTCGCCGATCCACCGTGGTACCAGGACCGACGCCACCGAGATGACACCGGCGAGGATCACCGACCGGATCGCGACCGGGTTGTAGCCCTTGCGGTAGTAGTACGAGCCGTCCTTGTCGAGGGTGAACATGTCGTCGACGATCAGCTTCTGCTTGCGGATCAGGTAGAAGTCCGCGATCAGGATCCCGAACAGCGGGCCGATCAGCGCGCCGAGGATGCCGAGCGTGTAGTGGATCGCGGTGTCGTTGTTGTACCAGTTCCACGGCGTCAGCAGCACCGAGCCGACGGCCGCGATCATGCCGCCCATCCGCCAGCTGATCTTCTGCGGGCTGACGTGCGAGAAGTCGAAGGCCGGCGAGATGAAGTTCGCGACGATGTTGATGCCGACGGTCGCGGTGACGAACGTGAGCGCGCCGAGCAGGATCGCGAACGTGCTGTCGATCCGCTCCACGGTCTTGATCGGGTCGGTGAGCAGCTCGCCGTACACCGGGACCGTCGCGCCCGCGGTCAGGACGGTGAGCAGTGAGAAGAAGACGAAGTTGACCGGCAGACCCCAGAAGTTGCCCCGGCGGACGCTCTTGAAGCTGTTGCCGTAGCGGGCGAAGTCGCCGAAGTTCAGCATCGGGCCGGAGAAGTACGAGACGACCAGCGCGATCGCGCTCAGCATCGTGCCGATCGTCGCCCAGCCGGACAGCCGGTGGCCGGACAGGTTGAGGTCGACGGTGAAGTGCGACTTGACCAGCAGGTAGCCGCAGAGCAGCAGCATCGTCACGTAGACGGCCGGTCCGGCCAGGTCGATGAACCTCCGGATCGTCTCCATCCCGCGCCAGAACAGCGCCGCCTGCGCCACCCAGAGGATCGCGAAGCTGACGTACCCGAGCGCCGACAGGCCGAGGAAACCGTGCAGGTGCGCGTCCGCCCACGGACCCAGACCCGGCCAGAGCTTGAGGAACACGATGTTCAGCGATTCCGCCGCCAGGAACGTCTGTACGCCGTACCAGGCAACGGCGATCAGGCCCCGGATGATGGCCGGGATGTTCGCGCCGAGGACGCCGAACGAGACCCGGCTGATCACCGGGTACGGGACGCCCGCGAGCTGGCTCGGCTTGGCGACCAGGTTGCAGAAGAACTGCACGATGCAGATGCCGGCGATCAGGCAGACGAACACCTGCCAGCTGGTCAGCCCCAGCGCGAACAAGCTGCCCGCGGTCAGGTAGCCGCCGACGCTGTGCACGTCGGACATCCAGAACGCGAAGATGTTGTAGCTGCGCCACGTCTGCTGCTTCAACGGCGCCAGGTCCGCGTTCGTCAGCCGCGGGTGGTAGTCGCGCTCAGGGGCAACGGGTTCCGACGGGTAGCCGGCCGCTTCGACGATGTCACCGGGCACACGGGGTTCGGTCACCATGCTGGCCTCCTCGGGGCCGGGCCGCGGCGCGGGATCGCGCGGCCGAGTGCACCGAAATTAGCCACGCCGAGCGCGGATCGCCATGTAAAGCTGCCAAATATAGGAAACAGCGGCTAAATATAGGAGCCGGTGTCAGACCGGGTCGGCGAAGCACTCCGGGTCGTCGGCGAACTCCGCGATCGCGGACTTGAGGTGCGCGTAGTGCCGCTCGGACTCGGCGATCAGCGCCTCGACGTCGCGGGCGACGTACGCCGTGATCAGCCGCTCGTGGTCGGCGCCGAACTCGGCCCGCTCGTGCGCCGGCACCCGGGACATCGGCCGGGCCGGTTCGGTGATGTTCCAGGCGGTTTCGTACATCCGGATCAGCCGGTGCATCCCGGACGGCTCGATCAGCGCGAAGTGGAAGCGGCGGCCGGCGGCGGAGTACTCCCGGTCCCCCGCGGCGCTCGCCGTCGCCAGCGACCCGTGGATGGCCCGGATCTGGTCGTGGTCTGCGGCCGTCGCGTTCACGGCCGCCGCCCGCAGCGCGGCGGCCTCCAGCGCCTGGCGGACGTCGTACAGCTCGCGGAACTCCAGGAACGTCAGCTTGGCCACCCGGTACCCGATGTGCGGGCGGTGCTCGACCAGACCCTCGCCGAACAGCGTCTTCAGCGCCTCCCGCACCGGGATCGCGCTGACGCCGAAGAACGCGGCCACCTCGTCGATCGGGACCGCCGTACCGGGCGGCTGGTCGCCGGTCAGGATCGCGTGCCGCAGATCGCTCTCGACCGGCGGCATCTCGCCCGCCGCGGCCGTGGTTCGCACGAGTCGCGACGTGAAGTCCGACGATCTGCGCATCTCCGGACGATAAGCCCGGCCCGGACCGGCTGTCGAGGAGCGTCTACGACTTCAGCCGGATGGCGACCGGAGTACCGACGTACGGCCGGGTGCCACCGCTCGGCGCGAAGCCGTCGTTGTCCTGCCAGCTCCAGTGGATCGTCACCGGGCTCAACGACGGGCAGCACGCCGGGTCGTCCTTGGCGAAGTGCGTGTACTTGATCGTGAAGACGCCCTGCCCCGCGCCCGCCAGGCTGGTCACGCCGGAGGTCTCGGTGTCGCCGTCCCACCCGACGAACTTGGTGCCGTGGAAGAAGAACACCACCTGGCCACCACCGTCCGCGGCGTTCGACCGGGTCCCGACGACCGCGGTCAGCTTGCCGCCGTTGCCGTCCGGGACGGTGGCCTTCACGCTGCTCGGCAGGAAGTGCACCGATGGCTGCTTCACCTCGACGGTCTGAGCCATCGCGGTCTTGATGCCGGACGCGTCCGGTACGCCGCTCACGCTCGCCTGCACCGGGGGCGTTGATTTCGCGGGCTGTGTCGGCTGCGCGGGTTGGGTCGGCGTGGGCGAGTCGGTCGGCAGCCCCGCCGGATCCGTGGGCGCCCACCCGGCCGAGCTCGGCGACGCGCTCGGCGAGGTCGACGCCGCGGCGGCCGAGGTCGTGCTGGACGAGGCCGGCGCCGGCGTACCCGCAGCACCGGACCCGCCGCCCGAGCAACCCACCAGCGTCCCCACCGCGACGACGGCAACCGTCCCCATCAGCTTGCGTGCACCCGCCATCATCAGCCCTCCGTCAAGAATCTGGTCGAGACCAAACTATCGACCGACCGGCTCACACTCGTTGCCGAACGCCCCCATCTACCGCACGACCCGGAAACGCAGGTGCCTGACCCCGCTACCCGCCTCGACCGGCACCAGATGCACCTGGACCTCGTCCAGACCTCTCCGATCGGGTGCTTGCGGCTGGTCTTGTCGGACTTGTCCCGAGCGGGTGCTTTTGCGGCTGGTTTGTGGGGCTGGTCCCGAGGCTGGCTTCCGGGGCGGTGTCACGGCATCGGTGGTGACTACGGAATCCGGAGGGCCGTGAGTTCGGCTCGTGCCTCGGTGGTGTGGTCGGGGTGCAGGGCGAGGGTGGCGGCGCGTTCGAACTGGGCGTCGATGCGGTCGAAGGCGGCGGCTGCTTCGAGGAGGGCGTCGCGGTCGCCGGTGGAGCGTGCGGTGGCGCGGGTGAGGCAGGCCGCGGCCCACTCGTTCTCGACGGCGTCCGGTACGGCGGCCGCGAGCAGGTCGGGGGCGTCCGGCAGACCGGCTACCACGGCGAGTTCGGCGGCGGCGGAGCGCGCGTACGGCGTCCACCAGCGTTCGGCGAAGTCCCCGAACGCCCGGCGCACGATCTCCCGCGTCTGCCGGTGGGCACCCAGCTGAATCGCGCTCGGGTGTGCCAGCTGTACGGCGACCCGCGCTCGCACGAAGGTGTACGGCGCCGCGAGCCACGGAGCGTCCTCGAGCTCCGTGCACCGGGCGACCTCGAGCGCCCGCGCCTGCCACACCTCGAACAGCCCGTCATCGCGCAGCCCGTGCACCATCGCGACCGCCGACAGCGCGGACGCCATCCACTCGATCGGCGGGGCGCCCGCACGCTGCCAGCGTTCCCAGAGCGCGTCGGCGTGCGTCACGCAGGCATCGAACCGCCCGGTCAGCGCCTCCGCCCGGATCATTCGCGGCAGCGAGATGTACGGGTGGTCCCCGACCGGATCGTCCGGCGCACCGACGGCCGCAAGCGCGGCACGCAGATCGCCGACCGCCGTCGCGGTGGTCGGGGCGACGTGGAACGCGTCGATGATCTCGGCCGCGGCGTACGGCTCGTGCCGCGGAAGCGGGCCGACGAGGCGCATCCGCTCCACGGCGTACGCGCGCGCATCCCGCAGCCGGCCGGCGTTCCCGGCGGCCACGGTCAGCGCGTCCAGCGCGCCCGCGATCAGTACCGGATCCCCCGTCCTTCGCGCCGCGTCGACAGCCTCCTGCGCAAGCTCCGCGTCAGCCCCGATCCGCCGGCCGCCGTGTTCCCAGGCCTTGGCGGTCGCGATCAGCGCGGTCACCTGCGCATCGCCCGGCTGCGCGCCGTCGATCGCCTGCTGGAGCAGGTGTTCGGTGCGCTCCGCGGGTACGTCGTACAGCGAGCCGGTCGGGTACCGGTTCACCGCGATCACGGCCAGCGCGAGCATCGTCGCCCGAACGTTGCCGTCAGCAACCGCTCGCTCAGCCGCGTCCAGCAGCAACCGCACCCCGGTCTCCGCATCCGAGATCGCCAAGGTGGCATCAGCCGCCGACCGCAGATCCAGCGCCGCGGCAACCCCGTCCGCCGCCCGCTCGGCCGCCACCCGGTAGTCCGCGATCGACTCCCGGACCTGCCGCCTGGCAAATCCCAGGTGACCCAACGCCCGAGCCAACCGATGCGCCACCGACTCGCCGCCGGCCAGGCGGTCCACCACCCCGCCCGGTGCCGCTGTGGCCAGCGCGCCGCCGGCTGCTGTTGTGGCCACCACCCCGTCCGGTGCCGTTGTGGCCAGCGCCGCTCGGAGGTCGGCGGATACGTCGTCGTACGGCTGCTGCCAACCCGGCGTTTCCAGGCGGCCTTCCAGGGTGACGGCCGTGTCGGCGGCCCAGTGCAGGCGGCGGTCGTGTGCGGTCGCCAGCTCGTCCGGGCTGAGCTGGTCGTGCGCGAACTCCCGGATCGTCTCGAGCAGTCGCCAGCGCGATCCCCGCCGTACGGCGAGACTCTTGTCGGTCAGCCGACCGAGCAGATCCGCGACCTCGCCGCGTCCCAGCTCCGGGCTGGTTGCACTCGCCGCATCCAGGTCGAACCCGCCGACGTAGATGGACAACCGCCGGAACAGCAACCGCTCCTGGTCGTCCAGCAGTTCGTAGCTCCAGCCGATCACCGCCGCCAGCGATCGATGTCGTACGTCGACACCGCGCCCACCCGCCAGCAACCGCAGCCGATCGTCGAGCGCCGCCCGCAGACCGTCGGTCCCGAGCGATCCGATCCGTGCCGCGGCCAGTTCGACAGCGAGCGGCATACCGTCCAACCGCGCGCAGATCTCCGCCAGCTCCTCGTCCGGCGCGGTAAAGCCCGGGTCGACCGCGCGCGCCCGATCCACGAACAGCTCGGTCGCGGCGTCCAGCGGCGGCAGCAGGACGGTCGTCTCCGCCGGTACGCCGAGCCGCTCCCGGCTGGTAGCAAGAATCCTCAGCTCGGGACACTGGCGAAGCAGGTGCTCCACCAGTACGGCGACCTCGTCGACCAGGTGCTCGCAGTTGTCCAGCACCAGCAGCGACCGGCCTTGCTGCAGGTGCTCGACAAGCACCTGCTCCAGGCTCTGCGGCGGACGCTCGGTCAACCCGGACGCCGTCGCCACCGCACTGGTCACCAGACCGTTCCGCACGGGCACCAGATCCACGAACGCACCGGAGCCTGCCTCGGCCGCCAGAACAGCAGCCAGCCGCGTCTTCCCCATGCCACCCGGCCCCAGCAACGTCACCAACCGGGACTGCCCAAGAGCCTTCCGCAGCGCCGCCAGCTCACCAGCCCGCCCAACGAAGCTCGTCCGCCCCGCCGGCACCCCAGCCAGCCGACCCCCACCAACACCCGTACGGGCACTCGCTCCCGGACTCGCTCCCGCACCTGCGCCCGGCTGGAGCCCCCTAGCCGCGCCGCGTGATCGCTCGGCGCCGCTTTCGCGTGCCACCAGGTCGGCGAGCTCGCGGCGATCCGCGACGGCGTACTTGCGCAGCAGCGACGACACATGACTCTCGACCGTCCGCACCGAGATGTGCAGTGCGTTGGCGATCTGCACGTTCGACCGGTGGTCGGCCAGCGCCGCCAGTACCTCGGCCTCGCGTGCGGACACCTCGTTCACGCGCTCCATCATGACCGATCGGTGGGGTTTCCGTGGTGGATCCGTGGTCAGCACGGATGTGGCCCGCGGGTCGCGGGCGCGAAGGTCGTCGTACCAGAACGACTCTTGGAGGCGACGATGAGTACGACGATGACGACGGCGCGCAGGTCCCGGACGGGGAGCGCGGTGCTGTGGGTGGTGCAGGCGGTGCTGGCGGCGATGTTCGTGATGGCGGCCGTGCCGAAACTGTCGGGTGACCCGGTGATGGTGGACATCTTCGACGCGGTGGGTGCCGGTCAGTGGCTGCGGTACGTGGTCGGTGCGCTCGAGCTGGCCGGCGCGATCGGGCTGCTGGTGCCGCGGTTGTGCGGTCTTGCCGCGCTCGGCCTGTCGTTCCTGCTGGTCGGGGCGACGCTGACGAACATCGTCGCGCTGGGTGCGTCACCGGCGATTCCGCTCGGGTATCTGCTGGTCGCGGCCGGCGTCGTGTGGTTCCGGCGGGCGTCAGTCCTCGCCTTGGTTCGGGCGGTGCGGCGATGACGATCGCGGCGTTCGAAGGCCTGCTGACCCGGCCGGAAGATGCCGGCTACGACTCCGGCCGGGCGGTGTGGAACGCGATGGTGGACCGCCGGCCGGCCTTGATCGCGCGGTGTTCCAGTACGGCGGACGTGGTCGCGGCACTGCGCTACGGCCGCGACGCCGGGCTGGAGATCGGAGTGCGGGGCGGCGGCCACAGCTTCCTCGGGCTGCCGGTAGTGGACGGCGGTCTGCTGCTCGATCTGTCCGGGCTGAGCTCGGTGCAGGTCGATCCGGTGAGCCGTCGGGCCAGGGTCGGCGGGGGCGCGTTGCTGGGCGCTCTTGACGTAGCCAGCCAGCGGTACGGCCTGGCGACAACGGCCGGCAACGTCTCACACACGGGCGTCGGCGGGCTCACGCTGGGCGGCGGGGTCGGGTGGCTGGCGCGTGCGTACGGGCTGACCTGCGACAACGTCGTGTCGTACCAGCTCGTCACCGCGGACGGCGCCGTACTGCGGGTCAGCGAGACGTCGTACCCGGACCTGTTCTGGGGACTACGTGGTGGCGGCGGGAGCTTCGGGGTGGTGACCGAGTTCGAGTTCCGGCTGTATCCGGTGGGGACGCAGGCGCTGACCGTGGACCTCTACTACGACTTGGACGACGGCGGTACGGCGTTGCGCGGCTGGCGGGACCTGTTCGCGGAAGCACCACGCGCGGCGACACCGGTGGCGCGGGTGGGCCGACGGGACGGGCGGCCGATCGCGAGCATCGGGTACGTCTGGGTGGGCGACGTCGCGGAAGGACGCCGGCTGCTCCCGTCGTACGAGGCCATCGGCCGCCCTGTGGCGCGACGGGTCCGCGAGCTCAGCTACCTCGACCTGCAGACCCAGTCCGACGACGCCGAACGCCACGCGCTGCGCCGTTACTGCAAGGGCCACTACCTCCGCTCCCTGCCGGACGCCGCGATCGACGCGTTCCTCTCCCGGGACGTCCCCGGAGCGCGGATGACCTTGAACGGCGGCGCGATCACCGACGTACCGGACGCCGAGACGGCGTACAGCCACCGCGACGCCCTGGTCGAGTTCACCACCGGCGACGACTGGACCGACCCCGCGGAGGACACCACCCGCATCACCGCGGCCCGCACCTACGCCGCCACCCTCGAGCCGTACACCAGCGGCAGCTACGTCAACACCTTCGCCGACAACGACCCCACCGCCGTTCGCCGCGCCTACACCCCCGAAAAACTAACCCGCCTCCACCACCTCAAATCCACCTACGACCCCACCAACACGTTCAGCCACACACCACTGAGCTGACCGTCACCCGCCGGCGGTGGACCGACGGGTGCGGGGCGGTTTCACCAGATGCGGACGCGGTCCTCCGGGGAGAGCCACATGGCGTCGGTGTCGGTGGTTTTGTAGGTGGTGTGGAAGACGTCGATGTTCTTGACGACCGCGTTGCAGCGGAACTCCGGGGGTGAGTGGGGGTCGATGGTGAGGCGGCGGGCGGCCTCCTCGGGGCGGGTTTTGGTGGCCCAGGCGTGGGCCCAAGCAGCGAAGAAGCGCTCGGCGCCGGACTGGAGTTCTTCGTCCGGCTCGGTGCCGTCCAGGGAGAGCTGGTAGGCGACGTAGGCGATCGACAGGCCGCCGAGGTCGCCGATGTTCTCACCGAGGGTGAGTTTGCCGTTGACCTTCTGGCCGGGGGTCTCGGCCGGCTCGAGGGCGTCGTACTGCGCGACGAGTTTGTCGGTGCGCTCCTCGAAAGCGGCGCGGTCCTCGTCGGTCCACCAGTCGTTCAGGTTGCCGTCTGCGTCGTAGCGCGAGCCCTGGTCGTCGAAGCCGTGGCCGATCTCGTGGCCGATCACCGCGCCGATCGCGCCGTAGTTGGTGGCGTCGTCGGCGTCCAGCCCGAAGAACGGCGGCTGCAGGATGCCGGCCGGGAAGACGATCTCGTTCATCCGCGGGTTGTAGTACGCGTTCACGGTCTGCGGCGTCATGCGCCACTCGTTCCGGTCGACGGGCTTGCCGAGCTTGTCGAGGTCGCGCGCGGTCTCCACCGCGACCGAGCGGCGGATGTTGCCGAACAGGTCGGCCGGGTCGACCTCGAGCGCCGAGTAGTCCTTCCACTCGTCCGGGTAGCCGATCTTCGGCACGAACGTGCCGAGCTTCTCGAGCGCGCGCTGCCGGGTGTCCGGGCCCATCCAGTCCAGCGCCTCGATCCGCTGCCGGTAGGCGGCGACCAGGTTCTGCACGAGCTCGACCATCCGGGCCTTGGCGTCCGGCGGGAAGTGCTCCGCGACGTACAGCTTGCCGAGCGCCTCGCCGAGCGCCTGCTCGACCGCGCCGACACCCCGCTTCCAGCGCTCCCGCAGCTCCGGCGCACCGGTCAGGGTCTTGCCGTAGAAGGCGAAGTTCTCGTCGACGAACGCCTGGCTCAGCAGCGGCGCGGCGCTGTGCACGATCCGCCAGCTCAACCACTCCTTCCACCGGTCGACGTCGACCTCCCGCAGCACACCGGCCGCGGCGGTCAGGAAGTCCGGCTCGCGGACGACGACCTCCGCGAACGCGTCCTCGGGTACGCCGGCACCGGCCAGCCAGGTCGACCAGTCGAAGCCCGGGGTGAGCTCGTCCAGCCCGGTCCGGTCGAGCTTGTTGTAGGTGAGCTGGACGTCCCGCTCCTTCACCCGGTCCCAGTGCGCGTCGGCGATCCGGCTCTCCAGCTCGAGGATCCGCTCCGCGGCACCGCTCGGGTCCGGCTGCCCGGCCAGCTCCAGCAGCTTCGCGACGTGCGCGACGTACGCCGTCCGGATCTCGGCGAAGGCGTCCTCGTGGTAGTACGACTCGTCGGGCAGGCTGAGGCCGCCCTGGGTCAGGTGCACGATGTTGCGGTCGGACTGCTTGGCGTCGGCGTCGACCCAGTAGTGGAAGACGCCCGGCACGCCCTGCAACTCGAGCTGCCCGAGCACCGACACCAGCCCGGCCAGATCCGTGACGCCCTGGACGAGCGCGAGCTGGCCGGCGATCGGCCCGGCGCCGAGCCGCTCGATCGTCTCGGTGTCCATGAAGCTGGTGTAGAGGTCGGCGATCTTCCGCGGCTCGCTGCCGTCCGGGTGCCCGGCGGCGACGGTCTTCTCGACGATCGCGCGGACGTCCTGCTCGGCGGTGTCCCACAGCTGGTGGAACGCGCCGTGGATCGCCTTGTCCGCCGGGATCTCGTGCTCCGCGAGCCACGCCCCGTTCACGAACCGGTACAGATCGTCCTGCGGGCGCGCCGCGGCCGACCCGTCGATTCCTGCTGTCATCCCTGACCCCTTGTCACGAGTGGAGTTGCTGCCAGCGAACATACCTGTTTCGCGACCTGGCAGGGACCGGGTATCGCCGGGTTGTGGACAACCCGGCGGGTCAGCGTCCGCCGCGTGCGGCCGCCTTCAGACGGCTGCCGCAGGACAGGCGGACGGAGTACCCGGCCGGGATGTTCAGCGGCTCGCCGGTCTGCGGGTTCCGGCCGGTCCGCGGTGCCCGCATCACCCGCTCGATGCTGAGCAGACCGGTCAGCGACACCTTCTCGCCGCGCTGGACCGCCTCGGTGACCACGTCGCCGAGGGCGTCCAGGACCTTCTCGGCCTGGTTCCGCGGGATGCCCGCCTTCTGCGCCACGCCGGTGATCAGTTCGTTCCGGTTCACGACTCTCCTCAGACTCGGTTCGGACGTCAGCGCCCACCTTAACCGAAATGATTGTCGTTAGCGAGAAGACGTTCGTCAGAGCCCGTCGCGGTCGTGCCAGTCCTGCTGCCAGCGGGTGTCGATCGCGTCGTCGGCACGCTGGTACCGGATGTCGGTGGACAGCCGCATGCCGTCGGACACGTTGTCGAGCGCCGCGTGGATGGTGTGCGCCGTGTGTACGACGACATCCCCGGCCCGGTAGTTCGCGACCAGCCAGTTGGCGTCGTACTCCGTGGCCAGCGCGGGCAGGTCCGCGGTCATGGACGCTGCCGGTCGCTTGAGCCGGCCAGCAGCCTCGTCGGCGAGTACCCGGTGGTGGCTGCCCTCCAGGTACGTCAGTCCACCGAGGCTGACCGGGCAGTCACCCAGCGGGATCCACGCCGACAGCACCTGGTCGCTGCCACCTCGCAGGTACACCAGGTCGTAGTGCGCCTGCGTCGCCGTACCGATGCCGTTCTCACCCGGCGCGGTCTGCCGGATGATCTTCCGGCGGTGCAGGAACGGCTCCCCGTCGAGGAACCACTCGAACCAGCCTTTCAACGCCGGCTGCGTACAGAACGCCGCGTACTCCGGCCCCGGCACGATCTCCTCGAACAACACCTTCCGGTACGACGCCTTGTCCGTAGCAGCACCTGTTAGCCCGAAGTAGTACTCGCGGAACGCCCACACCGCGGCAGGATCCAGCAGCCCCGTCAGATACAGGTACCCGTCCCGCTGCAGTCGCGCCCGCAGCAACCCCCGATCGCCACGCTCCTCCTCGGGAACAGCGGCCAGATCACCCAGCCGTCGCTCATCCAGCACATATCCGTTAGACGTCAGCACCCGTCCATTCCAGCCGCCCGCGGCACCGAACGGAATGGACACCAGATCCCGTCTCTTGGACTCTTGTGAGATGCAAGATTGGTCGATCTACCTGACCCCGGGCGCTGTCGAACGCCAGCTTGGACTCTTCTGCCTGGGCGCCGGTCAGCAGACCCACGGGCCGCGGCCCGCCGCGGAGCGTGCACTCGGCTGCCACGCCCTCGTCTGGCTCCAGGAAGGACGCGGCCACCTGCTGCACGGCCCCGACCGCCAGCTGCACGAAGTACGCGCGCCCGCGCTCCTCACGCTGTTCCCGGGCGTCCTGCACGGCTACCGCCCCGCGACCCGCTGGCGGCACGCCTGGACGCTCTTCAGCGGCCCCGCGACCGAAGCGCTCACCTCGCTCGGTCACCTCGACGTCAACCGCCCAGTACGCCGGTACGCCGACCCGCAGGCCGTGGACCGCGCGTTCACCCGGCTACTACGCGTCAGCAGGCAGCACAACGCAGTACAACTCGCAGGCGCGCTGTACGACCTGCTGAGCCAGCAGGCACCACCGCAGGGCGATGTCGCCGCACGGCTCGCTGAGCTGGCCTGTACGCCGATGAGCGTCCAGGGCTACGCCAGTGCGCTCGGAATCACAGTGAAGGAGCTGCGCGATGCAGTGCGCCGTACCACAGGTTCAACTCCACATGAACTGATTCTGAGCACCAGACTCAGCTGTGCAAAGGTTTTGCTCGCCGAGGAGGACCTGCCCGTGGGCGTGGTCGCGCGGCGGGTCGGGTACGACGACCCGGCGTACTTCAGCCGCCTGTTCACCGCCAGAGTGGGCATGTCGCCGGTCAGCTTCCGGCGTTCCGGTTCGCTCGCGGGGCGGATTTCCTCCCTTTGAAGGAGGTGCCATCGACTTTCCGACGTGTAAAACCATTCACTGGGGTGACGTGTTTGAGGCCCGGGCACCGATACGGTCGTGGCTATGAGTGAAACGCAGCGCCTCGACCCGCGAACCGCGAACCCGCCGCCGCGCCGCCCGAAGAAGCGGCGCAACTGGGTCCTCCGGACCGTCGGACTGATCGTCCTGCTGTTCGTTCTGATGCTGATCGCGGTCCCGCTCTACGCGTGGAGCAAGATCGACAAGATCGACGCGATGCCGACCGGCGCCCGGCCGGCCGCGACCCCGGGGACGACGTACCTGATGGTCGGATCGGACGCCCGCGACAACCTCACCCGCGCCGAGCGCGCGAAGCTGCACACCGGCGGCACCGCCGGCCCGCCGCGGACCGACTCGATCATGCTGATGCACGTCCCGAAGTCCGGCCCGACGGTGCTGATCAGCATCCCGCGCGACAGCGCGGTCAACATCCCGGGCACCAACGGCCGGCAGAAGATCAACGCGGCCTTCGGCAAGAGCCCGGCGCTGCTGATCCAGACCATCGAGAGCGTCACCGGGCTGCACGTCGACCACTACGTCGAGGTCGGCTTCGGCGGCTTCGCGTCGGTCATCGACAGCATCGGCGGCATCAAGATGTGCTTGCCGAAGGCAATGAACGACAAGCTCGCGCACATCAATCTGCCGGCCGGTTGCCAGCAGCTCGACGGCCCGACGGCGCTCGGGTACGTGCGGTCCCGGCACGCGGACGGCAAGAACGACTTCGGCCGGGTCGAGCGGCAGCGGCAGATGGTCGGCGCGATCGCGAAGAAGGCCGCTTCGCCGGGCACGTTCCTGAACCCGATCCGCTACTACAACGTGGCCACCAAGGGCGTCGACGCGCTGACCGTGGACAAGGGCATGAGCCTGCTCGACTTCGTCCGGTTCGCGAACGGCATGCGAGCGATCTCGGGCAGCGGCGGCGTGACCCTCACGGTCCCGACGAGCAACGACAACTACCAGCTGTGCTGCAACCGCGGCGTCGCGGTGAAGTGGGACACGACCAAGGCCAAGGCCATCTTCGACGCGATCAAACAAGACAACACCAGCGGCCTGAAGACCAGCTGACCGCCTAAAGCAAAGGCCCCGCAAGCTCATACCTTTGCGGGGCCGCGACCTTTGTATCGTCCCGAGTGACACCAGCGTTCGAGCGACACGCGAACAACAGGCGACAACCCGGGGTGCGGTACGAGCCACGGTACTGCGAGACTGTGGCGGGTGAGTCCTAAGACGTTGGCGGATCTGGTGGCGCCGGACTGGGCCGAGGCGTTGGCTCCGGTCGAGGGCACGGTGGCGCGGATGGGTGAGTTCCTGCGCGGGGAGATCGCCGCGGGCCGGGCGTACCTGCCGGCCGGCGAGAACGTACTGCGGGCGTTCCACCGTCCACTGGCCGAGGTGAAGGTGCTCGTCGTCGGTCAGGATCCGTACCCGACGCCGGGCCATCCGGTCGGGCTGAGCTTCTCGGTGGCTCCCGACGTACGGCCGATCCCGCGCAGCCTGCAGAACATCTACCGCGAACTGATGGCGGACGTAGGTGTTGCGGCGCCGCCCAACGGTGACCTGACGCCGTGGGCCGACCAGGGCGTACTCATGCTCAACAGAGTGCTCACCGTGCAGCCCGGGAAGTCCGGCGCGCATCGCGGCAAGGGCTGGGAGTCCGTGACCGAGCAGGCGATCCACGCACTGGTGAACCGCGGCGGCCCACTGGTCGCGATCCTCTGGGGCCGTGACGCCCAGACCCTGAAGCCGATGCTGGGCAGCACGCCGTACGTCGAGAGCGCGCACCCGAGCCCGATGTCCGCGGACCGCGGCTTCTTCGGCTCCCGCCCGTTCAGCCGCGTCAACGCCCTCCTCGAGCAGCAAGGCGCCACTCCAGTGGACTGGCGCCTCCCTTAGGGCACTCTGAGGTGCATGACGCGCTACGTGATCGATGCACCCACTCTGCTGCACCTCGTCGACGGTGAGCTGACCGTCGCGGCACACCATCAGCTGGTCGCGCCCGCGGCAATCCGTTCGGAGGCGCTCGAGCAACTGCTCCGCGACGTACGCCTGGGCACGCGGACCGAGAAGGACGCGCGGCAGCTGCACACCCGGATGACCGAGCTGAAGATCCGCGCGCTCGGCGACCGGGCGTCCCGCTGGACGGCGTGGAAGATCGCCCGCGACCAGGACTGGGACACGCTCCGGGACGCGGAGTACGTCGCGGTCACCCAGCTGCAGGCGGACGCGCTGATCACCGTCGATCCGGAGCTCGCGGCCAAGGCGGAAGGAATCGTCCCGGTCGAACCGGTCGAGAATTTGTTTGAATGATCCATTGCAGGATCGTTCAACAATCTCCTATGGTGAGCGGAATCGCCCAGTCCCTCCGGGAGGAACCATGTGGGTTCTGCTCGCCATCGCGGTGGTGGTCGTCGGGTTCGCGCTCCGGATCAACTCGATGCTGGTCGTTACCGCGGCCGGGATCGTGGCCGGCCTGATCGGCGGCCTGTCGCCGGTCAAGATCCTGGACGCCTTCGGCGACGGGTTCGCCGGCAGCCGCTCCGTCACCGTCTTCATCGTCACGCTGCCCGTCATCGGGCTGATCGAGCGCTACGGGCTGCAGCACCAGGCCCGCAAGCTGATCAGCAAACTCAAGGTCCTGACCACGGGCCGCCTGCTCGCGCTGTACATGGTGATCCGTCAGGGCACCGCCGCGGTCGGCCTGACCAGCATCGGCGGGTACGCGCAGGCGGTGCGGCCGCTGATCCATCCGATGGCCGCCGGCGCCGCCGAGCGCAAGTACGGCAAACTGCCGGAGAAGATGCAGGAGAAGATCAAGGGCTTCGCGGCCAGCTCCGACACCGTCGGGGTCTTCTTCGGTGAGGACATCTTCGTCGCGGTCGGCTCGATCCTGCTGATCACCGGCTTCGTGGACACGACGTACGGCCTGAAGCTCGAGGCGATCAACATCGCGGTCTGGGCGATCCCGACCGCCATCTGCGCGCTGCTCATCCACGGCACCCGGTTGTGGCTGCTGGACCGCACGCTCGACAAGCTCGCGGCCGAGGCCGGGTTGAACGCCGAGGAGGCCGCCCGATGATCAAGGTCGAGTGGTTCTACTGGCTGTGCGGAATCCTTTTCGTGCTGATCGCACTACAGGTCGTCAACGACCGCGGCAACCCGAAACGGCTCGGCAGCGCGGCATTCTGGGGCCTCCTCGGGGTCTCGTTCGGCTACGGCACGTTCGTCGTTCACAAGCAGGCTCCGGCCTGGGTGCTCGGCATCGCGGTGATCGCGATCGCGGTCCTGGCCGGCTTCGGGTTCCCGGCCCGCGGGCAGGAACGGACGACGACACCGGTCGAGCGGGAGCACTTCGCGAACAAGTTCGGCAACAAGCTCTTCCTGCCGGCGCTGGTGATCCCGGTCGTGGCGGCGATCTTCGGCGCCTGGCTGGCCAAGGTGAAACTGGGCGACGGCAAGCTGCTGCTGGAGTCCGGTTCGGCGACGATCATTGGCCTCGGGGTCGCGTCGATCCTGGCGCTGATCGTCGGCATGGTGCTGTTCCGGCCGAAATCCCCGGCCGTTCCGCTGCACGAGGGCCGACGGCTGCTCGAGCACATCGGCTGGGCCGCGATCCTGCCGCAGATGCTGGCCACGCTCGGACTGTTGTTCACCGCGTCCGGCGTCGGCACGGCGGTCGGCCACGTCACCAACCACCTGATCCCGAAGGGCTCGCTGATCGCCGCGGTCGCGCTGTACTGCATCGGCATGGCGATCTTCACGATCATCATGGGCAACGCGTTCGCGGCGTTCCCGGTGATGACCGCCGCGGTCGGCTGGCCGCTGCTGGTGCAGCAGTTCCACGGCACCCCGGCGGTCGTGTTCGCGATCGGGATGCTGGCAGGCTTCTGCGGCACGCTGTGTACGCCGATGGCCGCCAACTTCAACCTGGTCCCGGCAGCCCTGCTGGAGATGAAGGACCAGTACGGCCCGATCAAGGCGCAGATCCCGACCGCGATCCCCTTGCTGGCCTGCAACATCGTCCTGATGTACGTCTTCGCCTTCTGAGGAGTCCTGTGAAATACGCCGCCGCTTGGGCCGACATCGCCTGCAACGTACTCGACACCACCTACCCGTACGCCACCCAGCACGCGTCCGCAGGTCCCGACGACGTGGACGTGACTCCGGATCGCCTGCACCCGGCGTTCCACGGGTCGTACGACTGGCACTCCAGCGCGCACATGCAGTGGTCCCTGGTCCGGTTGCTGACGCTGGCACCGGATCAGGTCGGCCAACGCCCGGTAGAGCTGCTGAACCAGCGGCTGACGCAGGAGGCGATTGCTGTCGAGGTCGCGTACCTGCGGGAGCGGCCGGGGTACGAACGTCCCTACGGCTGGGCGTGGGCGGCACAGCTCGTTGCTGCTGCGCGTGACACCCAGTGGGGCCAGGCGGTCGCTCCACTGGGTGACGTGATCGCGGAGCTCGTTCTTACGTGGCTGCCGAAGCAGGCGTACCCGGTGCGGCACGGCGTACATCTGAACTCGGCGTTTGCGCTTGCGTTGCTGCATGAGGCGTACGGCGAGCTGGGACGGGCGGATGTCGTGGAGGCCGTGCGGCAGCGGGCGTTGGAGTGGTACGGCGGGGACACCGCGTACGACACGCGCTTCGAACCGTCGGGTACTGACTTCTTGTCGCCTGCGCTGTCCGAGGCCGAGCTGATGCGGCGGGTGCTGCCGGATGCGGAGTTCGCCAGCTGGCTGCGAGCGTTTCTCCCAGGACTGGGGACTGATGCACACCGGCACCTGTTGGAGGTGCCGGTGACAGACGACTCAGGTGATGGGCAGTTGGCCCACCTGTCCGGGTTGGCGCTGTCTCGGGCCTGGCAGCTGCGAGCGATCGCTCCTGCAGTGCCTGAGGTTGCTGAGGTATTGCGGGCAGGCGCTGACCGTCAGATCGAGGCAGTGCTCCCCACGGTGACGGACGGGGACTTCATGTCGACGCACTGGCTGGTCTCGTTCGCCCTGCTTGCCGATCAGGCGTAGCCGTCCCTCCCTGTACTCCGCAGCGCCTCGATTGACACCGGCGCCGCTCCGCCGTACGGTCTCGCGTTAATAGGAAACTTTCCTAACAGACGGGAAGTTCAGCGCGGCGAGTACCCGCGGGCGGCGAAGGGAGGCAGGGTTGGCTCATGGCCACGACACCCGGAACGCCGCGCCTGCTGCGCGCGATGAACGACCGCGCCGCCCTGGACCTGCTGCTCAGCCAGGGCCCGCTCTCCCGCACCACGCTGGGCAACCTGACCGGGCTGTCCAAGCCGACCGCGTCGCAGCTGCTGGCCAGGCTGGAGGCGGCCGGCCTGGTGCGTCCGAGCGGCACCACCGCAGGCCGGCCAGGCCCGAACGCGCAGCTCTACGAGATCAACGGCGAGATCGCGTACGTCGCGGGGCTGGACGTCACGCCGACGCGGATCCGGGCCGCGGTCGCCGACCTGACCGGGAACGTGGTCGGCCGCTACGAGCTCGCCACCCCGGGCCGCAGTGCCAAGGGCACAGTCGAGCGGGTGCTGAAGGCGGTCGACGGCGCCGCGGGCGAGGCGGGGCTGAGCCGGGAACGGCTGCGCCGGGTCTCGATCGGTACTCCGGGTGGTTTCGACCCGACGACGGGCCGGCT
Source organism: Kribbella sp. (assembly GCF_035655035.1). Taxonomy (GTDB): domain Bacteria; phylum Actinomycetota; class Actinomycetes; order Propionibacteriales; family Kribbellaceae; genus Kribbella. The sequence goes on along the minus strand of NZ_DASRVN010000403.1, from coordinate 1,582 downwards.
GCGGTACGCGACCCACCTCCCGGGCTGGCACGCCCCGCACCTGCTGGAGGAGCTGGCGGCGGCGATCGCCGTACCGCTGGAGGTCGAGAACGACGTCAACCTGGCCGCGGTCGCCGAGCAGCGGGTCGGCCATGCCCAGGAGCACGAGAACTTCGTCCTGCTCTGGGGCGAGGAGGGCATCGGCGCCGCGATCGTGATCAACGGCCGGCTGCACCGCGGTGCGACCGGCGGTGCCGGCGAGGTCGCGTTCCTGCCGCTTCCGGGTACGCCGCTGATCCGCAACGTCGGCCGCAACAACGCCGGCGGATTCCAGGAGCTGGCCGGTGGCGAACCCGTCCTCGAGCTCGCCCGTGAACACGGTCTGAAGGCCCGTACGCCGGAGGCCGCGATCACGGCCGCGCTGCAGACCGAGGGCGCGGGCGACGCCGTACTCAACGAGTTCGCGCACCGGCTCGCGGTCGGCCTGGCGGCAATCGTCGCGGTCGTCGACCCGGAGCTGATCGTGCTGGCCGGCGGCGTCATCACCGCCGGCGGCGAACGCCTGCGCGGGCTGGTCCAGGACGAGCTCGCCGATCTCGCCGTACCGCGGCCGCAGCTGCTGATGACCGCGATCAGCACCGACCCCGTGCTCTCCGGAGCACTGCAGTCCGCATTGAGCACCACCCGCGACGAGGTCTTCGACACCGCGGGTCCACCTATTACCTAGCAGGAGAGCGGATGCGACTGACAGTTGTTGGTGGCGGGTCCACCTACACGCCTGAGCTGGTCGACGGGTTCGCCCGGTTGCGGGACTCGTTGCCGGTGTCGGAGCTGGTTCTGGTGGACCCTGCGGCGGACCGGCTGGAGCTGGTCGGTGGCTTGGCGCGGCGCATCTTCGCCAAACAAGGACATGCGGGTCGGGTGATCACCACGTCCGACCTGGACGCCGGTATCGACGGCGCTGACGCAGTACTGCTGCAACTGCGCGTGGGTGGACAGGCTGCGCGCAACGAGGACGAGACCTGGCCACTGGAGTGCGGGTGCGTCGGGCAGGAGACCACTGGCGCCGGCGGCCTCGCCAAGGCGCTACGGACCGTTCCAGTGGTGCTGGACATCGCAGAGCGCGTACGGCGTACCAACCCGGACGCGTGGATCATCGACTTCACCAACCCGGTCGGGATCGTCACGCGGGCGTTGTTGTCGCACGGGCACAAGGCCGTCGGACTGTGCAACGTGGCGATCGGGTTCCAGCGTCGCTTCGCCGCGTTGCTGGGCGTCACGCCGGAGGAGGTGTCGCTGGACCACGTCGGGCTGAACCACCTCACCTGGGAGCGCGCAGTACGCGTGAACGGCGAGGACGTACTGCCTCAGCTCCTCTCCAAGCACCTCAGCGACATCGCGGACGACCTGCACCTGCCGGCGGACGTAGTACAGCAGCTGGGCGTCGTACCGTCGTACTACCTGCGCTACTACTACCAGCACGACGCGGTGGTGCAGGAGCTGCTCCACAAGCCCTCCCGCGCGGCAGAGGTCGCTGCGCTCGAGAAGGAGCTGCTGGAGATGTACGCCGACCCGCGGCTCGACGAGAAGCCCGCACTGCTCG
>NZ_DASRVN010000402.1:0-4410 GCF_035655035.1 Kribbella sp. | reverse complement strand
GTGAAGCGGGGCGTGGGGTGAGCGCGGTGAGGTGGGCGCAGGTGAGGCGGGCGCGGTGGCGCCGGCGGCGCGCGTGGGGTGAGCGCGTGCGGGGTGCGCGCGTGCGGTGAGCTGAGCGCACCTGAGGCGGCGCGGTGAGGGGTGCGCTGAGGTGGGCGCACGTGAGGTAGCCGCAGTTGCGCCGCCGGCGCGGAGTGTGAGCGCGGAGTGTGAGCGCGGAGGGTGAGCGCGGAGGGGCGGTGTGCTGGGCAGGGTGCGCGTGAGGTGGGGCGCGGGTGGCGCCGTGGCGCAGGTGGGCGGGTGCGGGTGGGCGGGTGCGGGTGGTTAGAGGGGGCTTACTACTACCGCTAGGAGGCCGGGGCCTACGTGGGCGCCTATTACGGCGCCTACTTCTCGGAGGACGACCTCCTGGGCTTGGGGGAGGCGGGTGGCGAGGTTGTCGGCGAGGGTTTGGGCTTTTTCTAGGTTGGCGAGGTGGTGGACGGCCAGCTGGACGGGGGTGTCGCCGGCTCGTTGGACGGCGATGTCGGCTAGGCGGGCGATGGCTCGGGTCGAGGTGCGGACCTTTTCGAGGGGGACTATGCGGCCGCCGTTGATGGTGAGCAGGGGTTTGACGGCCAGGGCGGTGCCGAGAAGGGCCTGGGCGGCGCCGATGCGGCCGCCGCGGCGGAGGTATTCGAGGGTGTCGACGTAGAAGTACGACGAGATGGTCTTCATCCGGGCGCGGGCGGCGGCTTCGACGGTGGCGGCGTCTTCGCCGGCGCCGGCCGCGGCGGCTGCGGCGAGGACCGGGAAGCCGAGGCCCATGCCGAGCGAACGGGAGTCGACGACGCGGACCGGGATCGGGGACTCCTTGGCGCCGATCATCGCGGCCTCGAAGGTGCCGGACATGTCGCCGGAGAGGTGGATCGACACGACCGCCTCGGCGCCGTCGGCCGCGCACGCGGCGTACGTGTCGGCGAACGTCTGCGGTGCCGGCCGGCTGGTCGATACCGGTGTGAACGTCTTCAGCGCCTCCGCGACCGCGTCCGCCGAGGTGGCGCCGTCGTCGTACGAGGTGCCGCCGATCACGACCTGCAGCGGTACGACGGTCAGCGGGTGCCGGAGCAGCTCGTGCGTGGACAGACCGGCCGTGGAGTCGGTGACGACCTGCACGCGGGCTGCCATGCAGCGAGGTTACCGGACAGTTTACGTCCGGGCGCAGTACCGAACTCCACAAAAAGCTGTACGGCAGCGAGGTGAAGGCCACCCCTCCCGGGGCCTTCACCTCGCTCGGGTACTGGGCCGGGCCGCTGGCGTCCCCTGTGCGCCAACAGCCCGGCACGTCCGGCTGACTCCCCCTGGCTGTCAGCTGAGGTCGGTGGGTCCCCGGCGAGCTACTCCCCGAATCCGGTTCCGTACGAACCGGCCTGACCGCGAGCTCACCGAGGTCCCGGGAGGTCCCAGCGGCCGGCACGCCGACGGGAGACCAATCCCGTCGGGCACCCGCACCAGCCGGGTCGTGACACTCGTCCCCTGTGTCGTGTGCCGGACCCTCTGCTGGGACCCCGCCCCGGAAGCAGTGCCCTGACGGTGCACCGCGCCCGGTACAGGCAGGACAGATCCGCATTCCACAGCACTCCGGAGCTCTCGGCCGCCGGTCGGCGCCCCCACCAACCAGCACCCGGAGGCCCTCCGCGTCGCCTCAGCCGGGCCGGGCAGTGCCGCGGTGTGCCATGGCCTCTTCATGGTGCACCGCCTCTCGCTGCCGTTTCCGGGGTCGGACTCTGCTTCCTGGAACCTGCCCTACGGCTGTAATTCTTGGTCCGGCAGCCAGGTCAGGACGAGGCAGAACAACCGGCAGTTACCCGGCAGCTTCCGCGGATCGGCGTCAGGAAAGAGCAGCGAGTACGTCGTTGGCCAGCCGCTGTACGGCGGCCGCCGGATCGGGCTGCGGCCACCCGTCCGCCACCGTCGCGCTCTGGCACGACTCCTGCAGCACGGCCCAGGCCGTCGGCAGCATCGGCGGGTCCATGGTCTGCTGCCACGCGAGCAGCTCACCGCACACCGCGTCGCCCGCCTCGGAGCGCCCCAGCGCGTGCAGAACGGCCACAGCCTCCGGCAGTACTTCGAGCAGGTACACGACCCGCCCTTCGAGCAGGAGCCGGTTCAGCGCGTCCAGCACCGCCTGCCGGGCCTGCTCGAACTCTCCGGCAGCACGTGCCAGCCGGGACCGGTACAGCATCACCAGGTAGTCGAAGTACCCGCGATGCCCGCGGATGTCCGCGTCGGCCTGGTCGAGCAGTGCGCGCGCCTCGTCGTACCGGCCGTCCTGGTACTCGACCATCGCCAGACAGCTGGCCACCTTGGTCCGTTCCGGGTCGTCAGGTGCCTGGCTGTCGCGGGCGAGCTCAGCCCAGTGCCGCGCACCGGACAGGTTGCCCAGCTCCAGGTCGACGCGGCTGAGCGCTATGTAGCCGATCTCGTCCGGGTAGACGCCCGGATTGACCAGCGCCGCCTCCCACGCCAGCAGAAGCTCCCTGGCCTCCACCAGCCGTCCCCAGCGCAGCAGCGCGAGCCCACAGGTCGCCTGCACAGTCGTAGACCGCTGGATGTCGCCATGCTTGCGGGCGTCCTCCAGCAGCGCCGGGATCTCAGCCAGGCTCTGCGTATCGAGCAGGTGCGACCCTGACGAGACCCACCCGCCCCTGGCGACCAGACCCATCTCAGTCTCGCCAGGGATCAGCGTGCGCGCCTCTTCGTAATGCCGCCGAGCACCGTGGATGTCCCCGGTCAGACTGGACAGCCGGCCCGCAATAGCAAGCAGCCGGCCGCTGGTCTCCTTGTCGGACACGTTGGCAGCGCACAGCGTCGCCCACCGGATGCCGCTCTCGGCCACACTCGCCTGGTACTGCCAGGCGATCCGGAACCCCAGCACGATCCGCGCGGCCGTGTCCCACTCCCCCAGCTCGGCCGCCCGCGCCAGGGCCACCTCGAACAGCGCCGAGTTCGCATGCGCCGCCCGGTACCGCCGGTCGCGGTCCGGCGACGACCACGCGCCCTCCAGCCCGGCCACGTACATCGTACACCACTCGACGGCCCGGTTCCGGAACTCGGTGAGGTCGTCCCCCTGCGACGACAGCCCGGCGTACGCGTGCTCGCGGATCGTCTCCAGGAACTTGTACCGCGCGCCGTACAGCCGCTCGAACTCCGGCACCGGCTGCAGCAGCGACTTCTCCACCAGCTCGGCCAGCAGCATCGGTACGTCGATCTCGTGGATCGGGGCGCCCGTACACACCCCGGCCACCGCCTCCAGCGTGAACGGCGACCCGAGCACCGACGCCCGGTACAGCAACTGCTGCGCCGGGTCCGACAACGCGTCCACGCTCCAGGCAATGGTGTCCGCCAGCGTGCGCTGATGCGGCGCACCGAACCGCCGCGGGCCGGACAGCAACCGGAAGCGGTCGTCCAGCGCGGCCAGGATCGTCTCCACCGACAACGACCCGGCCCGTGCGGCAGCCAGCTCGAGCGCCAGCGGCAGGCCGTCCAGCCGCCGGCACAGCCGCGCCACGGTCGGGGCGTTCTCCCGGGTCAACGTGAAGTCGGGGCGTACCCGGGCGACCCGCCGGCAGAACATCTCCACCGCCGGCGAGGCCGCGATCTCCTCGAAGTTCTCGTCGTTCGCCGGTACGCCGAGCACCTGCACGCGCCGTACCACCTCGTCCGGCAGGCCGAGCGGGATGCGGGACGTGACCAGTACGCCGACGCCCGGGAAGCTGCGGACCATCCGGTTCGCGACGGTCGCGACGCCGTCGAGCACGTGCTCGGCGTTGTCCTCGACGATCACCAGGTCACCGGGACGGCGCCCGGACAGTACGTCGTCGAGGTCCGACGTACCGGGGGCGGTGCCGAAGGCGTCCAGGATCGCCGACGTCACGGCGGCGTCGCGCTGCACCGTCGTCAGGTCGACGACCACCACGGTCGTGTCGGCGCCGGAGAACCGGTCCGCCGCGGCCAGCGCGAGCTCGGTCTTGCCGACGCCACCGGGACCGACCAGCGTGACCAGCCGGTTCTGCCGGAGCAGCGCCTCCAGCTCCAACAGCTCGTCCTCGCGCCCGACCAGACCGTCCGGGATCGGCCGCGTCCCGCGCCACCGCAGCCCGGTCGGAGCCGCGTCCGCCACCGAGACGACAGGAGCAACCGCCCGTACGACGCCGTGCCCCGCGGCCTGCAGGAACTCGGCCACGTCCTGCAGCTCGAGCGCGGACGCCAGCAACCGCACGGAGTCCTTCCGCGGCCGCGTCACCCGGCCGGCCTCCATCTCCCGGATCGAGCGCACGCTCAGCCCGGCCCGGTCGGCCAGCTCCTCCTGGGAAAGGCCTGACCGGACCCTCAAGTCGAGCAGCAGTTCGGCGAACCCTCGCCGCCCGC
>NZ_DASRVN010000401.1:0-11666 GCF_035655035.1 Kribbella sp. | reverse complement strand
GCTCGTCGATGTACAGGTTCTGAAGCAGATCTCCACCGGCCGACGCGACCGCGCGTGGATCGCCCGCGATGTCATCACCGCGCTCGACGACTTCGCTGCCCGCACCGGCCGCCGGACCTGAGCCGACCGCTCAGCCGAGGGCGGTGAGGACCTTTGCCATGGAGGCGTAGGTTTCGTGGATTGGGGCGGGTTTGGTTAGGCGGTGGCGTTCCAGGCGGATGGTGGCTAGGTGGCGGGTTTCGTAGAGGTGGGCTCGGTGGGTTGCTGCTGGGGAGCGGTTCAGGGGGCCGTACGAGTCCCAGAAGGCTTTGCGTTCGTCGGGTTTGGCTTGGGCCATGCGGATTGTCCAGTCGGCTGCGGGGTCGCCGAATTCGGTGCGGTCGAAGTCGAGTACGCCGGAGATCAGCGGCTCGGGGGCTTCGGCGTCGAGCAGGCAGTTGACGGTCCACAGGTCGCCGGACAGCATTCGTGGTTCGCGGATCTCGTCGAGGATCGCGCGGTCGCGGGTGGCGAGGGTGGCGGCGGTTCGTACGTCGGACGCGTCGAGCCCGGCTTGCTCCAGGTCGTCGGCGATCTGTTCGAGCGATGCGATCACGACGGCGCTCCAGGTCGGGTATGGCGGCCCGGTCGGGCGGCCGAAGTACGGGCCTTGGATGTCGTGCACGCTGCGGGTTATCGCGCCGAGCTGGCGGAAGAACGTCGTACGGCCGGATCGTGGGTAGTGGCCGAGGTGCTCGGGCGCGGGCAGGCCGGGGAGGCAGGTCTGGATCATCCAGTCCCGGTCGACGAGGTCGTGCGACCAGTCCACCGCGAGGATCCGCGGCATCAGCGGCGCGATCACCGCGAGCCAGGGCACGCCGGCGTACTCGTTCCGCATCAGATGCCGCTCGGACCCGAACTGATCCGCCTCCCCCGGCGCCACCCGCAGAATCACCGGCCCGTTCTCCAACTCCACCCGATAAACGCTGTTGTATCCCCCGTACCCCAGCTCCACCGCCTCCGTCGGTCGAGCGTGTACGCCGAACGCACGACGGCAGATCGCCTCGATCTCCGTAGTCGTCAACGACTGCTGAAACGCGTCCGAGGCTCGTTCGACGGTCTGCAGTCGCATCACAGTTGGTAGGTGTGGGTGGCGGTGGTGGTGAAGACGGCGTTGCGTTCGGTGGGGGTGAGGTGGGCGGTGAGGGTTTCGGCGGTTTCGACGACCTGGGCGTAGGTGGCGGCGAGGAGGCAGACGGGCCAGTCGGAGCCGAACATGGTGCGGTCGGAGCCGAAGGCCTGAAGGACGACGTCGGCGTACGGCTGGAGGTCGGAGGGTTTCCAGGTGGTCCAGGAGGCCTCGGTGACCATGCCCGAGAGTTTGCAGGTGGTGTTGGGGAGGGCGGCCAGGGCCTGGAGTTGGGTGGCCCAGTCGGTGAGGGGTTCGCCGATGACCGGTTTGGAGATGTGGTCGACGACGAAGGTGAGTCCCGGAAGCTCGCGGGCGGTCTGGAGCGCGGCCGGGAGATGCGGGGTCCTGGTGAGCAGGTCGTAGGCCAGGCCGGCGTCGGCGACGGCCTTCAGACCACGTTGTACGTCGGGCCGCAGCAGCCAGTCGACATCCGGTTCGTCGTGGACCTGGTGGCGGATCCCCTTCAGGTACGAGCCGTCCGGGCGAGCCTGCAGCGACGCCAGCGTGTCGGCGACGTCGGGTGCGGTGAGGTCCACCCAGCCGACCACGCCGGCCACCAGGTCGTTGCCTGCGGCAATCTCCAGGAACTCGACCGTCTCCTCGACCAGGCCGACCGTCTGCACCAGCACCGTCGCGCTGACGTCGGCGGCCGCGGCGAGCGGCGCCAGGTCGTCGATCGAGAAGTTCCGCCGGATCGGGTCCAGCTCCGGCCCGACCATCCAGGTCTGCTCCCGGACGGTCAGGTCCCAGACGTGGTGATGCGCGTCGACTCTACTCATGCGGCGGTGGTCCCCTCGGCGTGGATCAGCCGGATGACTTGCTGGCTCATCCGGTCGTAGTCGTGGTCGTTCGGCAGTTCACCCTGTACGGCGTGGTCGCGCATCACCACGACCCGGTCGGCGAGGGTGACCATCTCCGGCAGGTCGGAGGTGATCAGCAGGATCGCCAGCCCGTTCGACGCGAGATCCCAGATCAGAGTGTGGAACGCGTCCTTGGTCCGTACGTCGATCCCCACCGTCGGCTCGTCGATGATCAGGATCTCCGTCTGGGCGGCGAGCCACTTCGCCAGCGAGACCTTCTGCTGGTTCCCGCCCGACAGCGTACCGGCGTACTGCGCGGGTGAGGCGATCCGGATGCCGAGCTGTTCGACGTACGTCGCGACGGTCGCGGCCTCGGCCTTCGCCGGCACGTACCCGAGCGCCTTCCGCAGCCGGTCCCAGATCGTGACCGCGATGTTCCGGCTGACCGGCTGCTCGAGGAAGACGCCTTCCTCCTTGCGGTTCTCCGTGACGTATCCGATCCGGTGGTTATGCAGGGCGTCCCGCACGTTCCGGATCCGGACGGCCTTCCCCCGCACGCGCACCTCGCCGGCGGTGATCCGGTCCAGCCCGAGCAGCGCCTTAGCCAGTTCACTCCGCCCGGCACCGACCAGGCCGTACAGCCCGACGATCTCCCCCGGCCGGACGGCGAGATCCACGTCGGCGTGCCCGGTCGCCGTACTCACACCGCGCAACTCCAGCACCGGACCGGCCGTGGCGTCGACGGCGCGCGGCGGCAACGACAACGCTTCGTGGGTACGGCCAACCATAAGGTCGACGACCTGGTCCCGGGTGAGGTCGGCGAGCGCGCCTCCGGACAGCACGGACGCGCCGTCCCGCAGTACGGTCACCGTGTCGCAGATCTGGAAGACCTCCTCCAGCTTGTGACTCACGAACAGCACCGCGCGCCCGTCGTTCTTCAGCTTGTCCACGACGCGGAACAGCAGCGCCGCCTCGTTCGGCGTGATCGACGCGGTCGGCTCGTCGAGAAGCAGCACGCGGCTCTCCACGGACAGCGCCTTGGCGATCTCGACGAGTTGCGCCTGTGCCACGGACAACTCGGTGACCGGCCGGTCCGGGTCGATGTCGAGCTCGAGTTCGGCGAGCCAGCGGCCGGCCTCCGCGCGAATGGCCGTCCGGTCGACGAGGCCGCGGGACGTCGGGAGCTTCTGCAGCAGGATGTTCTCGCCGACGGTGAACCCGGGGATCAGGTTGCGTTCCTGGTGGACGACGCCGATGCCGGCCGCGGCGGACTCGTGCGGCGAGCCGAACGACACCTCGCGGCCGTCGAGCAGCAGGCGGCCGCCGTCCGGGCGGTACAAACCGGTGACGACCTTGATCAGGGTCGACTTCCCGGCGCCGTTCTCGCCGAGCAGCGCGTGCACCGAGCCGGCCTCGAGCGCGAGATCGACGCGGTCCAGCGCTCGGACGCCGGGAAACACCTTGACCACCTGCTCCGCCCGGAACAACGTCATGACACGCCTCCCGCGACCACCGCGTCGGGTGGTTTGACGACCGTACGGCGTTGTTGCCGGCGGCTCCGAAGCTGTCCCAGGACGACGGAGCCGAGGACGACCGCACCGACGACGAAGTTCACCCACGACGGCTCGAGGGAGAACTCGGCCCGCGCGGTGTCGACGAAGCGCACGATGAACGCGGCGAGCACAGTGCCGAGGACGACGGCCGATCCGCCGGTCAGCAGCGCACCGCCGATGATCGGGGCGGCGAACGACGGTAGCAACCAGTCGCCGCCGATGCTCTTGTTCACGCCCGGCGAGGACGCGACGGTGAGGATCGCGGCGACACCGAGAACGGCGCCGGAAAGCGTGTGCGCGACGATCACCGAGCGGTCGTTGGAGATCCCGGACAGCCGCGCGGCGATCGGGTTTCCGCCGGAGGCGAGAAGTTGCCGGCCGGGTACGGTACGGCGGAGCAGGACGGACAGCGCCCCCGCGACGATCAGCGCGACGACGAAGATCCACGGGAGAACGCCGAACAGAGCGGCGGCACCGAAGTCCTTCAGCGCCTGAGGATAGGCGTCGACGGTGCGGGTGCCGACGATCCGGTACTGCACGCCGGTCAGGACCGTCATCGTCGCCAGCGTGACGATGAAACCGTTGATCCGGGTGAGCACGACGAGCACGCCGTTCACCAGGCCGGCGACGGCGGCCAGCAGGAAGCCGATCAGCAGCGCGAGCGGCGCCGGTACGCCGTGGTCGGCCATCAGCACGGCCGTCGCGGCGGCGGCGAATCCGCCGATCGCGCCGACGGCGAGGTTGAGCTGCCCCACCGCGAGCACCACCATCTGCGCCAGCCCGATCAGTACCGGAACGGCCAGGAACTGCAACAGCACCCGCAAGGAGTTCGCCGACAGCAGCTCTCCGTGTGACGCGATCACCAGGAACACGAAGAACACCACACAGATGGCGAGCAACGTCATCTCGGTGGAACGGACGAAGCGGCTCATCAGCGGTCTCCTTCCGGAGCACGGGGGCGGCGGCGGGTCGGCACGACGGACTGCCGCTCCGACAGCACGGTTCTGACGCGGTCGGTGGACAGCGCGAGCAGGAGGATCAGACCGAGGTAGATGTTCAGGCTTTCGAGCCCGACCCCGAGCAGGTCGAGGCCTTTGCGGATGACGGTCGTGAGGGCCGTGCCGAGCAGCGTCCCCCAGATGGAGACGAACCCGCCGGCCAGCAAGGTCCCGCCGAGGATCGGTCCGAGGAACGACGGCAGCATGAACTCCTCGCCGATCGTGGCCTTGATCGACCCGGTGGAGACCGCGAGCATGAACCCGGCCAGCGCGGCCAGGCACCCGGACATCGCATGCGCGACGATCACCCGGCGCGCCGTCGGGATGCCGGACAGCTCGGCCGCACGGACCGACGAACCGGTCATCAGCAGCTCCCGCCCGAGCCGCGTCCGCGCGAAGATCCACCCGACGACCGCCATCGCGACCACCGCGAAGACCGCCAGCTGGGGGATCGCCGGTGACCCGCAGACGTTCCCGATGCAGATGTCCGCCAGCGAGTAGTTCCGCAGCTCCCGCATCCCCGGCGGCTTCGTGACGAACGCCGCGTTGTCCGTCAGCGCGGTGTACACCAGCGGGATCAACCCCAGCAGCAGGAAGTCCAGTGCCAAAGTCACCACGAACGAGTTCACCCCGGTGCGCGCGATCACCCATCCCGCCAGCGCGCCGATCGCCGTACCGGCGACGAGCCCGACCAGCAGACCGGAGTACAGCGTGAAATGCCACAGGTCGTACGAGATGCCGGTGATCATCATCGAGAACGCGGCCATCCGCCCGACCGCCAGGTTCATGTGCCCGATCGACAGCACGCACAGCTGCGCCAGCCCGACCACGGTGAACATCGCGACGTCGCGCAGCAGCGGGAAGATCACCAGTTGCTGGTTGAAGAACGCCGGCCGCAGTACGCCGAACAGCGCGGACAGCAGCACCACCAGGATCAGCAGCCCGATCCGCTGGTTGGCCCACCACGGTGTACGACGTACCTCGGCCGCGGGCCCGTCCTCCTGCAGCGCCTCGGTGGCGGTGGTGGAGACGCTCATCCGACGCGCCGATCGTCGATGGCGTCCGGGTCCCAGTCGATGCCCAGACCGGGTACGTCAGGCGCCACCGCGTGCCCGTCGACCACAGCCATCTCCGATCGCGTGATCGCCCGCAACTGCGGGATGTGCTCGACGTACCGCCCGTTCGGTACCGCGGCCGTCAGGCTGACGTGCAACTCCATCAGGAAGTGCGGGCACACCTCGAGGTTGAACGCCTCCGCGAGATGCGCGACCTTCAGCCACGGGGTGATGCCGCCGACCCGGGCCACGTCCACCTGGACGATCCCGGCCGCCCCGGCGACGAGGTACTCCCGGAACTGCGACACGGAGTACAGCGATTCCCCGACCGCGACCGGGATCGACGTCGACGAGGCCAGCTGGACATGGCCGGTCACGTCGTCGGCCGGCAACGGCTCCTCGAACCACGAGAGGTCCACCGCCTCGAACGCCGCGGCACGACGACGAGCCTCGGGGTAGGTCATGGACTGGTTCGCGTCGACCATGATGTCCAGCGCCGGCCCCACGGCATCCCGTACGGCGCGCAGCCGCTCTACGTCCTCGTGTACGCGCGGCTTGCCGACCTTGAGCTTCACACCCGGCCAGCCGGCCTTCTGCGATGCCAACGCGCCGGCAACCAGCTCATCCGTCGAGAGGTGCAACCAGCCGCCTTCTGTGTCGTACAGCGGAACCTGTTGCCGGTAGCCACCAGCCAGCCGCCACAGCGGCTCATCGGCACGGAGGCAGCGGAGATCCCAGAGCGCGGTATCCACGGCTGCCAGCGCAAGGGAGGTGATAGCCCCGACAGAGGTCGCGTGGGTCGACCAGAACAGGTCCGACCACAGCTCTTCGACGTTCCGTGCGTCCTTTCCTACCAGCCGAGGGAGAAGATGGTCCCGCAGCAAGGCGAGGACTGAGGTCCCACCAGTGCCGATCGTGTAGGCGTACCCGAGTCCGCTCAGGCCGTCTGATGTCGACAGAGCGACGAAGACGGTCTCCTGCTTCAAGAACGCCTGCACGGCGTCAGTACGAACCGTCTCGACCTCAAGATCGACCAGGTACGCGGCTGCCTTCGTGATCGTGCTCACTGGCAGCTCAAGTGCTTGACGAACTCAGTCTGGAGCTCCTTGGTCTTCGCCTGCCGCTCCTGGTCGTACGTGTCGACGTTGGCCTTGGTGACGACGAACGACCCGGAGTCCACGATCACGCCGGGATCCTTCATCGTGCACTGCTTCGACTGCAGCAGCGCGAGCAGCCAGCCGCCGACGTACGCCTGACCGACCGGGTTCTGCGTGACGGTGGCCGCGACCCCGCCGGACTTGATGCCGGCCAGGATCTTCGCGTCGTCGTCGATCGCCACCACCTTGATCGGAAGCTTGCTGCCGGCCACACCGTCGGCCGCGGCGACGGCCGGGTTGTACGCCGTGGTGACGATGCCGTTGATCTTGGTGCCCTGCGCGGCGAGCAGGTCCGCGACCGCCTTCTGCGCGGTGGACAGGTCCTTGTCGATGTCGGTGATCACCGGCAGTTCGGTGACCTTGCCGTTCGTCTCGGCGACCGCCTTCTTCACGCCCGCGATCCGGCGCTGGGTGTTCGAGTCCACGTTGTTGCCGGTCAGGTGCACGATCGTGCCGTGGCCGCCGATGGCCGCGATGGTTGCCTTGGCCGCCTTGTAGGCCGCGGTCTCGACGTCCGTGGACAGGCAGAAGTCGGCCGAGTCGGTGTTGCCGGCCGGACAGGACGCCAGCGACCCGACCGCGAAGCCCTTGGCCTTCAGGTCCTCGAAGGTCGAGTTGATGTCGGTCGGCGACACCCCGAAGATGCCGAACGCGTTGTACCCCTGCGCGGCCAGCGAGTTGATCACGTTGTTCTGCTTGCCCTGGTCCCACTCGCCGGTCTCGTTGAAGGTGACCGCGCCGAGCTTGAACTCGGTCTTGTCCCGGTCCGCGGTGGTCTTCCAGGGCTGGAAGTACGGATGCGCGCCGCCCGGGATCAGGGCCAGCTTGACCTGCGAGCCGTCCTTGAGCGTGACCGGCCCGGACGACGTCGACGTCGATCCGCTGCCGCCGCCGGTGGATCCGGTCTTGTCGGCGCTCTTCGTCGTACAGCCGGCGGCGAGGGCGATCGCGGCCAGGCAGAGCGCTGTCCTGCGAAGGGTAAGGTTCATGGGGCGGGCTCCAGATCCTATAGGATATTGCGAATCCGATGCTGCCCCTTCACACTGGAGCCGTCAAGACTCGTCGAGGTAACGATGAGGTCGGGCAGTTCGGGATCCCCGGGAGGAGCGACAGTGACTGATGCACACGTGGGCCTGGCGGGCCAGCTCGCCCGGCTGCCGCAGCGCCAAGTGCTGAGCGACGACGTGTACGAGACGGTCAAGGGCCTGATCATGGACAGCGTCGTCGAGCCGGGCACCCGGCTGAACATCGACGCGCTGACCCGTGAGCTGGGCATTTCCCAGACCCCGATCCGCGAGTCGCTGGCCCGGCTGGAGTCCGACGGGCTGGTGATCAAGGAGCCACTGCGCGGGTACCGGGTGTCGTCGCGGCTGTCCCGGGACGAGTTCGAGGATCTCTTCGAGTACCGCCTGCACATCGAGCCGTGGGCGGCCGGGCGGGCCGCGGAGCGGGCGGGCGAGGACGACCTCGGCCGGTTGAAGGCGGAGATGCTCAGCTACACCGACGTACCGGATCGTCCGTCGTACGAGAGCTACCGGGCGATGGCCGCGCACGACCAGCGGTTCCACGACCTCGTACTGGAGTTGGCGGGCAACGAGACGGCCCGGTCGTCCTTCCAGCGGACACACTGCCACCTGCACCTGTTCCGGCTGTACTACGGTGGCGGCATCGCGACGAAGGCGTTGCGAGAGCACAAGGTAGTGGTGACCGCGGTCCGCAAGGGCAACGCGGAGGAGGCGGCCGCGGCGATGCGGTCGCACATCGAGGCCTCCCGCGCCCGGTTGCGGCCCGTGTTCGACAAGGACTCCTAGGAGACATCTGTGGAACTGCTCCGCCTCGGGCCTGTCGGCGAGGAGCGCCCGTACGTGCGCGCCGCCGACGGTACCGTTCACGACCTGACCCCGCTGACCGGCGACATCGACGGCGCCTTCCTGGCCGCGGACGGGATCGCCCGGACCCGGGCGGCGCTCGAAGCCGGCGAGCTGCCCGCGGCCGACACCGAGGGCCTGCGGATCGGCGCGCCGATCGCCCGCCCGGGCGCCGTGGTCTGTATCGGCATGAACTACGCGGCGCACGCGGCCGAGGGCGGTGCCGAGCCGCCGAAGCAGCCGATCGTGTTCTTCAAGCACCCGAACACGGTCGTCGGCCCGGACGACGACGTCCTCGTTCCGCGCGGCTCCGTGAAGACCGACTGGGAGGTCGAGCTCGCGATCGTGATCGGCAAGCAGGCGCGGTACGTCGAGACCGACGCGGACGCGCTCGCCTGTGTCGCGGGGTACACGGTCTCGAACGACGTGTCCGAGCGCACGTTCCAGATCGAGGTCTCCGGCGGACAGTGGTCGAAGGGCAAGTGCTGCGAGACGTTCAATCCGCTCGGGCCCGCGCTGGTGCCGGCCGACGAGGTCTCCGACGTACAGAACCTGCGGCTCAGGTCCTGGGTGAACGGCGAGCCGCGGCAGGACTCGAACACCGCCGACATGATCTTCTCGGTGGCGGCGCTGATCCGCGACCTCTCGCAGTACATGGTGCTCAGCCCCGGCGACATCGTGAACACCGGTACGCCGGAGGGCGTCGCGCTGTCCGGCCGCTTCCCGTACCTGTCGCCCGGCGACACGATGGAGCTGGAGATCGAGGGCCTCGGCCGCCAGCGGCAGTCCCTCGGCAAGGCCTGATTCTGTCGGAGCGGCCGTTTAGGGTCGCTTCTCGTGGACGACGTACTCGCCGAGATCAGTAGTTCGTACGACAACGTCGCCGTCTCGTACGCGGAGATGGTGAAGGAGCCGGCGACCGGGGAGGACGAGCATCTCGACCTCCTCGCTCGGCTCGTGCCTTCGCTGGACCTGCCCGTGCTGGACGTCGGGTGCGGTCCTGGGCGGGTCGCGGCGGGGCTGCACGAGCGTGGTCTGGCCGTGGTCGGGGTCGACGTGTCGCCGGGGATGATCGAGGTCGCGCGCGGTGCGCATCCCGGGCTGGACTTCCGCGTCGGGTCGATGACGGCGCTGGACCTGCCGGACGCGTCGGTCGGCGGCATCATCGCGTGGTGGTCGATCATCCACCTGCCGCGGGAGCTGGTGCCGACCGCGTTCGCCGAGTTCCGCCGGGTGCTGGCGCCGGGCGGCGTGCTGCTGATCGGGTTCCACGTCGGCACCGAGTCGACGCACAAGACGTCCGGGTACGGCGGTCATCCGATGAATGTGCACGTCCACCGCTGGACGGTTCCCGCGCTGACCGAGCTGGCCGTCGCCGCCGGGCTCACGCCGTACCCCGTCGAGCTGCCCCCGGATCGGGTGCTTTTCCGGGTAAATACGGAGAATTCCTGAGGCACCGGCGGCCGGTTCGCCCGTAATCTCTGCGCATGACTTCTCGCGTGCGGACGGTGACGTTCGATGCCCACGACCCCTACGAACTGGCCGGCTTCTGGCTGCAGGTCCTGAAGGCCGAGCGCCCAGACGACGACCATCCCGGCGACCCGTACGCCTCGGTCCCCGCCGACGGCATCACGGTCCTGTTCGAGCAGAACAACGACGAGAAGGCGGTCAAGAACCGCGCCCATCTCGACCTGGTCCCGGAAACCACCCGCGACGAGGAGGTCGCCTGGCTCCTCACCCTCGGCGCCACCGTCGCCCACGACCGCCGCGACGCCGACGGCAAGGGCTGGGTCGTCATGCAGGATCCGGAGGGCAACGAGTTCTGCGTACTCCGCGGCGAGGCCGAGCGCACCACCGACGCCTAGAGCGGCGGGGCCTCCCCCGACAGGGTCAGGTGCCAGTCGTCGTCCCAGTGTGGACGGTGACCTGGTAGCCGTCCCGGGTGGCGGTGGCTCGGTGGAGGGTGACGTCGGGTTGAACTAGAGGGGCGTCTCACCGGTGAACGTGATTCGCCAGTCCGTCGCCCAGGCGTGCACCGCCACGTCGTACCCGTCACGCTCGGCGGTGACCCGGTAGTGCCCGTTCTCCTCCGGTACGAGGTCTGCGGTCCACCCGCGGGCGCGCAACGCTTCCGCCGCTGCCTCCACCTCGGCAGCCGGGTCCGGGGCCTGCGGGTTACCGGTTTGCACGGTTACCCGCGAGACGACGGCCGGCCCACGACCGTCGAACAGTACGCCGGGGTTCACCGGCCCGGGGTCCCCCGTGACGACCGGCCGCTGGCCAGGTACGACGGCCTCCGCCACGGCCACCAACTCGCTCCGCAAGAACTCCCGCTCCCCCATCACCGCCGCCGCCCTTCCGCCCGCTCGCCACGGGACGAGACGCTCGCCTTGACCTGCACGACTGCCGACGCCGCAGACGCCGCCGAAGGACTGACCGGCGCCGCGACCCCGCCGTACGCCGCCGCAACTCCCTCCCGACCCGGCCCATGCTCGCCGCCCGGCACCCCGTCGTACCCCGCAGCTCCGACCCCACCCGGCGCGTGCTCGCCCGGCACACCGTCGTACGCCGCAGCTCCGTCCTGAACCGGCGGGTGCTCGGGGCCTGTCACCTGGTTGTACACCGCCGCCGCGAGGTGCGACGCCGTGTTCAGTGGGACGGACCAGGCGAGTTCGGTTTCCGCGCCGCGGGTGGTGTTCGTGGTGGTGATCGCGTTCAGGTCGCCGCGGACCACCCGGCCGACGTTGCGCAGGGCTTCGCTGTTCGCCCGGTAGTACTCGTTGTGCCAGTGCACCGACACCGGGTCCTGGCCGTGCGGGTCGGCGGTCGCCATGCGGATCGCGTCCGGGAACGTCGCCGGATCCGGCCCGTGCCACTCGGTGTACGCCACATAGTCCCCGGGCGCGCGCTCGGTGAACAGTCGCGTCGGCGGCCGCACGAAGTCGGCGGCCTCGTCGACGTACTTCTCGATCCCCGGCGACCCCGTCATCACCAGCCGCGTCGGCCGGGCACCGCTCTCGATCACCGCCTGAGCTGCCACGTCGGTGCCGTACGAATGCGCCAC
>NZ_DASRVN010000400.1:0-1951 GCF_035655035.1 Kribbella sp. | reverse complement strand
GATGGTTGCCGCGGACGACGATGTGGGCATGAAGGCGCTGGTGAAGGCTGAGGCGCGGCCCGGGTTGTGGCTGCAGGACGTACCCGAGCCGAAGATCGAGGCCGACGAGGTACTGATCAAGGTCCTCCGGACCGGGTTGTGCGGCACAGACCTGCACATCCAGAACTGGGACCCGTGGGCACAGAAGAACGTACCGGTCCCGATGGTGACCGGGCACGAGTTCTGCGGCGAGGTGGTCGAGGTCGGCGTCGGCGTCCGGGACGTCGCGGTCGGCGACCTGGTCAGCGGCGAGGGCCACCTGGTGTGCGGCCGCTGCCGGAACTGCCGCGCCGGCCGCCGCCACCTCTGCATCAAGACCCGCGGCCTCGGCGTCCACGTACCGGGCGCGTTCGCGGAGTACGTCGCACTCCCGGCCACCAACGCGTGGGTCCACAAGGACCCGGTGGACCTCGACGTCGCCGCGATCTTCGACCCGTTCGGCAACGCCGTACACACTGCGCTTTCCTTCCCGCTGGTGGGCGAGGACGTCCTGATCACCGGCGCCGGGCCGATCGGCGTGATGGCCGCTGCGGTCGCCCTGCACGCCGGCGCGCGGAACGTGGTGATCACCGACCTGTCGGAGTACCGGCTGGACCTCGCCCGGAAGATCGGCGTCACCCGCGCGGTCAACGTCGGCGAGGAAACCATCGCGCAGGCCCAGCAGAGCCTCGGGATGCGCGAGGGCTTCGACGTCGGGATGGAGATGTCCGGGAAGCCGGCCGCGCTCCGGGAGCTGCTCGCGAACATGACGCACGGCGGGAAGGTCGCGATGCTCGGCCTGCCGGCCGACGAGATCGCGATCGACTGGGGCACGGTGGTGCTGAACATGCTGACCATCAAGGGCATCTACGGCCGGGAGATGTTCGAGACCTGGTACTCGATGTCGGTGATGCTGGAGCGCGGCCTGGACCTGACGCCGGTGATCACCCACCGGTTCGGGTACGGCGACTTCGAGCGTGCGTTCGACGTCGCGCGCGCCGGGCAGTGCGGCAAGGTGATCATGGACTGGACGACGGAATCCCTGGAGGAGAAGCACTGATGTTCGGGCGGATGCGGGACGACCTGACGGCGACCATCGGCGAGATCCGGGACGCCGGGCTGTACAAGTCCGAGCGGGTGATCACCTCACCGCAGCAGGCGACGATCTCGGTTGCCACCGGCAACGAGGTACTGAACTTCTGCGCGAACAACTACCTCGGACTGTCCGATCACCCGGAGGTCGTCGCGGCCGCCAAGGAAGCCCTTGACCGGTGGGGATTCGGACTGTCCTCGGTGCGCTTCATCTGCGGCACGCAGCAGATCCACAAGGACCTGGAAGGTGCCCTGAGCAACTTCCTCGGCACCGAGGACACGATCCTCTACAGCTCCTGCTTCGACGCGAACGGCGGCCTCTTCGAGACGCTGCTCGGCGCCGAGGACGCGATCATCTCCGACGAGCTGAACCACGCCAGCATCATCGACGGCGTACGGCTGTCCAAGGCCCGCCGGTACCGGTACAAGAACCGCGACATGGCCGACCTGGAGGCCCAGCTGAAGGACGCCGCCGACGCGCGGTACCGGCTGATCGCCACCGACGGCGTGTTCTCGATGGACGGGTACGTCGCCCCGCTGGACGAGATCTGCGAGCTGGCCGAGCGGTACGACGCGCTGGTGATGGTCGACGACTCGCACGCGGTCGGCTTCGTCGGCCCGGACGGCGCCGGTACGCCGTCGTTGTTCGGCGTGAAGGACCGCGTCGACATCGTCACCGGCACCCTGGGCAAGGCCCTCGGCGGCGCCTCCGGCGGCTACGTCTCCGCCCGCCGCGAGATCGTCGAACTCCTCCGCCAGCGCTCCCGCCCGTACCTCTTCTCGAACTCGCTGGCCCCGTCCGTCACCGCCGCCTCGCTCAAGGCCCTGGAACTGATCGGCA
>NZ_DASRVN010000399.1:0-15156 GCF_035655035.1 Kribbella sp. | reverse complement strand
TGTATCCAGTCGTCGCAGCCGCTCCTTGGGCGTCGGCGTCGCCCCATTGAGCAGCCACTGGACCGACGGCCGCCATCCGGACTCGACCCACCAAGCGAGCGCCGAGGTCACCTTGTCACGACCGAGGACCTCGACCAGCCGACCACCAAGCCCCTGAGCCACCGCCGCTGCCGCCAGAGCCCGAGCCGCGCCTGCAACAACTCCTGGGCGACCAGGAACTCCTGAACGACAGCCGGCATGCTCTCCTCGACGCGTCGATGGACATGGAGCGTCTGGCCGAAGGCCCCGTTGGGATCGAGGACGATCCCACGAGCGTGGTACTTCTTGTCGGTCGACCAGTCGACGGACGGCATCGGGTAGCCGATCCGCGCTGCCAACTCACCGACCTGGGAAGCGAATTCCTGCTGGTTCACAAGCGGATCATCGGGTACGGCGGGGTCGTGTTACGGGTCAGAGGTGGGGGCGGGCCGGTTCCTGGGTGGTGAGGGCGGCGCCTACCTGGTCGGCGAGGGCTACGGCTACCACGCGTTGTTCGAGGTCGGGGCGGGCGATGCGGGAGGCGGCGGTGAGGAGGAAGCAGCCGCGGGAGACGCCGGCGTGCTGGACGGGGAGTTCGATCTCGGCGTTGGTCGGGAGGCCGTCGCGTTCCACCTTGAGGACCTGGGAGCCGCGGGTGACCGAGCCGTCCGGGTTCAGCCGGGGCGCCGCGGTTTGCTTGCGTCCGGCAACGAACTTGACGCCGTCGATACCCAGTACGGCGATGAGTTCGGCGCGCACCTGCTCGATCAGGTCGTCGGCGGACGCGCCGGTCGCGACCGCCTGGGAGGTGGTGATCACGCCGTCCAGGTAGCCGCGCCGCCGGGACGCGTTGGCTTGTTGCCGACGGCCCCAGATCGCGATCTGGGTGACCGCGATCCCGATCACCAGCAGCAGGACCGCCTGGTCGACGTCGTTGCTGTTGTCGATCGAGAAGCTGTAGTACGGAGTCGTCAGAAAGAAGTCGAACCACAGCGCGCTCGACACCGCCGCGAGCACCCCGGCGAGCCGGATACCGAACACTGCGACCGCGACGATCACGACCACCAGCACCAGCGCGGCGTTCGCGTTGTCGAAATGTGCCCGGAACGGCGTCAGCAACGCACAAACGGCCGGCGGAGCCAGCAGGGAAGCAGTCAGGACCGGGGCGCGGTAGGTCTCCACCCCCCTAATTAATGCGCACATGACCACCTGGGATCAACAGTTCTGCCGGGAGTCTGTCGCCGCTACGGTGAGGCCATGCCCGAGATTGCTCGCACCCGTCCCGCCGAGGACACCGACGAACGCGGCACCCTGACCGGCCTCCTCGACTTCCTCCGCGCCACCGTCGAACTGAAGCTCGCCGGCCTCACCGAGGAGCAGGCGTTCGCCCGCCCGGTGCAGCCGTCGGCGCTCACGCCTGGCGGGATCGTCAAGCATCTGACCGGTGTGGAGCGGTTCTGGTTCGCGATCGACTTCGCCGGGCTGGACGTCGAGTGGCCGTGGAGCGAGGAGGACCCGCACGGGTGCTTCCCGATCGATCCGGGCGACACGGTCGACGGACTGCTCGCGGCGTACCGGGCCGAATGCGCGCGCTCTCGCGAGATCGTCGCGGGCGCGTCGTTCGACGACCAGGCGCGCTCCGAGGGCATGACGTTCACGCTGCGGTACGCCGTCGCGCACCTGATCGAGGAGACCGCCCGCCACCTCGGCCACCTCGACCTCCTCCGCGAGTCCACCGACGGCCAGGCCGGCGAATAACCGCTGGCTGTGGACAGGGCGCGTGCGTAGGTTGCTCGGCATGTACCGACTGCGTGGTGCGGTGGCGGCTGACGGCGAGTTTCTGGCTGAGGTGGTACTGGCTGCCACTCGTGCGCAGGGGCGGTTTGCCGACAACTTGGACGAGACGGAGTGGCGGGCCGGGTTCGTCGAGTGGACGCTCGAGTCGATCGCGGACCCGGCGACCGAGCTGTACGTCGTGGAGGTGGACGAGCGGCCCGCCGGACGGCTGCGGGTCAGCCGTACGCCGGAAGCCGTCGAGCTGAACGGGATCCAGCTGCATCCGGACGTCCAGAATCGCGGGATCGGTACGGCGATCATCTCCGCGCTGCAGTCCGAGGCCACGCGCCGCGGCGTACCGCTGCAGCTGAACGTGGAGCGGGACAACCCGAACGCGCGCCGGCTGTACGACCGCCTCGGCTTCACGAAGGTCGGCGAGGACGGCGCCGAGGACGTACTGCGCTGGACCAAGGGCGTGGAGCAGAACCAGCTGTGGAACGCGGACGTCGCCGGCCGGTACGACACGCCGGACACCGGGATGTTCGCGGCCGAGGTGATCGAGCCGACCGTCACCCGCCTGGCCGAGCTGGCCGCGGGCGGTCGGGTGCTCGAGTTCGCGATCGGCACCGGGCGAGTCGCCGTACCGCTGGCCGAGCGCGGCGTCCCGGTCAGCGGGATCGAGCTGTCGACGGCGATGCTCGACCAGCTGCGGACGAAGGCCTCCGCGGAGTCGATCCCGGTGGTGGTCGGTGACATGGCGACCGCCCGGGCGGCGGGCGAGTTCGCGCTCGTCTACCTGGTCTTCAACACGATCTCGAACCTGCTCACCCAGGAGGAGCAGGTCGCGTGCTTCCGGAACGCCGCCCGGCACCTCTCCCCCGGCGGCCGCTTCGTGATCGAGCTCTGGGTCCCCGAACTGCGCCGCCTCCCACCCGGCATCCCCGCCACGGTCGGCGTCGCGGACCCCGGCTACATCCTGCTGGACACGTACGACGTAGTCCGCCAGCACGTCGTCTCCCACCACTTCCACTTCGGCGAAGGCACCGAGGCCCACCTCGGCCGCACCCCGCACCGCTACATCTGGCCCGCCGAACTCGACCTGATGGCCCAACTCGCCGGCCTCACCCTCGAATCCCGCCACGCCGACTGGTCCACCACCCCCTTCACCGCCGACTCCCCTTCCCACGTCTCTGTCTACCGCCTGCGGTAGACGTTTGCTGTTTCGTGTCAGGGCTGGTGGGCACGGGACCCCGGACCCACCATGAGGGGATGAGAGGTCCCTCGGGTGGGGGATGTTCGGTGGGTGAGATCACTCGTGAGGGGGTTTGTGAAATCTTTCACGAGCGTTTAGCGTTGAAGTGAACATGAAGTCGGAGATCCACTCAGGGAGAGTGAACCGGATGACAGCCCAGGTGCCGCACATCCTCGTGGTCGGAGGCGGTTACGTCGGGATGTACACCGCGTACGGCCTGCGCCGCGCCGCCCGTCAGGGGCGGATCCGCGTGACGGTGGTCGACCCGCGGTCGGTGATGACCTACCAGCCGTTCCTGCCGGAGGCCGCGGCCGGATCGGTGGAGCCGCGGCACGTCGTGGTGCCGCTGCGCAAGACCCTCAAGGGCTGCCGCGTGGTGACGGGCCGGGTGACCGGCATCGACCACGCCCACAAGGTCGCGAGGGTCATGCCCGAGGAGGGCCCGGAGTACGAGCTTGCCTACGACCAGATCGTCGTCGCGCTCGGCTCGATCGCCCGTACGCTGCCGATCCCCGGCCTGGCCGAGGAGGCCACCGGGTTCAAGAACGTCGAAGAGGCCATCGCACTGCGCAACAAGGTCCTGGACCGCCTCGACGTCGCGTCGAGCCAGCCTGATCCCGCGCTGCGCAAGTCCGCGCTCACGTTCGTCTTCATCGGCGGTGGGTACGCCGGCGTCGAGGCGTTCGCCGAGCTCGAGGACATGGCCCGCTACGCCACCAGGTACTACGACAACATCAAGCCCGAGGACATGCACTGGGTCCTGGTCGAGGCCACCGGGCGGATCCTGCCGGAGGTCGGCGAGGACCTCGGCAGGTACACCGTGGACGAGCTCCGCAACCGGAACATGGACATCCGGCTGGAGACCCGGCTGGAGTCCTGCGAGAAGGGTCACGTGATCCTCAGCGACGGCGACGAGTTCGACGCCGACACGATCGTCTGGACGGCCGGCGTGAAGGCCAACCCGGCGCTCGCCGCGACGGACTTCCCGCTGGACGAGAAGGGCCGGATCAAGACCCTGGCGAACCTGCGGATCGAGGGCCTCGACGACGCCTGGACCGCCGGCGACAACGCCGCCGTACCGGACCTGACCAGCGAGACCGGTGCGTTCTGCGCCCCGAACGCGCAGCACGCCGTCCGGCAGGCGAACCGGCTGGCCGCGAACATCCTCCGGGTCGTCGACGGGCAGCCGCCGCAGGACTACAAGCACAAGTACGTCGGCTCGGTCGCGAGCCTCGGCCTGCACAAGGGCGTCGCCCAGCTGTACGGCGTGAAGGTGAAGGGCTGGCTGGCCTGGTTCCTGCACCGGACGTACCACGTGTCCCGTGTGCCTACTCTGAACCGGAAGGCCCGGGTGATCCTGGACTGGACGCTGGCGCTGTTCTTCCGGCGCGAGGTGACCAGCCTCGGCAGCCTGCAGACCCCGAACGAGGAATTCCGCCGGGCCATCCAGTCGTAGGCAGTCCAAGCAACCCACCTGATCGGCCGGGCCTCCAACTCGCCGGGGGCCCGGCCTTCTTCATCCGTGTAAGAGATCGGCGTCGTGCACGAGGAGGGCGATCTGGACGCGGTTGTTCAGGTCGAGCTTGGTGAGGATGCGGGAGACGTGGGTCTTCACGGTCGGGACGCTGAGGTAGAGCGTGGCACTGATCTCGGCGTTCGACTTGCCCTCGCCGACCGCGACGGCGATCTCGCGCTCCCGGTCGTTCAGCTGCGCGAGCCGGGCGGTGGCCTTGGTCTTGCGGTTGTCCTGGCCGGAGTCGGCGACCCGCGTGATCAGCCGTTTCGTGACGGCCGGCGACAGGACCGGCTGGCCGGCCGCGATCCGGCGTACCGATTCGACGATCTCGGCGGGCGGCGTGTCCTTCAGGATGAACCCGGCCGCGCCGGCGCGGAGCGCCCGCAGTACGTGCTCGTCGGCGTCGAACGTGGTCAGGATGACGACCTCGGGCGCACCTGGCCGGCGACGTACCGCCTCGGTCGCGGTCAGTCCGTCGGTGCCGGGCATCCGGATGTCCATCAGGATCACGTCCGGCGCCAGCCGGTCGATCAGCCCCTGCACCCCGGACCCGTCCCCCGCCTCACCGACCACCCGGATCTCCTCGGCACCGCCGAGCATCAACTTCAACCCGGCCCGCAGCAGTGGATCGTCGTCCACGATGAGTACCCGAATGGTCATGCGGGCCACGGTAGCCAGGCGTAGAGGCGGAAGTCGCCTTCGGGGGTGCGGCCGTGTTCGAGGCGGCCGTCCACCAGGGCGGCGCGTTCGGTGAGGCCTTTCAGTCCCTGGCCGTCGCCGCGGCGGCGGTGCGGGGCGGGGTTGCGCAGTTCGACCACCAGTCCGTTGCCGGGGGCACCGATCACGCTGATCGTCACGGGTTCGCCCGGTGCGTGTTTCACCGCGTTCGTCAGTCCTTCCTGGACGATCCGGTACGCCGTACGCCCGACGTGCTCGGGCATCGGCCCGTCCGCCTCGAGCGTCAGCTCGACCGGGATCCCGGCCGCGCGCGAACCCTCCACCAGCCCGGGCAGATCCGCGAACGCCGGCTGCGGCAGCTCGCCGACGGGTGCCCGCAGTACGCCGATCACCTCGCGGAGGTCCTGCAACGCCTGGTGGGCGCTCGCGCGGATGATCTCGGCGGCGACGCCGACCTCCTCGGTCGACGCGTCCGGGCGGTACGCCAGCGCCCCGGCGTGCACGCTCAGCAGCGACAACCGGTGCCCGAGTACGTCGTGCATCTCGCGGGCGATCTCCTCCCGCGCCCGCAGCTGCGCCTGCTCGGCCTGCAGCGTCGCGACGGTCTCGGCCCGGTCGGCCCGGTCCCGCAGTGTCTGCAGGAGCTGCCGGCGGGAGCGGATGTACTGCCCCCAGCCGGCCATCGCGGCGTACAGGATGACCGCGATGACGAGCTGCGTCCGCCAGTCCTCCTTGTGCCGCACCTGGAGGTACGCGGCGGTGGCGACGAAGTTCGCCGCGAAGACCCAGACCGACGTACGCCACGGCTTGTGGACGGCGACCGTCATGATCAGCACCAGCGTCGGACCGGCGGCGGCGTCGGAGTACGACGAGATCAGCGCCGCGATCAGCGCCAGCTGCACCGGCCACCGGCGGCGGAACCAGAGCGTCAGGCAGAGCGCCATCCCGGACCAGAAGTCGACCGCGAGCAGCAGGTGCGGCACCCGGTCGCCCTCACCGTCGCTGTAGGTGAACAGCCCGAGCACGATCGCGAGCACGAACGCGATGCTGTCCACGATCCAGTCGCGGGTGCTGCGCCGACGGCTCATGGATCGAATGTAGCGGTGGGTAAGCGTTCGCCGGGGTGTTGACGGCTGTCCGGATACCGAAGTCGCTGCCTCGGCTACTTAGGTCTCCCGGTAGGTTTCCGGGCATGAGTCAGCTCGCTGTCACCGTCATCGGCCCGGACCGGCCGGGCATCATCGCGGACGTCACCGAGGCGCTGGTCGGTACCGGGGTCAACCTCGAGGACTCGACCATGACGCTGCTGCGCGGCCATTTCGCGATGATGATCGTCTGCGCCGGACCGTTCGACGAGGTGAAGGCGGCGCTCGAGCCGTTGCGCGGCGAGCTGGTGATCACGGTCCGGCAGATAGGCCCGGAGCACCGGCACGCCCCGCTCGGGGCGCCGTACCTGCTGAGCGTGCACGGCGCGGACCGCCCGGGGATCGTGGCCGCCGTGACCCGGATGATCGCCTCCGCGGGCGGCACCGTGACCGACATGTCGACCCGGCTGAGCGGCGGGCTGTACGTGCTGACCGCCGAGGTGGAGCTGCCGCCGGCGGCCGACCTGGAGGTGCTGAACCGGGCGCTCGAGATCACCGCCGAGGAGCTCGGGGTCGGCGTCACGCTCCGACCGGCCGAGAGCGACGACCTGTGATCACGGACTGGTCCCCCGCCCGGCTGGACGTCCAGGGCTCGGTGCTGGAGGTCGTCCGCGCGCCGCACCCGGTGCTCGCGACCGAGAGCGCGCCGGTGGACCCGCTCGACCCGGAGATGATCCAGCTCGCCGCGGACCTGGTCGCGACGATGCGCGTCTCCCCCGGCTGCGTCGGCCTCGCCGCGCCGCAGGTCGGTGTCGCGGCGCAGATGTTCTCGCTGGACGTCACCGGGCACCCGAAGACGCGGATCTGCCACGGCGTCTTCGTACTCTGCAACGCGGTCGTGGTCGAGGCCTCGCGCAACGAGAAGGCCCGCGAGGGCTGCATGTCGGTGCCAGACTTCACCGGCGACGTGAAGCGTGCGACCCGGCTCACGGTCACCGGCGTCCTTCCCGGTACGACGGACCAGGTGACGATCACCACCGACGCGTTCGAGGCGCGGGCGCTGCAGCACGAGATCGACCACTGCAGCGGGAAACTGTTCCTGGACCGGGTGGCGGGCGCCCACGCCGTGTACCCGCGCAAGGTCTACCAGTAGTCTCGTCCCCTAGAGCGTGTCTGACAGTTCCGCGCCGTCGCGTGCCGGGTGCCCCGCAGTAGGCGGGGAACTGTCAGACACGCTCTAGCCCGGGTGGCGGAACGGCAGACGCAGCGAGCTTAAACCTCGCGGCCCTCACAGGCGTACGGGTTCGAATCCCGTCCCGGGCACGGCTTCTTATTACTTCTTCAGCAGGTTGTTGACGACGGCCCAGGTGGGGAAGGCGATCGTGATCACGATCGCCAGCCAGGCGATGGTCTTGCCGCGCTGGCCGGTACGGCGGATCTTGCGCAGGCCGCGGATCGCCAGGATCAGTGAGGCCGGCGGGCAGACGATCGAGGTGAACAGCGCGATGAGCGCATCGGAGTTCACGCCGCCGGGGCGGTGGACCGGTGCGCTATACGGATCACGGGACGGCGAGGCAGTGTAAGGGTTGCGGAACGGCGGGGCCGTGTGCGGATCGCCCTGGTACTGCGGTGCGACGTGCGGGTCGCCCTGGGCCGGTGGTGCGATGAAGACATCGGCCGGGTCCTGGAACGGCGGCGCGGTGTACGGCTGCTGCTGGGGCGGTGCCTGCTGGGTGTACGGACCGGACGACCACTCGAACGGGTCCGCGGCCGGCTCCTCGGGCTCCGGTGCGGCCGGTTCAGGAGGCGGTCCGTTGAGCAGCTGCAGGTAGTCGGCGCGCCGGACCGGGTCGGACAGGACCTCGTACGCACGGTTCAACTTGACCTGCTGGGTCGAGTCGCCGCCGACATCGGTGTGGTGGCTGCGGGACAGCCTCCGGTAGCTGCGGCGGATCTCGTCGGCGTCCGCGTCCCGCCGTACGCCGAGCAGCTTCCAGGGGTCGGCGCCGTCGAGGTCCCGGAAGTCCCGGACACCGCTCATTGAGCGATGTCCGCCTGGTAGCAGACCAGTCGCCAGGACGCCTGCTGCGGGTCGGTGCCGGCCGGCAGCGTCCGGTGGCCGGTGGCGAACGTGACGGTCCGGTCGCCGGCCAGGAACAGCCACATGTCGAGGTCTTCGTCGTTGCCGTAGTAGTACGACTTGTAGTGCTTGATCGGCTGCGATCCGAGGAACGGCGTCTGCAGCCGCTGCTGCGCCTCCAGCGGCAGGTTGCCGAGGACGCCCCGCATGTGAGCGGTGAGCGCGAGCTGCGGCGGGGCCGGCGGCTGCTCCCCGGCGCGCGGCGACATCAGCGTGCGCAGGCCGGAACGCGGGCGGGTCGGCTGCTGCTGCACGACGGCGTGCTTCAGGCTGGACGGGACGAACGCGTCGACGTGGACGGTCTGCGTCCGCTGCCCGTGCTGGTTGACCTTCGGCGTGGTGACGGCGAGCCCGTTCGGCCCGAGGACCACGGCGTACGGGCGGTCGCGTTCGCGCTCGTGCAGGTCGGCCCACCACTCGACGGCCGGTCCCACCTTGCGCTCGACGTACGCCTTCACGTCGCTGGACAGCTCCGCCCACCAGTGGAACCGGTCCGGGCTCGGCACGAAGCCCAACGGCGCGGCCTGATGCGAGGCGGGCAGCGTCGGCCCACCACCCTGCGAGCGCTCGACACCCCCACCCGCGGGTCGTTGCGCTGCCGGAAAGCCCCGAGACTGCTCGGGCAGGTTGTCACGATTCATGAGCGCCCGCATGCATAGTGGAGAGCCTCCAACACCGCAGGGGGCACGGTCAACTCCCCTTCTGCGCACTTGTGGACAACTCTTTGGCGCGGGTCAGGACCGCGTCGAGCATTTGCTCGGTGAGCTTGCCGGTGAAGGTGTTCTGCTGGCTCGGGTGGAAGCAGCCGAGGACGGTGACCTCGCCGTACGGCGTGGGGATCCGGTACTCGACCGCGTGCCCGAACTTCGGGCGCGGGCGCGGTACGTCGGCTCCCAGGGCGATCAGTGCGACGAGCAGGGCGTCGTACGCGAACTTGCCGAGGCAGACGATCGACCGGGTGCTCGGGAGGACGAGCTCGAGCTCGCGGCGGTACCAGGGGGCGCAGGTGTCGCGTTCCTCCGGGGTCGGCTTGTTGGCGGGCGGGGCGCAGCGGACGGCGGCGATCATCCGGGTGTCGATCAGGTGCAGGCCGTCGCCCGCGTGTTCGCTCGTCGGCTGGCTGGCCAGCCCGACGCGGTGCAGGCTGGCGAACAGCCAGTCGCCGGAGCGGTCGCCGGTGAAGACCCGGCCGGTCCGGTTCCCGCCGTTCGCGGCCGGTGCGAGGCCGACGATCAGGATCTTCGGGTCGGGTACGCCCCACCCGGGGATCGGGCGGCCCCAGTACGGCTGGTCCGCGAACGACTTCCGCTTGCCGACGGCAACATCCTCACGCCACTCCACCAACCGCGGACAGGCCCGGCAGACCGACACCCGCGCCTCCAGCTCCCGCAGGTCCCCGGTCGCCGCGAGCCGCATCACGTCGGCCGGGTCCTGCGCCACCGGAGTACGCCGTACCGCGGGGTCCTCCGGCCACCCGGTGCCGGGTAGCACCGGACTCTCGAACAGTGCCCCGGTCAACGGATGCGGCAGCTTCATCGTCACAGCCTAGGGCTGCGTTGAGGCGACCAGTTCCTCAGCCGGCTGGACGACTGCGGTACGGCGGTGGGCCGGGATCGCCAGGGCGAGTACGACGGCCGCGGCGGCGAAGGCCGACAGCAGGAGGAAGGTGTCGGTGAAGCCGGACTCGGTGGGGAGGCCGGAGGGCTGGACGTGGCCGGTGATGATCGTGCTGGCCAGCGCCGTGCCGATCGAGCCGCCGATGGTCCGGATGTTCGTGTTCATCCCGGTCGCCACGCCGGTCTGTTCGCGCGGGACGTTCTGCACGATCAGGCTGGTCATCGCGGCGTACGCGAGCCCCAGCCCGAGGCCGAACAGCGCCGTCGAGAACGCGATCTGCCAGCGCGCGTCGTGGAACCCCGCGAACATCAGCGCCCCGACGAGGATCGCCGACGACCCGGACACCACCTGCGCCTTCGCGCTGAACCGCGCCGCGAGCGAACCGCTGAACGACCCGGCGAGCGCCATCGTCACCAGCATCGGCAGCATCAGCAGCCCGGCCTGCGTCACGCTCGCCCCGAACCCGAACCCGGCCGCCTTCGGGATCTGCAGGAACTGCGGCACGAACGCGTACACCGCGAACATCGCGGCCCCGAACAGCAACGCGACGAAGTTCGTCGTCCACACCGCCGGGCGGCGCATCATCCGCATGTCGATCAACGGGTTCCGCGAGCGCAGCTCGACCGCGATCCAGCCGGCGAGCAGTATGACGGCCAGCCCGAACAACCCGACCGTACGGACCGAGCCCCAGCCCCACGTGCGGCCGGTGCTCAACGGCAGCAGCAGCGCGATCAACCACCCGGACAGGAACGCGGCGGCGAGCCAGTCGATCCGCCCGGGGACGCGGTTCGGCGACTCCGGGACGTACCGGCGTACCAAAGCTGTGGCGACTGTGACGACGGCCATCGGGATCCAGAACAGCCAGCGCCAGCCGAGCCACTCGACGATCGGGCCCGCGAGCACGATGCCGAGTCCGCCGCCCGCGGCGATGACGGCCGACACCACGCCGACCACGGACGGGACGCGCTCGGCCGGGAACTCGTCGCGGATGATTCCGAACGCCAACGGGAAGACGGCGCCACCGACGCCCTGGAAGATCCGGGCGGCGATCAGTACGCCGATGTTCGGCGCGAGGGCCGCGACCAGGCAGCCGAGCGCGAGCGCGGCGAGCGCGATGAACAGGGTGCGCTCCTTGCCGGCCATGTCGCCGATCCGGCCGAGCAGCGGGGTCGCGACGGAAACCGAGAGCAGGAGCGCGGTGAAGACCCAGGTGACCGTGCCCGGGGTGGTGTGCAGGTCGTGCTGGATGACCGGCAGCGCCGGGCTGACCAGCGACTGCAGCATGGAGAACGAGGCGACCACCGTGGCGAGTACCGCCAGGGTCAGCCGTGGATTGCCAGACCTGATGACAGGCATGCGGAAGTCCTTCGGAAAGGGGATGCTCGCGCCGGGACCCAGCGCGGTCTTCCTCGTACTGATAAAGTCGAGGTATGCCTCCACTATAGCGGAGGGGTGCCTCCGGTATCAACTGGTTAAGGTGAGCGGATGAGCGAGCAGATCCGGCCTGCGCTGCAGGTCGACGTACGGCGGCCGCAGCGGGCGGACGCGCGGCGGAACTTCGACGCGCTGCTCACCGCTGCCCGGGACGCGTTCGCGAGCAAGGGCGTCGAGGCGTCGCTCGAGGACATCGCCCGGCAGGCAGGCGTCGGCATCGGCACCCTGTACCGGAACTTCCCGACCCGTCAGGACCTGCTGAACGCGGTGTACTTCGGCGAGATCGAGGAGCTCTGCATCGCCGCCGAGGACGCGGCCGGCCTACCGCCGTGGGAGGCGCTCACCACCTGGCTGCACCGCTTCGTCGAGTACGCCGCCACCAAGCGCGCGATCTGGGAGTCGCTGAACCGCGAGTCCGACAGCTTCAAGACCGCCCGCGCCGCGATGTACGCCGCCGGCACCCCGCTGTTCGAACGCGCCCAGCAGTCCGGCGAGGCCCGCACCGACATCTCCTTCGACGACCTCCTCCGCATGGTCAGCGGCCTCACCGCCGCCGGCTTCGTCGACCAGCCCCAACGCGACCGAGTCCTCTCCATCGCCCTGGACGGCGTCCGCGCTAGTGTCCCGTAAGCGAGAGGGCGACGCCGTCGAGGATGTCGTGTTCGGAGATGGTGAGGGTGTTGAGGGGGAGGCGGTCGGCGAGGCGTTGGAGGATGACGGCGCCGGCGCCGATCACGTCGACGCGGCCGGGGTGGATCGAGGGTACGGCGGATCGGGCGGCGCGGGTCGAGGTGGTCAGCCAGGTGGTGGCCTCGCGGAGTTGATCCGTGGACAGGATCGCGTGGTGGATGGCGGCGCGGTCGTACTGCGGGAGGTTGAGGGCGACCGCGGCCACGGTGGTGGCGGTGCCTGCTACCGCGATCAGGGCACGGGTCTCGTGGAGCGGGACCGTGGTGGTGTCGAGGAGGGCGTCGACGTCTTTCGTGATGGCGGTCAGTTCGGCGGGCGACGTCGGGTCGGTGGTGACGTGGCGCTCGGTCAGGCGGACGGAGCCGATGTCGAGGGACTGGGCCGCTCGTACGCCGGTCCTGTCACCGAGGACCAGTTCGGTGGAGCCGCCGCCGATGTCGGCCACCAGGTACGGCGCCGGCAGGTCGAGCGCCGAGGTGGCGCCGCGGAAGCTGAGCGCGGCTTCTTCGTCACCTGAGATGATCTCCGGACGTACGCCGAGGCGCTGCTCGATGCCGGCGAGAAACTCGTCGCGGTTGCTGACGTCGCGGGCGGCAGACGTGGCGACGAAGCGGATCCGGCGGACATCCTCCGACTGAAGAACAGCCGCGAACTCCTCAGTCGCCGCGAACACCCGCTCCAGCGCCTCCGGGGCGAACGCGCCCGTCGCGTCGACGCCCTGGCCGAGGCGGACGATCGTCATCCGGCGGTCGACCTCCACCAGCCGGCCGTCGACCAGGTCGGCGATCAGCAGCCGGATCGAGTTCGTCCCGCAGTCGACCGCGGCGACTCGGTCAGACACACGGGCCTCGGCGGCCCCAGTCTTCCAGGGCTTCCAGGGCTTCGTCGCCGAGCGGGTTCACGCCGGGGCCCGCCGCCAGGGAGTGGCC
This sequence comes from Kribbella sp., assembly GCF_035655035.1. Classification (GTDB taxonomy): domain Bacteria; phylum Actinomycetota; class Actinomycetes; order Propionibacteriales; family Kribbellaceae; genus Kribbella. The sequence goes on along the minus strand of NZ_DASRVN010000399.1, from coordinate 2,021 downwards.
TACCAGGACGTGCAGGCATTTCACGCGGGTGGGCATGCCGCCGGCCGTGATGCCGGCGATCTCCTCGACGTGCTCGATCGACTCGCGGTGCGCGAGGTACGACTCGTGCGCCGCGCGGTAGCGGTCCGCCAGGTCCTCGTCGTCCGCCAGTCGGTCGGTCATTTCCTTCATCAGGCCCGAGGATTCGAGGGTCCCGATCGCGGACGCCAGCCGCGGGCAGGTCACGTAGTACGTCGTCGGGAACGGCGTACCGTCCGGCAGCCGCGGCTCGGTCTCGACCACGTCGGGGAGGCCGCAGCTGCAGCGGTGCGCGATCGAACGGATACCGCGCGCGGTCCGGCCCAGTTGCTTACTGACTGCTTCCTGGTCGGAGGGGCTGACGCTCACCTGGTCACCTTAGGTGACGCCGGTGCCGGTGGGTTCCCGGCGCCTTCCACACTCCCCCAGAGCTTCGTGTACCAGGTCGGCTTCTGCGCGTCCGCCGTACCGTCCGTGGGCGCCGACGGCTCCGGCGGGGCGCCGACCGGCTTCCCGTCCGCGCCGATCACCCGGTAGCCGATCTCGCCCGGCATCACCCAGCCGAGCCGCTGCCGCGCCTGCGCCTTCACGTACGCGTCGTCCTTCCAGCGGGCGATCTCGTCGTTCAGCTCGCCGACGCGCTTCTCCCGGTCCCGGATCTCCTGGTTCAGCGCGCTGATCTGCTGGTGCTGGTCGAACCACACCCGCAGGCTCTGCGCGTACGACACGATCAAGGCACCCAGCACCAGCAGGACGACGGCCGCCCGGCCGGTCAGGTTGCGCGACCCGCGGGTCCGCTCCGGCTCGGGCTGAGTCCCCGCCGTACGGCGTTTCGGCGCCTCGCCCCGCCGGGCCGGTGGACGCGACTGGGTCCGGCTCGACGGACGCGAGCCGGGTCGTGCACCGGATTCCCGACGGGACGGCATACCTGAACCTCCGAGAGTCAGCCCTGGAACCGCGGGAAGGCCGAGCGACCGGCGTACGTCGCCGCGTCGTCGAGCTCCTCCTCGATCCGGAGCAGCTGGTTGTACTTCGCGGTGCGGTCGGACCGGGCCGGGGCGCCGGACTTGATCTGGCCGCAGTTGGTCGCCACCGCGAGGTCGGCGATCGTGGTGTCCTCGGTCTCGCCGGAGCGGTGGCTCATCATGCAGGTGAAGCCGCTGCGGTGCGCCAGGTCGACGGCGTCCAGGGTCTCGGTCAGCGAACCGATCTGGTTCACCTTGACGAGCAGGCTGTTCGCCGCCTTGTCGGTGATGCCGCGCTGCAGCCGCTCGACGTTGGTGACGAACAGGTCGTCGCCGACGATCTGGATCTTGCTGCCGAGCTCACCGGTGATGGCCTTCCAGCCGTCCCAGTCCTCCTCGTTCAGCGGGTCCTCGATCGAGACGATCGGGTACGACGCGACCAGGTCGGCGTAGTACGCGATCAGCTCGTCGGCGGATTTCTTGCCGCCCTCGAACGCGTACACGCCCTCGGTGTAGAACTCGCTCGCGGCCACGTCCATGGCCAGCGCGATGTCCTTGCCGAGCTGCAGGCCGGCCTTCTCGACCGCGACCGCGATCAGGTCCAGGGCGGCCCGGTTGCTGTCCAGGTTCGGCGCGAACCCGCCCTCGTCGCCGAGACCGGTGGACAGGCCGCGCTCCTTCAGCACCGCCTTCAGCGCGTGGTAGACGGTCGCGCCCTGCATCAGCGCCTCGCCGTACGTCGCGGCGCCGATCGGGGCGATCATGAACTCCTGCACGTCGACGTTGCTGTCCGCGTGCGCGCCGCCGTTCAGGATGTTCATCATCGGCACCGGCAGGACGTGCGCGTTCGGGCCGCCGACGTACCGGAACAGCGGCAGGCCGGAGCTGTCCGCGGCCGCCTTCGCGACCGCGAGGCTGACGCCGAGGATCGCGTTCGCGCCGAGCTTGGCCTTGTTCGGGGTGCCGTCCAGGTCGAGGAGCGCCTGGTCGATCAGCCGCTGCTCGTGGACGTCGTACCCGACGATCTCCTTGTCGATG
>NZ_DASRVN010000398.1:0-10034 GCF_035655035.1 Kribbella sp. | reverse complement strand
CACGATCAACCCGGCGATCGCGCACGGCATCGACCACGTCGTCGGCTCCGTCGAGGAGGGCAAGCTCGCGGACCTGACGCTCTGGGACCCGCGGTACTTCGGTGTCCGCCCGAACCTGGTGATCAAGGGCGGCGCGATCGTCTGGGCGGCGCTCGGCGACCCGAACGCGTCGATCCCGACGCCGCAGCCGGTGCTGATGCGGCCCGCGTTCGGGGACGCGATCGGGGCGGACGTGTCGTACACGTTCGTCTCACCGGCGGCGCTGGACGACGGGCTCGCGGAGCGCCTCGGGTTGCGGCGGCAGCTGCTCGGCGTACGGCCGACCCGCGAGGTCACGAAGGCGGACCTGAAGAACAACGACGCGTTGCCGGCGATCGACATCGATCCGGAGACATTCGCGATCGAGGTCGACGGCGAGCTGATCGAGCCGGCGCCGGCCGCGGTGCTGCCACTCGCCCAGCTGTACGCGATGTTCTGATGAGCGCGCCCGAGCTGGTCGCGCTGATGCTCGCCGACGCCCGCCTGCCGACCGGCGGCCACACCCAGTCCAACGGCCTGGAACCCGCCGTCCGCGCCGGGCTAGGTGCCGACGGCAACCACCTGGAGGACGTGGCGGCGTACGCCCGCGACCGCCTCCGCACCGTCACCCGGGTAGAAGCCGCCACCGCCGCCGTCACCCGTCACCTCATCCTCCACCCCTCCCCGCCGAGTCGTGCGAAACGGCTCGACCCCGCTCCGCCGAGTCGTGGAGAACGGCTGGGTTCGGACGACCAATCCCCACGACTCGACGGCGGGCCACCGGGCCTGGCGGAGCTGCGGCGGGCGGAGCTGCGGGGGGTGGAGCGGGCTTGGGCTGGGCGGACGGGTAGTCAGGTGCTGCGGGGGGTTTCGCGGCGGCAGGGGCGGTTGTTGCTCAGGGTGGCGAGTCGCGTGTGGCCGGAGGTGGCGGAGTACCTGCCGGGCGATCAGGAGGTGCCGCGGCCGATCGTTCTCGGGGTGGTTGCCGCGGTCAACGGACTGTCGGCGGAGCAGCTGGTGCGGGTTGTCGGGTACGAGGACGCGCAGACGGTCGTGTCCGCGTCGCTCAAGCTGCTCCCGGTGGATCCGGCGGACGCGACGGCCTGGCTCGTGGGACTGCACGACGACATCGAGCGGCTCGTCAAGGACGTCGCGCCGCTCACCGACCCGGACGCGATCCCGGCCGGCGGCGCGCCGCTGATCGACGTGTTCGCGCATCATCATGCGACCGAAAGAATGAGGCTGTTCCATGCCTGACACCCGCTCCTTCCGGCTCGGCGTGGCCGGACCCGTCGGTACCGGCAAGAGCTCGCTGATCGCCACCGTCTGCCGCGAACTGTCCGCGGAACTCCGGCTCGGCGTGATCACCAACGACATCTACACCGACGAGGACGCCCGGCTGCTGAAGGCCGCCGGCGTTCTCGACCCCGCACGGATCCGTGCCGTCGAGACCGGCGCGTGCCCGCACACCGCGATCCGCGACGACGTCACCCCGAACCTGATCGCGGTCGAGGACCTCGAACGCGACTTCGCTCCGCTCGACGTGGTGCTGGTCGAGTCCGGCGGCGACAACCTGACCGCGACCTTCTCCCCGGCGCTGGTCGACGCACAGATCTTCGTCCTCGACGTGGCCGGCGGTGGCGACGTCGCCCGCAAGGGCGGACCGGGGATCGCGCGGGCGGACCTTCTGATCGTCAACAAAACCGACCTCGCGCCGTACGTCGAGGTCGACGTCGAGCAGATGGTGCGGGACGCCGAAGCGGCCCGTGGCGGCAAGCCGGTGATCGCCCTGTCCCGCAAGGACCCCGCCTCGATCGCCCGCCTGACGGACTGGGTCCGATCGATGCGGTACGCCGTACACGCCGGGGACCACACGCCCGTCGACCCCGGGCCGATGGCACCGCACTCCCACACCGGCGAGGACGGCGAGGTCGTTGTCCACACGCATTGAGTCCACACGCATTGAGGTGGTCGCCGATCCGGTCCGCGATCGTTGCGTACTCAGCACCGGTCACCTGTCCCCCCGCCTGCTCCCGGGCCGCCCCGGCGTCGTACGGGTCGCCCTGGTCGCGGCCGGTGCGCTGCTGCTCGCCGGTGACGAGGTCCGGATCGAGGTCGACGTCGCGGGCGCGGTCCGCCTGGAGATCGTCGAGCCCGCCGGAACCGTTGCCTACGGCATGCGTGGCGGCTCGGCCCGGTGGGACGTCGGCATCACGCTGAACGACGGCGCAAGCCTGCGGTGGTACGGCGAACCCTTCGTGGTCGCGGCCGGAGCCGACGTCACCCGGACCACCGCCGTACAGCTCGCGGCCGGCTGCACGGCCCACCTCCGCGAGTCCCTCGTCCTCGGGCGCCACGGCGAGGTCGGCGGCTCCCTGCACACGTCCACCCGGGCACGGCTCGACGACGAACTGCTGCTCGCCGAAGACCTCGACCTCTCCCCCGCGGCACGCCGCGGCTGGGCGGTCCTCGGTACGGCGCGCTGCCTCGACACCGTCACCACCCTCGGCTTCCGGCTACCCGACGACCCCCAGACCCTGCAGCTCGAAGGTCCGGGCTCCATCGCCCGCCGATTGGTCCACGAACAACACCAAAGCGGCCTGGCAACGCTCTGACCGCCGGCTGAGCTGCAAGAACCGAGCTACAAGAGCCGAGCTACAAGAGCCGAGCTACAAGAACTGAGCTACAAGAACGTTGACAGCAGCAAGGTCATGCCGAGGCCCATCACCGAGATGACGGTCTCCATCACCGACCAGGTTTTGATGGTCTCGCCAACGGTCATCCCGAAGTACTCCTTGACCAGCCAGAACCCGGCGTCGTTGACGTGCGAGAAGAACAGCGAGCCGGCGCCGATCGCGAGCACCACGAGCGCGATGTGCGTCGTACTCAGGCCGCCCGCGAGCGGTGCGACGATCCCGGCGGCCGTGACCGTGGCGACCGTCGCGGAGCCGGTGGCCAGCCGGATCAGGACCGCGACGATCCAGCCGAGCAGCAGGGCCGACAGGTTCGCAGCGATCGCGATCTTGGCGATCGCCGTACCGGTGCCGCCGTCCACCAGGACCTGCTTGAATCCGCCGCCGGCGCCGACGATCAGCATCACGCCGGCGATCGGCATCAGGCTCTCGCCGATCTTCTTGCTCAGCTCGGGGATGCCGAAGCCCACCGCGGTACCGAACGTGTACATCGCCAGCAGTACGGCGATCAGCAGCGCCACCACCGGGTCGCCGATGAACTGCAGCACCGGGTAGATCGCGTTGCTCTTGCTCATCCAGACGTCGGACGCGGCCTTGATCAGCATCAGGACGACCGGCAGCAGCACCGTGCTCAACGTCGCGGCGAAGCTCGGCGTCCGGGTCCGCGTCGTACCGGCCGCCGGCTGCGGTGCCGCATGCTGCGGGTCGTGGTGGGCGCTCTGGGTCACGTCCTGCGGGCCGTCGTGTCCGGGGTTGTGCTGCTCCGGCTCGGAGTCGTGGTGGCCGGAGCCGACCTCGAGCGCGGCACCGGCGGCACCGATCGGGACCCACTTCGCGGCCAGCCGGCCGAACAGCGGACCGGCCACGATCACCGTCGGGATCGCCACCAGCAGACCGAGCGCGAGCGTGATGCCGACGTTGCCCTTCAGTACGCCGATCGCGGCCAGCGGACCGGGGTGCGGCGGGACGAAGCCGTGCAGTACCGACAGGCCCGCGAGCGCCGGGATACCGAGCAGCATCGCGCGCGCACCGGTCCGCCGTACGGCCAGAACCACAACGGGGATCAGCAGTACCAGGCCGATCTCGAAGAACATCGGGATGCCGATGATGAACGCGATCAGCGCCATCTTCCACGGCAGGCCGCCGGGTTTGCCCCTCAGCAGCGTGTCGACGACCTGGTCCGCGCCGCCGGAGTCGGCCAGCAGCTTCCCGACCATCGCACCGAGCGCGATCAGGACGCCGACGTACCCGAGGACGCTGCCGACGCCGTTCTCGTACGACTTCGTGACGTCACCGGCCGCGATCCCGGACGCGACGCCGACGAAGAGCGCGCCGATCGTCAGCGACAGGAACGCGTGCACCTTCAGGGCGACGATCAGTACGACGATGATCGCGATGCCGACCACAGCCATGATCAGCACCCGGGTGTCGTGCCCGTTCCACGGCGCGTGCACGTCCGCCTCGGCCACCAGCGGAAGACCGACTTCGTAAGCGAGACCCATAGTTTCTCCACCGCTCTCCGGTCGCGACCCCCTCTTTCGCAGTCTGCCACCAACCCGCGGATTCCGCCGGGCGGCACGACGTAGTACTCGTGTTGCATGATGGTGCTGTGAGCACGTGCTGGTGTTGCGGTGCCGAACGCGACGAGCGTGAACTGGTCGGCCTGGGTCTGCACCCGGAGGTTCAGATCTGTCTGCGGTGCACGGTCGCGGTCCGGCAGCGGGGCCGCGAGCGTGAAGACCAGCTCCGGCCGACCCCGCTGACGAACCTGCGCTCCGGCGTCCGGCGTACGCGCGAGCTGGTGATCCGGCGCGGCTGGCACCGGCTGCCCGTCGTCGGAGCCTTCCTGCGGCGGCTCAACCGGCATCTCCCGTAGGCCGCTAACACAGGTGGTGGACCTCCTGCAGGGCGTAGACAGGCGTCGGGAGGTTCTCGTAGCGGGCCTTCAGTTGTAGGGAGAGGTACAGGGAGTAGTGGCGGGACTGGTGGAGGTTGCCGCCGTGGAACCAGAGTGATTCCTGTTGGGTCGGCTTCCACATGTTGCGCTGCTCGCCTTCCCAGGGGCCGGGGTCCTTGGTGGTGTCGGAGCCGAGGCCCCAGCACTTGCCGACGGCATCGGCCACCTCCTGGGAGATGAGGTCCGCGGCCCACCCGTTCATCGAGCCGTAGCCGGTCGCGTAGACGACGAGGTCCGCCGGCAGCGTCGTACCGTCCTCCAGTACGACGGCGTCCTCGGTGAGGTGGGAGACCTGGCCGTGCGCGAGCTTCACGTCGCCGTTCGCCACGAGTTCCGCGGCGCCGACGTCGATGTAGTACCCCGATCCCCGGCGCAGGTACTTCATGAACAGGCCCGACCCGTCGTCGCCCCAGTCGTGCCGGAACCCGGCCGCCTCCAGCCGCGCGTAGAAGTCCTTGTCCTTCTCGGCCATCGCCTGGTACGCCGGGATCTGGAACTCGTGCAGGATCCGGTACGGGATCGACGCCAAGATCAGGTCCGCCTTCTCGGTGGTCACACCGGCCGCGAGCGCGCGTTCGGAGTACAGGTCACCAAGGCCGTACTCCATCAGCGAGTCGCTCTTCACGATGTGCGTGCTGGACCGTTGCACCATCGTCACGTCCGCGTCGTGTTCCCAGAGCGCGCCGCAGATGTCGAAGCTGCTGTTGTTCGACCCGACCACCACGCAGCGCTTCCCGGCGTACGCGTCCGGGCCGGGGTGCGCCGACGAGTGGTGCTGGTCGCCGCGGAACACGTCCTGTCCGGGCAGGTGCGGGATGTTGGGCTTCCCGGACATCCCGGTCGCGAGTACCAGTTGCTTCGGATGCAGCGTCAGTTCCTGCCCGTCACGCTCGACGACAACGGTCCACTCGCCGTCGCCGTACGACGCGGACTTCGCGACCGTGTTCGACCAGTACGGCACCTCCATCGTCTTCACGTACGACTCGAGCCAGTCGCCGATCTTGTCCTTCGGCGCGAACACGGGCCAGTTGTCCGGGAACTTCAGGTACGGCAGGTGGTCGTACCAGACCGGATCGTGCAGGCACAGCGACTTGTACCGGTTCCGCCACTGGTCCCCCGGCCGCGGGTGCTTGTCGATCACCAGCGCCGGTACGCCGAGTTGCCGCAGGCGTGCACCGAGCGCGATCCCGCCCTGCCCGCCACCGACCACCAGCACGTACGGCTGCTCGGCCGACCCGAGCGTGTCCGCCTCGGCCTGCCGCTTCTCCTTCCACGTCTGCCGGTTCTTGTCGGCGCCGTGCTGCGCACCCATCGGCCGCCGTACGCCGCGCGGCTCCTCGTACCCCTTCAGCTCCCGCAGCGTCGTGAGCAAGGTCCACGCCTTGTCCTGCCCGTCCTCGTCCACGAGCCGGAGCAGACCGGCCCCACGCCCGACACCGGTCTCGAACTCGAACCACGCGGTGACCACCCCGTCCGCCTCGGCCGCCGGCTCGGTCAGCCCGAACCCGCTCGGGTCCGTGGTGTCGAGGGTGTTCGTCAACAGGTCCGTGACGCCGTCCGGGTTCTCGACGGTCTTCAGGTTCCACGTGAACGCGACCAGGTCGCGCCAGAAGCTGGTGGTCGCGAACAGGCCCGCCGCCCGAGGTACGTCGCGCGCCCGCAGCGCGTCCTCGAACGCGGTCAACCAGTTCGTGGCCCGGTCGTCTGCCGACTGCTGGGCGGTCGGCTTCTCCTCGGTCTGAGTCATGAGCTCAGGACACCGTTGTCCACCCGTCAACGGCCAGGGTTGCACCACGTTGCAGCGTGGCGACGGTCACAGTCCCGGCCTACGATGATCGGCAAGGCGGGAGGTCCCATGACGACAGCGAGTACGGCGTACGGGGCGATTCCGCCTGGCACGGACCTCACGCTGCGTGCACGTGAGCTGGTCCGGATCCACGACGCCGTGCTCAGCGGCGTACGGCCTCCGCAGCGACCGCGGGCTCTCGTCGCGCGCTCGTGGACGCGGGTGATGAGCCTCGGGCTCACGGCGGATCACGTCAACGCACGCCGCCCGATGAGCCAGGAGGAGCTGGTACGTCGTCGCAGTACGTCACGGCTCTCGCTGGTGATCGACGAGCTGCGACGGGTGCTGACCAGCGTCGCGGACGCCTCGCTCTTCCTGATGGTGGTGTGCGACGCGGACGGTGTCGTGCTCTGGCGGGAGGGTGCGCCGCGGGTCCAGCTGACCGCGGATCGGCTCGGGTTCCTCGAGGGCATGCTGTGGACCGAGCAGGTGGTCGGCACCAACGCGATCGGTACGGCGCTCGCCGAGGCCGCGCCGGTGCAGCTGTTCTCGGCCGAGCACTACGAGAGTCATCAGCATCCCTGGTACTGCACCGCCTGGCCGATCCACGATCCGCGCGACGGCACGCTGCTCGGCGTCGTCGACGTCAGCGGACCCGCGCTGACATTACATCCGGCGATCGCCGCGCTGGTGGAAAGCGCCGTACGGCTGTCCGAGGCGGCGCTGTGGCGGCACCACCGGGAGCGGCTCGAAAGCCTCCGGCGGTCGACCGAGGCGGTGGTGAGTTCCACCAACGGTCCGCTCCTGGTCGTCGACGACCACGGGTGGGTCGCCCACCACGCCGGCATCGCGGCGCGCGACCGGATCGACGTACCGCAGGCCGACCGGGCGGTCGCCGTACCAGGACTCGGCCTGTGCCTGCCCGAACGCCTCGGCGACGGCTGGCTGATCCGCCCGCGCGAAGCCGGGGCCACCGTCCGGGCCCGGTTGTACGCCGGGCCGGAGCCGCGCCTCGAAGTACTCCGGGACGGCGAGCCGTGGCGTACGTCGCTGACGCCGCGGCACGCCGAGATCCTCGCCGCCTTGACCGCCGCCGGACCGCGCGGGCTGACCGCGGCCGAGCTCAGCACCCGGCTGTACGGCGACGCGCACCACGAGGTCACGATCCGCGCCGAGGTCTCCCGCCTCCGCCGAGTCGCCGGCGCCCTCGTCTCCACCCACCCCTACCGCATCGCTGCCGGCGTCTCGCTCGACGTCGCCGGCTGAATCCGCCGCGGCCCGACGCGTGGATCAGCGCAGCGCCCTGAAGTACCGCCAGCGGTAGAACTGCTGCGCCACCAGCGCCGCCGGATAGATGAGCGACCTCAATCCGAGCGCCGGCCGTGTTGTCGGTCAGGGCGCGGTTCGGCAGGGCGGTTCGCATGGCGCAATTGTCCAGTTCCTGACGCGGGGCTGGTGTTCGGGTGGTGCGGCGGGGAAGGGTTGGTGCGTATGACGGACAAGGACCGTGAAGCGACCGGGTTTCAGGAGCAGGCGGCGTACGACGAGTCCATCGATCTGCGGACGGACTTCGTCATGGTGTACGGGCTGAACGACACGACGGCGGAGCGCATCGGGCGGTGGCGCGAGGCCGGGTACCGGGTGCATCTGATGACCGGGATCTCCTGGGGGACGTACCAGGACTACCTCGACGGGCGGTGGGACGGGGCCGAGCACTGGGACGAAGCGCAGACGGCCGCGGACGGGAAGCCGATCCTGCACGGCGAGAGTACGGACATCCCGTACATGGTGCCGACGTTCGGCTTTACGGAGTACCTCGTGCAGAAGCTCCGGCCGATCATCGGGCTCGGCGTGGAGGGGGTCCATCTCGAGGAGCCCGAGTTCTGGGCGCGGGCGGGGTACTCGGAATCCTTCAAACGCGAATGGCAGGCGTACTTCAAGGAGCCGTGGCAGCCGCCGCACAGCACGCCCGAGGCGCACTTCCGTTCGGGCCAGCTCAAGCAGCATCTGCTGTCCCGCAGCCTCGACCGGGTCACGTCCGTACTGCGTGACGAGGCGCTCGCGCAGGGACGCGAGGTGCATTTCTACGTACCGACGCACAGCCTGCTGAACTACACGCAATGGCAGATCATCAGTCCGGAATCACGCCTCCGCACCCTCCCCTCGGTCGACGGCGCGATCGCGCAGGTGTGGACCGGTACGTCCCGGACGCCGAACGTGTACGACGGCAAGGTCGCCGAGCGGACGTTCGAGACGGCGTACCTCGAGTACGGCATCGCGCAGGACCTGACCCGCGGCACCGACCGGCGGCTGTGGTTCCTGCACGACCCGATCGAGGACCACCCGGACCGGACCTGGGAGGACTACCTCGCGAACTACCAGCGCACCCTGGTCGCGTCGCTGCTGCACCCGGGCGTCTCGCGGTACGAGGTCGCGCCGTGGCCGCACCGGATCTTCAACCGCCCGTACCTGCGCGAAGGATCCACCGAGCGCTCACTCATCCCGCCGGAGACCGCGACCAGCTACCTGATCGCGATGAACACCCTCCGCGACCTCGACCAGCCGGACGTCCGGTGGGCGCACGAAGGACCGCGGGTCGGCATCGCGCTGTCGGACACCGCGATGTTCCAGCGTTGGTCGCCCGGCGGTGAGAGCGGGCATTACGACGGGCTGCAGGACGCACTCGCACTTGAGGGCCGTGAGCAACTACATTTCTCCGACTTCTACGGCCTCGCGCTTCCGCCTTTGTACGAAGGCCAACGCGTCACGCCCGTACAGCTGGAGAGCGTGATCGACACCCCCGACGCGCTCGACGACATCGACGTACTCGTGCTGAGCTACGAATTCCAGAAACCGCTCGCGCCGAGCATCCACTACGCGCTGGCAGGCTGGGTGAACCGCGGCGGCAGCCTGCTGTACGTCGGCGACGGCGCGGACCCGTACCACGAGATCCGCTCCTGGTGGACCGGCCGCTACGACACCTGCGCCGACCACCTCGCCGAATCCCTCGGCGCCGACCGCAACCGCAACGACATCCAGCCGATCGGCCGCGGCCACGTCCGCTTCGTCGCCTCCCGCCCCGCCGACTTCACCACCAAACCAGCCGACCTCATCACCCCCCTCCGCGAACTCACCCAAGCCGCCGGCCACACTTGGCAACCGACCAACTGGCTCGCCGTCCAACGCGGCCCGTACCTGATCGGCGCCGTCCTCGACGGCACGCACGTCGTCGACGGCACCTACCTCGACCTCCTCGACCCCCACCTCGGCGTGGTCCACCACCGCGAGCTCACCGCCGGAGCCCTCACCTGGCTCCGCGACCTGACGTACGACGACGCCACCCTCCTAGCCTCCGCCGGCCGCATCGTCGACTACCAAGAGACCGACACCACCATCACCTTCACCTGCGAAGCCCCCCAAGGAGTCCAAGTCATCACCGCCCTCCGCCTCCCCACCGCGCCCATCTCCGTCACGGTCAACTCCCACTACAACCCGACGACGCACCTCCTCCACCTAAACCACCCCGGCACCCCCACAGGCACCCCCATAACCATCACCCGCTAACCGCCGAGTCGTGTCT
>NZ_DASRVN010000397.1:0-6875 GCF_035655035.1 Kribbella sp. | reverse complement strand
CTCCTAGACAAAGGAAACACAATGGCTGAGCTCACGATCAGGCCGGAGGAGATCCGGGACGCGCTCGATCGGTTCGTCACCGAGTACCAACCGGCCGAAACGACCGCCGAAGAGGTCGGCACCGTCATCGACGCGGGTGACGGTATCGCCCACGTCGAGGGCCTGCCGTCGGTGATGACCAACGAGCTGCTCGTTTTCGAGAACGGCACCGAGGGCATCGCGCTGAACCTCGACGTCCGCGAGATCGGTGTCGTCATCCTCGGCGAGTACGACGGCATCGAGGAGGGCCAGCAGGTCCGCCGGACCGGCCAGGTGCTGTCGGTACCGGTCGGTGACGGCTACCTCGGCCGCGTGGTCGACCCGCTGGGCAAGCCGATCGACGGCCTCGGCGAGATCCAGGGCATCGAGGGCCAGCGGGCGCTCGAGATCCAGGCCGCCGGCGTGATGGACCGCCAGGAGGTCCGCCAGCCGCTGCAGACCGGGATCAAGGCCATCGACGGCATGATCCCGATCGGCCGCGGCCAGCGCGAGCTGATCATCGGCGACCGCAAGACCGGCAAGACCGCGATCGCGATCGACACGATCATCAACCAGAAGGCGAACTGGGCCTCCGGCGACCCGAACAAGCAGGTCCGCTGCATCTACGTCGCGATCGGTCAGAAGGGCTCGACGATCGCCGCCGTCCGCGGCGCGCTCGAAGAGGCCGGCGCGATGGAGTACACCACCATTGTCGCCTCCCCGGCGTCCGACCCGGCCGGCTTCAAGTACGTCGCGCCGTACACCGGGTCCTCGATCGGCCAGCACTGGATGTACCAGGGCAAGCACGTGCTGATCGTCTTCGATGACCTCACCAAGCAGGCCGAGGCGTATCGCGCGATGTCGCTGCTGCTGCGCCGCCCGCCGGGCCGCGAGGCCTACCCGGGTGACGTCTTCTACCTGCACAGCCGGCTGCTCGAGCGTTGCGCGAAGCTGTCCGACGAGCTCGGCGCCGGCTCCATGACCGGTCTGCCGGTCATCGAGACCAAGGCGAACGACGTCTCGGCGTTCATCCCGACCAACGTCATCTCGATCACCGACGGGCAGATCTTCCTGCAGTCCGACCTGTTCAACGCGAACATCCGGCCGGCCATCGACGTCGGTATCTCGGTGTCCCGGGTCGGCGGTGCCGCCCAGGTCAAGGGCATGAAGAACGTGTCCGGCACGCTGAAGATCGACCTGGCGCAGTTCCGGGCGATGGAGGCGTTCGCGATGTTCGCGTCCGACCTGGACGCCACCTCGCGCCGGCAGCTGGACCGCGGTCAGCGGCTCGTGCAGCTGCTCCGTCAGCCGCAGTACTCGCCGTACCCGGTCGAGGACCAGATCGTCTCGATCTGGGCCGGCACCAACGGGCACTTCGACGACGTGCCGGTGAACGACGTACTGCGCTTCGAGCGGGACTTCCTGGACTACCTGCGCCGGGAGAGCAAGGTGCTCGACGCGATCCGCGAGTCCGGGCTGTTCGGCGACGACGAGGCACAGGCCGTGACCGACGGGCTGAAGTCGTTCAAGCCGACGTTCCAGACCTCCGAGGGCACGCTGCTCGGCACCGAGGCCCAGGCCGAGGCGATGGACGAGGCGGACGTCGACCAGGAGCAGATCGTCAAGCAGAAGAGGGGCTGACCGTGCCGGCCAACCTGCGGGAGCTACGCGATCGGAAGGCTTCGGTCACGACGATCAAGAAGCTCACCCGCGCGATGGAGCTCATCGCGGCGTCCCGGATCGTCAAGGCGCAGCAACGCGCCGCGGCGGCCGGTCCGTACGCGCGTGAGCTCACCCGTGCCGTGTCGGCGGTGGCGACGTTCTCGAACGTCGACCACCCGCTGACCACCGAGAAGCCGAACCCGCGGCGTGCCGCGGTCCTGCTGCTCACCTCCGACCGCGGTCAGGCCGGGGCGTACTCGTCCAACGTGATCCGTGAGGGCGAGCGGCTGAACCAGTTGCTCCGCGAGGACGAGAAAGAGATCGTCCCGTACGTCAGCGGCCGCAAGGGCATCGCGTACTACACCTTCCGGCAGCGCGAGCTCGCGCAGTCGTGGGCCGGTGACTCCGACAACCCGAGCTTCGCCCGGGCCCGGGAGATCGCCGACGCGCTGATCGAGCGGTTCCTGACCCCGACCGAGGAGGGCGGCGTGGACGAGATCCACATCGTCTTCACCCGGTTCGTGTCGATGCTCACCCAGCGCGCCGACGTCATCCGGCTGCTGCCGCTGGAGGTCGTCGAGGGCGAGGAGGCGCCGGCCGCCGACGAGGTGCTGCCGCTGTACGAGTTCGAGCCGTCCGCCGAGGAGGTGCTCGACGGGCTGCTGCCGAAGTACGTCGCCAGCCGGATCCACTGGTGCATGCTGCAGGCCGCGGCCTCCGAGCTGGCCAACCGGCAGCGGGCGATGAAGTCCGCGACGGACAACGCGCAGGACCTGATCGAGAAGCTGACGCGGGACCTGAACCAGGCCCGCCAGGCACAAATTACCCAGGAAATCAGCGAGATCGTCGGTGGCGCCAGTGCGCTCGCCGACGCGAGCGCCGGGAGCGAGTGAGAGAGATGACTGCCACGGTTACCGAGAAGAACAACGAGGCGGGCGCCACCGGCGTCGGTCGCGTCGCCCGGGTGATCGGCCCGGTCGTCGACGTCGAGTTCGCGGCCGACGCGATGCCCGACATCTACAACGCGCTCGAGGTGGACATCACCCTCGGCGACAACACCCAGACGATCACCCTCGAGGTCGCGCTGCACGTCGGCGACAACATCGTCCGGGCGATCTCGATGAAGCCGACCGACGGCCTGGTCCGCGGCGCCGAGGTGCGCGACACCGGCGCGGCGATCTCCGTCCCGGTCGGTGACGTCACCAAGGGCCGGGTGTGGTCCGTGACCGGCAAGTGCCTGAACCAGGACGAGTCCGAGTTCGAGATCACCGAGCGCTGGCCGATCCACCGCAAGGCGCCGGCCTTCGACCAGCTCGAGTCGAAGACCGAGATGCTGGAGACCGGCATCAAGGTCCTCGACCTGCTGACGCCGTACGTCCAGGGTGGAAAGATCGGCCTGTTCGGCGGTGCGGGTGTCGGCAAGACCGTTCTGATCCAGGAGATGATCTACCGGATCGCCCACAACTTCGGTGGTACGTCGGTGTTCGCCGGCGTGGGCGAGCGGACCCGTGAGGGCAACGACCTCATCAACGAGATGGAAGAGGCCGGCGTCTTCAAGGACACCGCGCTGGTGTTCGGCCAGATGGACGAGCCGCCGGGCACCCGGCTGCGGGTCGCGCTGTCCGCGCTGACGATGGCGGAGTACTTCCGCGACGTCAAGGAGCAGGACGTGCTGCTCTTCATCGACAACATCTTCCGGTTCACGCAGGCCGGTTCCGAGGTCTCCACGCTGCTCGGCCGGATGCCGTCGGCCGTTGGTTACCAGCCGAACCTGGCCGACGAGATGGGCGTGCTGCAGGAGCGGATCACGTCGACCCGGGGTCACTCGATCACCTCGATGCAGGCGATCTACGTGCCCGCCGACGACTACACCGACCCGGCGCCGGCCACCACGTTCGCGCACCTGGACGCGACCACCGAGCTGTCGCGTGACATCGCGGCGCGTGGTCTGTACCCGGCCGTCGACCCGCTGACGTCGACGTCGCGGATCCTCGACCCGCAGTACATCGGCCAGGAGCACTACGACGTGGCCGTCCGGGTGAAGCAGATCCTGCAGAAGAACAAGGAACTGCAGGACATCATCGCGATCCTGGGTGTGGACGAGCTCTCCGAAGAGGACAAGATCACCGTCGCCCGCGCGCGCCGGATCGAGCAGTTCCTCAGCCAGAACACCTACATGGCGGAGAAGTTCACCAACGTCCCGGGTTCGACCGTCCCGCTGAAGGACACCATCGAGTCCTTCAAGAAGATCACCGAGGGCGAGTACGACCACGTCGCCGAGCAGGCCTTCTTCAACGTCGGCTCGCTGGACGACGTCGACCGCAAGTGGGCCGAGCTGCAGAAGGACAACTGAGATGGCTGACCACTTGGAGGTGGCGCTGGTCGCCGCCGAGCGGACGGTCTGGCAGGGGCAGGCGAAGATCGTGATCGCCCGGACCACGGACGGCGACGTCGGGATCCTGCCCGGCCACGCGCCGCTGCTGGGCCTGCTGCAGGGTGGCACCGTCCAGGTGCGGACCGTCGACGACGAGTACTTCGTCGCGGCCGCGCCGGACGGCTTCATCTCGGTGGCAGGAGACAGGGTCTCGATCCTGGCCGAGAACGCCGAGATGGGTCACGACATCGACCTCGAAGAGGCTCGCCGGGACCTCGAGCAGGCGCTGGCCGCCGGTCTCGACACCGACGAGGAGACCGACGAGGTGCGACTCGCGGAGGCCCGGGTCCGGGCCGCCGAGCAGACGTCCTGACCCGACCTGCCATAATCGGGCACCGAGCAGTATCGATCTTTTGGGAGGGTCGGCAAGGTATGAGAACAGTCCTCGATGTCGTCGGGGTCTGTTTGCTTGCCGCCGTGCTGTTCATCGTGCTCGTCGCGTTCCGCCGTCGCTGGTTGTCCAGGGACGGCGGAACTTTTGATTGCAGCCTGCAACTCGCCGAGAAGGACCACGGCCGCGGTTGGGCCCTCGGCCTGGCCCGCTACGTCGGCGACGACCTGCAGTGGTTCCGGGTCTTCAGCCTCGCCTGGTGGCCCAAACTCACCGTCAACCGCCGCCAGCTCGACGGCGTCACCACCCGCCGTCCCATGGGCAACGAGCCCCTGGTCACATACGCCGGCCACGTCATCGTGGACACCAAGCTCCACGACCGCACCGTCCACTTCGCGATGACCGAAGAGGCCCTCACCGGCGTCCTCGCCTGGATGGAATCCGCACCCCCGAGCACTCAGACCTACCTCTGAAGCGCCTGCAGCAGCATCGGCAGCGAGGCGTGGAGTTCTCGTTGCCAGTAGGGCCAGGCGTGCGTGCCCGGGCCGTAGAAGTTGGTGGTCAGGTGTTTCGCGCCGACGCGTTGGAGTTCGGCGGCGAGGGCGTGGTTCTGGCGGTTGAAGTCGGAATCGAGGGCGTCGGTCTTGCCGGGTGGGTCGAACGGGCCCGCCGTACCGTCGCCGCAGGAGAGGTAGACCGGTAGCGACTTGAGCCGGTGGGCCAGGTAGTACGGGTCGTGGACTTCCCAGATGCTGCGTTGGGCGACGGGATCTCCCCAGACGCGGAGCGGGTCGTTGCCCTGGCCGGCGAAGAAGCCCATGATCCGGTGCACCGATTCGTCGTTGAGCAGCGGATGCGCGGAGCCGGAGTACGCCGCGACCGCGCGGAACATGCCAGGGTGCCGGGCGGCGTACAGCAGTGCTCCCTGGCCGCCCATCGAGAGGCCGGCCACGACGCGGTTCGAGCTGGCGCCCCAGTCGTGTTCGAGGAGGTGCGCGAGTTCGACGGTGTGGAAGGTCTCCCAGGCCGGGTCACCGCCGGCGCCGTAGTTCCACCAGTCGCTGTACCACCCGTTCCACCCGGCCTCGGGCATCACGACGAGTACGTTGCGCAGACCCGGAATCTTCGCGATGTCGGTCCCGGACCAGGACGTGTAGTCCCCACAACACCCGTGCAGCAGCCAGAACGTCGGCCAGTGCTGACTGCGATCGGCCGGATCCCAGCCGTCCGGCGTCAGCAACCGAACGTTGACGGTCCGCCCACCGAGCGCCTGGGAGCGAACACTCAGATCGGTCAGCCGATCCGCGACCTGCTTGACCCCGACAACCTCCGCCCCGCGTGGGCTGTCGGGGACGACGGCCGTCTGGGTTGGTGCCGGTGGCGGAGCGGCCTGCGCGGGAGCGAGGGGAACGAACAGGGCGGTGGCGAGCAGCGCTCGACCGACGATTCGGGACAGCTGTCCGGGCACGAGCAACCTCCGGGGGCGCAGAAGGTGGTGCTGGAGTTTGTACCCCGGAAAATCGGTGGGTACTCCGGCACCGGTGTGCCAGGATCGCGGGCATGAAGAGTTTCTTCTTCCGACTGGGCTAGTTCCGCCGGCCCGTTGTGTGGCGTTCTGCCCTTGGCCGGCGACGCGGAAGTGGCTGGTTGGTCGCTTCCGGGGTCTTGCCGGGAGATTCTTCATGCGTTCTGCGCTGGTCTTGGTGCGCGTTGTCGGTGGGTTGGAATGGTTGGTGGCGGAGGAGGTCGCTGCTGCTGGGCGTCGGGTGGTTGAGGTGTCCAAGCGGCAGGTGGTGGTCGACGGGATGGTCGAGCCGCTGCCTCGGGTGGCTGACGACTTGTTCGTTGTGTACGGGGCGGGGCCGGATCCTGGGCGGGCCAAGGGCGGGGTCGCGGCTGCGGTGCGGGCTGCTGTTCGGGAGGTGCCGGGCGGACGTGGGGCGTTTGCGGTGTCGGCGTCGTTCGTGGGGGAGCGGAACTTCAATCGGTACGACGTCGAGGATCTGGTGGGGGAGCGGATCGCTCGGTTGACCGGTGGGCGGTACTGCTCGCGGCGTGGTGGGCGGGTGCCGCCGGAGGAGCGGTCCGAGTGGCGGGTGGTGCTGGACGGGAAGACGTTGTGGGTGGCCCGGAGGCCGTACGCCGTACCGCTCCATCGGCGTCCGTGGCGTCAGCACACCGTCGCGGGCAGCCTGCATCCACCTGTTGCTGCTGCTATGGCGCGGCTGGCGAAGCTTGCGCCTGGGCAGCAGGTAATCGACCCGTTCTGCGGTGCTGGGACGCTGCTGGTGGAGGCTCATCACCTCGAGCCCGGAGCGCGGTACGTCGGCCTGGACCGAGACCCGGCCGCGATCGCAGCCGCGAAAGCGAATTGGGCGGCGGCCGACCACCGGGGTGGGGAAGGTGGGGGTGGGGTGGTTTGGCGGTGGG
>NZ_DASRVN010000396.1:0-32219 GCF_035655035.1 Kribbella sp. | reverse complement strand
TGGTCGCGGCCCGTGTCCAAGCCGCCCGCGACCGGCAGACACATCGCTACCGCAGCACGGCCTGGACCTTGAACAGCGAGATCCCCGGCCCGGTCATGCGTCGTGAGTATCCCCTCGACGACGCCAGTCAGCGTCTCCTCGAATCGCACTACACGGCCGGGCGCCTGACCGCTCGTGGCTTCGACCGAGTGGTTCGCCTCGCTTGGGTGCTACATTAGCGGACATGAGAACAGCCGTCTACCTGCGAATGTCCAGAGATGACACCGGCGAGGGCCGGGGGATCGACCGCCAGCGCGAGGACTGCGAGCAGCTCGTCGAGCGCCGGGGTTGGATCATCGCCGAAGTCCTGCCCGAGAACGACACATCCGCGTCCGGGAAGGCCCGGCGTCCACAGTTCGATCGGCTCGTGCAGATGATCCGGGCGCGCGAGGTGGAAGCAGTGGTGGCCTGGTCGTTGGACAGGCTCACCCGCAACCGGCGTGACACCGTGGCCCTGATCGAGGCCGCGCAGGAGGCGGGAACCACGATCGCCTTGTGCCGAGGCTCCGACATGGACATGTCGACCCCGGCCGGCCGTCTGGCTGCCGAGATTCTGGCGAGCGTCGCACGGAACGAGATCGAGGTGAAGAGCGACCGCCAGCGGCGAGCAGCCGAGCAGGCCGCGACGAACGGTCAGAGGACGGGCTCGCGCCGGCCGTTCGGCTACACCAGCGACATGAAGCCGCACCGGCATGAGGCGAAACTCGTCCGGGCCGCGTACGCCGACCTGCTCAGCGGGAAGCCGCTGGCCGCGATCGCCCGTGAGTGGCGTGAGGCCGGGATCAGTACGCCGCAGAATCGCCGTGGTGAGCACAGCAACGAGCCGGGCAGGTGGACCGGGCAGGTACTGTCCCGTGCGCTCCGGAAGCCGGTGTACGCCGCCCTGCGGCCGGGACCGGCGACCAGGAACAAGTGGGGCGCCTACACCGGCGACCTCGTTCCTGCCACGTGGAAGCCGTTGGTCAGTGAGGAGACCTGGCGGGCTGCGCAGGATCTGATGGACGACCCAGACCGGCGTACATCCGGTGGCGCGCGTGCCCTGCTGACGGGTGTCGCGCTGTGCGGAACGTGCGGACTGACGGTGCAGGCAGGCGGGGCCGCGACGACGCAGCCGTACGCCATCTACCGCTGCCAGTCGATGAAGCACATCTCCCGGCGTGGCGACGTGATCGATGCGTATGTGAGCCGGGTGATGCTGGCCCGGCTGTCCCGCAAGGACGCGGCCGAGCTGCTGCATGACGGCGACCGACCCGACGTCGGCGAACTGCGAGCCGAGGCGAACGCGCTACGCCGGCGTATCGATCTGCTGGCTACGAACCTGGACATCGATGAGCGGACCCTCGCCCGCCGGGACAAGGCCCTGCGGGAGAAGCTGACCGGGGTTGAGGCGCAACTGGTGGACGCGGGCCGTGTCGACGCGCTGGGACCGCTGGTGACCGCCGACGACATTGCTGCGGTCTGGAATGGGCTCGGTGTCGACCGCCAACGGGCTGTTGTCGATCTGCTCATGACGATCCGCATCCCGTCCCTGGGCCGGGGAGTGCGCGGCTATCGCGTCGTCGATGGCGAGGTCGTCATCGACCCGGAGACCGTCGAGATCGAGTGGAGGCAGGGATGAGCAGGATTGCCCCGAGCAATTACCCCCCGACCATCACCATCGTCTGCACCGACCGCGGCCAACACGAGCCGAAGCGTCTCGGTGAGGTCGGTGCATCCGGCGGCATCTGGACGATCGGCGGGGATCGCGATCGGCGCCAGGCGGACCCGTCGTGGCGCCGTGGCGCCAATACTCAGCCCGAACGATGCCCGGTCTGCAATCGCACCCCACGGCAACCTCGTGAGGTCTGGCAGAAGATCTTCGCTGCCAAAGCTGCTCTCGGCGAGTCGCAGGTGGATGTCTCGTACATGCCGTAAGCTGCTACCACAGTCGGGCGTCGGCGACTCATAGCCGACGGCAGGCGCTCTCACTCATCTGAGCCGGGGCGCAGATTTCTCGTTCCTGGGAGTCTGCGTGACCCGAAGTACCGGCAAGCTTGCCGATCCCGAATTCCGCCAAGCGCGCGCCTTGAAGGCTGCGCGTGCTCGCACGTCGGTCGAGCACCACATCGAGAAGCTGGTCGAAGCGGCTCCGGCGCTGACGCCATCCCAACGCGATCAGCTCGCCGCACTGCTCCGTCCGTCGCTCCATGATGGGCCGGAGGCGGCCTGATGGGGACAAACCAAGACCCCGGGGACCAGTCCGGGGTCTCGAAGCAGAGCTGCCGCCAAGCCGCTCAACGGGTCTACAGTACCCCGCGCCGACCCGTGTACGGCGTACCTGTCGACCCGGCATTGTTCCTGGCGGCGTTTCTGCAGGACCTGCTGAACCAGCAGACGCCTGACCACTGGCTGCGTCGCGCGGCCGAGTGGGACGCGATCGACCCGCACGTTGCGTTGCAGTGCAGGCGCCATGCTGCCTTGCTGCTCGACGCGGACGACGACCAGATCTCGCCTGAGGTGTGGGCCGTCCTGGCGGAGGTGGTGGCCGCATGAGTACAGAACTGGACTCGCGGCAGAAGGCGGCCTGGAGCTCGCTCGTGCGCGACGTCCTGGCGGACCATCCAGGCGGATTTGGCTGCGCCATCTGCCGGAAGTCACTGGATACCCGCCACGTACTTGCCGGATGGATGAGTCACCCAGCCTGCCGACTCGCTCAGGACGCATCGTGAGTGCCCGGGTGGTCATCTGGGCCACCGTCGACGAGGCCGCCGGGCGTGCCGTCATCACAGGCCAGAACCACGACGCGTTGGTGGCCGAGATTGCGCCGCGGGCGCCGTGGTCACGCGCCGGCCGCGGGTGGGTGCTCTCGCTGGTGGAGCTCGGAGACCTGTGCTGCTTGGCTCAGGAGACAGGCGCCATCTACCGCGAACGGGCGGTGAAGCGATGACCTGGACGAAGCTCAGTGACGACTACGCCGATGACTGCTGGACCCTCGGTGACCAGGCATTCCGGCTCCATACCGAAGGTCTGGTGTGGAGCAACAGGAAGCTCCTCAACTGCCGGCTTCCCAAGGATGACGTACGCCGATTCGCCAGACACCCAGGAGCGGTCGACGAGCTACTCGCCGCCGGATGGTGGAGCGACGACGGGGACGCCTACATCATCCGGCACCACGCCTCGTACCAGCGGGACAAGGCGGACGTACTCAAGCAGCAGGAAGCCAACCGTGCCAACGGCAAGAAGGGCGGGCGGCCGAAGCGTGAGCAATGGACCGAAGAAACCCAGTCGCTTAACCCAGTCGCTAACCCAGTCGCCAACCCAGTCGCCAACCCAAAGGGACAGGACAGGACAGGGAAGGACTGGCCATCAACGGGCGGCAAGTCGTGCGGCGTGTGCGGCAATGCCATCGCACCTGGCGCGTGGTTCGACACGCATCCCGAGTGCAGGATCAAGGAGGCGTCGTGAGATCCGTTCCGCGCTGTCAGAGCTGTGGCGAGCTGCTCGAGGACGCCCAGATCTGCTGTACGCCGCCGGCCACCACCGCACCGAAGCGGAGACGCGACAGCACCGAGTCGCTGGCTCGCGACCTCGTCAACCGGGGGCTCGCAAGCGCGACCATCCTCGGCGGGTTGAGGAACGACCGGGACCTCCACCGGGAGGCACGATGACCGCGCATGTTGGTAATTCAGTCACGAATCAAACGACTGATCCGGTTGGGGTTTTTCCATTTGGGCCCTCTGACCCATCGCTATCACCTTGGGCCTCCGGCCCATCACTCACGATTGGTAAACCCGAATGACTGACGAGAAGTTGGCCGTGCTGGCCACGAAGATCCCCGCGAGCTTGAAGGATTCGTTCGAAAGCCTGGCGAAGCTCCGCACAATGACGCCTAGCGCGCTGTTACGGCGCCTTGTGGAGGACGAGTTGGCCGGCGCACCGGACTACCTGCAGGGCCAGGTGGAACGGGCCACAGCAGCGCACCTGGCGGCGTACGGCATCGACGAGTCGAACGCCCGCGGGATGGCGGCGCTGAACATGGCGCGGCGGGTGGACCGTGACCCGGTGGCGGGGGCGGCGAACACGGCGCAGCTGCGGGGCTTGCTCAGCGAGTTGGTGCCGGTAAACCGCGACCAGGATTTCAACGTGCTGCAGCGGCTCCGGTTGCGGGCGGCGTTGAAGCTGCGCGGCTGGGCGCACGCCGATGCGCTGGATCTGGCCGAGCACCTGGTGGACGAGGCGGTGGGGCTCGCCAGGCCGGGTGGTGCAACGTGACGCCGGATCTGCGGGTCGGCCGCGCAATCCTTCTGCTGCGGTGGTTGGGCCGCGAGCTGGTGCGTGAGGGGTCGGGGCTCGCTCACGTGCCGAGCCAGGTTGCCGACGCGCTGCTGATGCAGGACGGCACTTGTTCGCTGTGCGGTGGGCCGTTGCCATCCCCGGCGGGTCGTGGCAGGCCCCGCTCGAGGTGCCTGGCGTGCTCCCCTCGCCGTAAATCCGCCGTAAATATCAAGGTAGTGGCATGAGCCGAAACGAATGCCGCTGCCGCGTCCCGCTCGAAGATCTCGGGATGGAGCGGATGTCTCAGTCCGAGATCGAGGCGTGGTCGGGTCTGACGGGTATCGAGGTCAGTCTGGACTACCAGGACAGGCCATCCGTGAGCGTTGATGCCGCCTACGAACTCGCCGCGTACCGCCGCCGTACCGAGGCCGAGCAGCGCGCCGCCGAGTCTCGCCGCCGCACCGAGCACGCGGAAGCGGTCGAGGACCTGCAGGCGCGCTGCAACTCGGCGTTCCTGCAGGCTCGGACCGCCGAACTGGCCGCGAACTTCGGGCGCTTCGGTAGCCCCGTGGCGATGGACGGCGCCGCCACGAACGCGGGCCTGCAGGCCGCGCGGGAGATCCACGCCGCCGCACCGCCCGCAATCCAGGCCGAGGTCACGTCCGTCCAGCACGAGGAGAACGACACCGTGAACGTCTACCCGCTGGGTATGTCGATGCCGTTGAGCGTCATCAGCAGCTACGCGCACGACACCATCCGCCGGCACCGGTACTGAGGAGGAAGTCATGGCTATCGAGCAGCGCAACGGCAACGTCGAGTACGCCGTATCCGGTGGGGACTTCCCGCGGCGGTGGGGCCAGCCACCGGACGGCAGGTATTCGGACGCCCGCCGCGACTGGATCTTGGCGAACATCCGGCGGGACCAGCAGCGTACGGGTGCGGCAAGGTCCGCGCTCCGGCTGATCGAGGCGATGAAGCTCCAGTGAATCTTGCCCGTCCTGCGTCAACGTCACCCACTGCCGGTCGTCGCGTCAGCGTCGCTCATGCCGGCAGTGGGATCGAAGGTCAGTCGAATGGGCCCTCCCCTTTGTCGGGGCCGACCGACCTGCGTGGGCCGGGCAATCTTGCACACGAAATGAGGACGGACCGTGGTTGATTCGACGTTGGCCTTCGAAATCGTCGCCCGCGACCTGGGTGCTTCGGCGGTCTTCGACAAGGTTGCCCGGTCGGCCGACAAGACCGGCGATTCCATGTCGCGGACCATCAAGGTCAGCGAGAAGGCCGCTGCGGCGTCGGAGAAGCTGACGGCCGCCCGCAACAAGGAAGACGACGCGCTCGGCAAGGTCCGCCAGGCCGAGGCGAAGCTGTCCGAGGTCCGCAACAACGCCAACGCGAAGACGTCGCAGATCATCGCTGCGGAGAACGCCCTGTCGAAGGCGCGGCGCGGTGCGGCGATGGCCGGGAACGACGCACAGAAGGCGACGAAGAACCTCGCGAAGACGCTGGAGGATGAGGGTAAGAACGCCGGTAAGGGGATCCTGCACTGGTTCACGGGCTCGGCCAAGGATGTCGAGCAGGCGGCAGTAGACGCCGGACAAGCCGGTGGACAGGGGTTCATGGCTGGGCTCCAGGGCGTGCTGAAGACGCCGGTGCTCGGTCCTGCGGTGGCCGCCGGTCTGGGTGGTGCGGTAGCTGTCGCCTTGCCTGCAGTCGGTGCAATCGCCGCGGCCGGAATCACTGCGGCGTTCGGCGTCGGCCTCGGTGCGCTCGGTGTCGTGTTCGCGGCCAAGTCCGAGCAGGTCCAGAAGACCTGGAGGACGACGCTGACGAACATGTCCGCCGACACGAAGCTGATCAGCAAGCCGTTCGAGTCGACACTCACCTCGATGGCCGCGACCGCCCAGCGCACCTTCCAGACGCTGAAGCCCGCGCTGGCTGACTCGTTCCTGACCCTGGCGCCTGCGTTCACTGCCTTCGGCAACCAGCTGGGCCAGGCGTTCGAGCGGCTCCGCCCGGCGCTGGTGCCGCTCAGCCTGGCTGCCGGCGACGTGCTGAGGTCGCTCGGCGGCGCTCTGCCGGACATCATCGGCAACCTGTCGAACAAGCTGATCGAGCTCGCCGGCTCGGTACAGAAGAACCCGAACGGTTTGAAGGATCTCGCATCCGGCATCGGGGGTGTCGCGGACAGCGCGATCAAGACCATCACCGTCTTGAACGACCTCGACCGGCTCGTCAGGAAGCTGCCGACCGGGTTCAACACCTTCAATGGTGTCGCCGACCAGCTGAACCCGGTGAAGGGCTCCTTCGATGCGCTGTTCACCGTCATCGGCAAGGGGTACGACGCGGTGGTCGGATCCGCCACCAAGGCGAACACGGCGGTCGGTCTCACGGGTAACGCCGCCCAGATGTTCACTCAGGGCCTCAACGCCGCCCAGGTCAAGGCGGCCCTGGCCGGCAAGTCGGTGGACGGCTTGGCCGGGTCCGCTACGCACGTCGCCGCCGCGACCCATGCGGCGAACGTTGCCGCGTACCTGCTCGCCACGGCTTACGACCGCCAATGGGCGGCGACCCAGCGCGCCAACGACGCCCTGTTCCGGCAGTCGAACCTGTTGCTGTCCTTGTCGGGCTCGCAGATCAGTTATGCGCAGTCTGTCGCTGACGCTACCGCCGCGGTGAAGACCAACGGCCGGACGCACGATCTCGCCAGCCAGGCGGGCAGGAACAATCAGACGGCGCTGAACGCGGTCGCCGACGCCGCGAACAAGCAGACCGCCGCGATGCGGAACAACAACGCGTCCCAGGTCCAGGTGGCGAGGACCGCGGAGGGTACGCGTGCCTCGTTCATCCGTCTCGCGCAGCAGATGGGCTACACCCGGCCGCAGGCGGAAGCCATGGCGGCGGCGATGATCAGGATTCCGAACGTCTCGCGCACCGCGAAGCTGCAGGCGGACAAGCAGGACCTCGAGGCCAAGCTGGCGGCGGCGAATGCGGCGTTGAAGAACCCGAACCTGACGGCGACGAAGCGCGCCAAGTTGCAGGCCGACATCGCCAACGCCAAGTCCGGAATCGCGACCGTCAACGGCATGTTGAACGGCCTCCCGGCATCGAAGACCGTCACGATCACGAGCAATCTGGTGACGAAGTACACGACGATCGGCAGCCGCAGCAGCGGAGTAGGAGTCGGTGGCGGCCACCAGACCGGGATCCCCGGTCGTGCGGTCGGCGGCCCGGTGACAGCGGGCCAGCCGTACGTCGTAGGCGAGCGCGGACCGGAACTGATGGTGCCGAACGTGAACGGCACGATCCTCCCGCGGGTGCCGTCGATGTCGGTCGGTGCCAGCATCGCCGCAGGAGTCGCCGGCGGACTGCGTGGCGGTGTCCCCACAGCGGTGTCCGCCGCGGCGGAACTGGCGCAGGCCGTGATCGACAAGACCAAGTCCGTCCTCGGCATCGCGTCCCCGTCGAAGGTGTTCGCCCAGCTCGCCCTGTACGTGAACCAGGGATTCGCCCGGGGCATCCTGGGGTCGGCGAAGACGGTCCAGTCGGCGATGTCGTCACTCATGGCGAAGGTCTTGAACATCTCGTTCACGTCCGCTGACACCGAGAAGGCCATCCAGAAGCAGATCGCCGCCTACAGCACCGCCCTGGCAGCCGCCGAGAAGCGCATCCGGCCGGTCACGGGGAAGCAGTCGCAGCGCGCCTCCATCGAGAGAAGTAACACCGCTGCGGAGGCGTCGATCGCGTCGTTGCAGAAGAAGATCGCCGCGTCCAGGGCGGACCTACGGAACCTGGAGGCACTGGCGGGGAGGATCGACACCGCGAAGGAACGCGGCCGGTTCTTCGGCTACCTCAACACCGAGACCAAGGCGCTGGTGGTCCTGGCCGGCAAGCGGTCCGCCGCGGCCACCCAGCTCAAGGCCGCAC
This sequence comes from Kribbella sp., assembly GCF_035655035.1. Taxonomy (GTDB): domain Bacteria; phylum Actinomycetota; class Actinomycetes; order Propionibacteriales; family Kribbellaceae; genus Kribbella. The sequence continues at coordinate 24,002 of NZ_DASRVN010000396.1, read as the reverse complement.
AGTCCAAGCTCGCTGCCGCGCTCCAGGTCCGCAACGACTTCAAGAAGTCGATCACGGACGCGGCCATGAGCTTCAACAGCATCACGAACGTGCAGGCGCCGGACACCGGACTGACGGCCGGCGGGATCATCGCCCAGATGACCGAACGGCTACGCCAGACGCAGCAGTTCGCGGCCAACCTCGCGAACCTGAAGAAGCGGGGACTGAACTCGACCACGTACCAGCAGATCGCGGAGGCGGGCGTCGACCAGGGTGGGTCAATCGCGAGTGCTCTGCTCAGTGGCGGCGGGAACACGTTCAACACGCTGAACCGGCTGCAGGCGAACATCAGCTCCGCGTCTGCGGGCCTGGGGAACACGGCGGCCACCAACCTCTACCAGGCCGGTGTCGACGCCGCACAGGGCCTCGTGAACGGCCTCCTGGCGAAGACGAAGGCACTGGACCTCGCGTCCCAGAAGCTCGCCAACCAGATCGTGGCCGCGATCAGGAAGAAGCTCGGGATTCACAGCCCGTCGAAGGTGCTCGAGTGGCACGGCGGCATGGCGACGCTCGGGTTCGCAGGCGGCATGATCAGCAAGCTGCCCACGGTCGCCAGGGCCACCCAGCAGCTGGCGGACACGGCGCTCCCGAGCACGCCTGTCCGGCGGAGCCCTGTGGGTGGCGGCTCTGCTGCGCCGGTCACCATCAACGTCAACGTCTACGGCGCCCTCGACGCGAAGGACGCCGGGCAGAAGATCGTCCAGGTTCTGCGCAGGGAGTTCCGGATCACGGGCAACGCCAGCAGCGTGCAGCAAGCGCTAGGCGGCCGCTGACACAGAAACGCCCCTGGCTGGTCACCAGGGGCGTTTCTGTCGCTTGCTGGGGTCAGTTCAGGCCCCACACCAGTACGGCGACGAGCCACCCGACCAGAGCTATCGCGATGGTGCCGATCGCCCACACCCAGACAGCGAAGCGGATCGGGGCCGGGAGCGACTGCCAGGCGGTCTGCGGTGGGGTTGGCGGGATAGGTGCGGACATGGGTGTTCCTTCCGGTTAGCGGCGCCAGGCGCCTGCGAAGAAGCCGGCCGCGAACGCGAAGCCGACGATGAGAATCAGTTCGACCAGGTTCATCGAGACGCGGATCGTCAACCCGATCACGGCTTGTCCTCCGGGTCAGGCAGGATCGGCCAGCCCTTGGCGTCAGTCTCGACCGGACGCGGCACCGGCCGGTCGAGGACCGACTGGATGATGGCGATGCAGGCGTTCAGGCCGTCCAGGACCTGCCGCATCTCCGTGCGGGTGACGACCACCCGTTCGGCGCTCACTGATCGTCCTTCGACTCGAAGTCGACCTGCCCGGCGGCGACCAGCGCAGCGTAGGTCATCTGCAACGCGGCGATGGCCTCGCTGATGACCTTGAGCGGCCGCTCCTCGCCGTACTCGAGGGCGACGAGGTCACAGAACTCGCCGGTACTGCGGGACGCGCTCTGGTCGACCAGCACGACGACCGGCGCGGCGGGCGCGATGAAGCTCAGGCCGCGCTCGCGCAGCCACTCGCCCAGGTCGACGCCGTTGATGCGGTCCAGGAACAGTGACGAGCCGTCGGGGCGGTCGGCGTAGAGAGTGCCGGGCATGACCCGCAGGTCGTTGCTGCCGGTTTCGTTGGATACTTCACTCACGGTCGGAACCTCTGTTTCCGGTCGAGGGCCCGTCCGGAGCAGCATCTCTGGGCGGGCCTGTCTTTTCCGCTAGAGCTGATCCCTAGCGCTCGCCTGGACGCTCGCCGACCTGGCCGCCCGCGACACCCCGACGGTCGACCAGACCCACGAAGCCTTCCAACTCCGCTCCGGCCACACCCTGACACCCCTCGCGGACGCCCGCCCCCTCAAAGGACAAGCCCCATGACCATGCTCTCGTCGATCGCACCTGGCGCAACCGCGCCCAGCGCAACCGTCCCCGGCGCAACCGCGCCCAGCGCAACCGTCCCCGGCGCAACCGTCCCCGGCGCAACCGTCCCCGGCGCAACCGTCCCTGGCGCAACCGTCCCCGGCGCAACCGTCCCTGGCGCAACCGCGCCCAGCGCAACCGTCCCTGGCGCAACGGTGCCTGGCGGAACCGTCCCTGGCGGAACCGTCCCTGGCGCAACGGTGCCCGGCGCATCGGTGCCCGGCGCATCGGTGCCCGGCGCAACGGTGCCCGGCGGAACTGTGCCCGCGACCTCTGAGTCCGGGCCGGTCGTGCGACGGTGCAGCACCCTCGGCTCCGGTGAAGCCGGCTCCGGAGGGAGCGGCGGCGGTGGATTCGGCCCCGGGACGACCACGGTGGTTGCTGATGGCAACGGAGACCAGGAGCGCCTGGCCCGCGTCGGCCTGTCGCGCGTCATCGAGCCGGGAGATCTCGCCGCCCTGAAGGCCTTCGATGGGCTCACCGCGCAGGAGATCTGGGACCGCCTCCAGCACAACAGCCCCGAGTACGAGCGCTGGTCCACCCGCCTCGCCACGGTCGACCCACACCGGGATCTGGAACGCGCCACCGCCGCGGGCGCGCGCTTCGTGATCCCCGGCGACGACGAGTGGCCGGAGCAGGTCGACGTCCTGTACGAGGCAGGCCAGCTGTCCCGCCGCGCCGGCGTACCGTTCGGCCTCTGGGTCCGCGGCCGGGCGAACCTCCGTCACGCCGTGTCCCGTTCGGTCGCAATGGTCGGCTCCCGCGCCTGCTCGTCGTACGGCGAACACGTCGCCGCCGAGCTCTCCTCCGGCCTGGCGGACAACGGCGTCACGATCGTCTCCGGTGGCGCCTACGGCATCGACGCCGCCGCACACCGCGGTGCCCTGTCCGCCGCAGGCCTCACAATCGCGGTCCTCGCCTGCGGAGTCGACGTCAGCTACCCGAAACGCAACGCGGCGCTCCTCAGCCGCATCGCCGAGGACGGCATCGTCGTCGCCGAGCTCCCACCTGGCTGCGCACCGACAAAGCTCCGCTTCCTCGCACGCAACCGCCTGATCGCCGCAGTTGCCCAGGGCACCGTAGTCATCGAGGCCGCCATTCGCAGCGGCGCACTGAACACCGCCGGCTGGGCCGAACAATGCGGCCGCACAGTCCTCGCCGTCCCCGGCCCAGTCACCTCCCGCATGTCCGCGGGCAGCCACCTCCTCGTCCGCGAACGCAACGCAGTACTGGCCACCAACGTCGCCGACATCATCGAGGCAATCTCCCCGTTCGGCACCGGCCTGACCCCAGCCCCGCGAGCCCCGCAAACCGTCACCGACACCCTCAACGTAGACCTCCAACGCATCCTCGACGCGGTCCCGGTCCACACCCCGGTGCCTACGCGACGAATAGCCACCACCGCCGGCCTCGACATCCCCACCACCGAACGCTGCCTACAAACCCTCGCCACCATGACCCTGGTAACCCAAACCGACACCGGCTGGCGCCTTCCACCCACAACACCAAGCTAGTGCTGCACCAACGTGGAGTCCGGCGACCAAGAGCATCACGGCCAGCTACCAGACGATCCAGCGGGTGCTGACACGATTGAGGATCAGCTGGCGGAACACCCAAACCCTGGAAGCACTCATGCGATCCGGAGTTCGCGGTGCAGGAGACCGGATCCTCGGTCTGTACGATCACCCACCGCATCACGGGCGGGCGATCTGCGGCGATAAGTCCGGCCGCTGACCCGGCAGCCGCGTCATGGGAAGGGCTGGTACCCGCCCGGCAGGCCGAATCGGTTTGCTGCCGCCTTCAACCGCGCCGGGGGACGGCTGGTACCCGGCCGGCAAGCTGAATCGGTTTGCTGCCGCCTTCAGCCGCGCCGGGGGACGGCTGGTACCTGCCCGGCAAGCTGAATCGGTTTGCTGCCGCCTTCAACCGCGCCGGCGGGGTCCACCACGTGCGGGCCGCACTCGACCAGGCATCCGGGCAGGTGCCCACCGGATCCTTCCCTGGAAGCGCCGGGCGGAGTTCCTCGCCTTTCCCGCGCTGGCTCCAGCGGCGGTTCCCGGCCGGGACTGTTCGTGGTCCAGACCGCGGTCGGATCGACCTCGAGCTGCCTCTCCGACAGCTACAGCCGCTGGCGAAGGCCGAAGTCCTCGACGGCAGCGACTACGCCGGTCACCCTGGCCCACGACAGCGCCATCGGCGCCTACGTGCGCTGGCGTCAGTTCCTGCCCGTCACGCTCGACGACAACGGTCCACTCGCAATCAGCGATCCCTCCCCAAACGACAGTTGGCCATCGGCTTCAGATCAGCCGACCCGACTGCCTCCCCTACGCAGCCTGGCGCGGTACGAAACGACCTACTCCAGAGGGTGCGCGCGTAGACGGAACAGGGCCTGGTCAAAGAAGGGCGGCGGCGAATTGGTCGTAGTGGATGGTCCACCAGCGGCGCCGGCGGTCGAACTTCTCGATGCCGCCCCTCCGGTTCATCATCGCGACGGTGCCCGAGCCGCCCGTATCGATACTCCGCCGCGCGGCTGCTTCGATGCGAGCGAGGGCATCGTTGATGGCGGTGAGCAGTTCTGCACGGCCGTCCCGGTCCAGTCCGTAGGCGTCGGCGATGATTCGTAACCGTGCAGCCCGGTCGGCGGGCAGCCAGCCGATCCGGTCTTGGTCGAAGTCGTCCTCGATCGGTACACAGAGGCGGGCGAACTGGGCGAGATCGTAGACGGCGCGGCCAGGGGCGGCGAACTCGAAGTCGAGCAGCGCAACGGCGATGCCGTCACGGAAGACGACGTTCGAGAGCTCCACGTCGTTGTGGCACACCAGCGTCCCGCCCGCAGGGTCAGCCAGACTGTCGTTCCAGCTCAGACCCTGAGGGTCGAACTCACGCGCGGCATCGTGCAGCCTGCGCAGCAGCCTGGCGATGGACGCGAGCGCGGAGCCGGACTGGCTCCAGTCCGGATAGGGCGCTACTGGGACCTCGCCATCGATGAACACCAGGCGCTCTCGGCCGTCCTCGTCGATGCCGACCGGTGTCGGGGCGCCCTCGAATCCTGCCTCTTTCACCGCCCGCAGGAAGGCGTGAACCGAACCCGAGTGCGGACTCGAAGGACGAAGAACATGCGGACCGACACGGACAACCTGGCCCGCGTTCGCGATGCCGCCATCCAGTTCCTGCTCGTCCACACCGGAAGTTTGGCAGACGGAGGGGAGTCGCGTCGGGCCATCGACAGCCAGGCTTCCGCAGCCTCAGAACCGACCGGCGGCGTTCCCGAGCTCGGACGAGAGTACGCCGCTTTGTGCGTCAGCGGGGCCTACCGATGACCTGCCCGCTCCGTGTTGATGCAGCGCTAGTTGCGCATGTGTTTGCCGCGGTTGGATTTGGGGGGTTGTTGGTCGGGTGGGGTGCGGATGGCGCGGAGTTCGGTGTGGTCGCGGATGGGTTGGAGGCCGCCGGTGCCGGGGTCGGTGTCGCCGAGGTCGAAGTCCCAGCTGTCCTCGTTGGCGAGGCGGCTGTGCCAGCGGCCGTAGAGGCCGTAGATCGCGATGCCGATGGCCATCCAGACCAGGAACTTGACCCAGGTGCCGGTCTTCATGTTCAGCATCAGCCAGACGGTCGCCGCCAGCGAGAGCAGGGGGATCAGCGGGACCATCGGGACCCGGAAGCCGCGCTCGAGGTTGGGCTCTGTGCGGCGCAGGCGGAGTACGCCGACGGCGCAGAAGGCGAAGCAGAACAGGGCGCCGATGACCAACAGCTCTTCGAGGTCGAGGACCTTCGGGTACAGCGTGAGCACGAGCGCGGCGACGCCGGCGGCGGCCGCGGCGCGCGCGGGGGAGGAGTACACGCGGCTGACCCGGCCGAGGCTCTTCGGGAGCAGACCGTCACGGCCCATGTTGAACAGCACGCGGCTCTGCGCGATCAGAACCACCATGATCACGGTCATCAACGCGAGCAGTGCGCCGACGTTGACGACGTTCGCGGCCCAGCCGACGCCGACCGAGGCGAGTGCCTCGGAGACCGGGGCCTTGCCGCCGAGCTGGCCGTACGGGCGCATGCCGACCAGGACAACGGCCATCGCGATGTAGAGGATCGTCACGGCTCCGACGCCGAGCAGCATGCCCTGCGGCACGGTCTTGCGCGGGCTGCGGGCGTCCTCGGATGCGGTCGCGATCAGGTCGAAACCGATGTAGGCGAACACGATCGTGCTCGCGGCCGTGAAGATGCCCATCATCCCGAACGAGCCGAACGAGGTGTCGAGGATCCAGCCCAGCACCGTGGGATCCGCCATCGCGGGTGCGGCCCGGGCCGGTGGCACGAACGGGTGGTAGTTCTCCATCTTGATATGGGTCGCGCCGACGACCACGACCAGCAGAATCACCGCGACCTTCGCGATCACGACGATCGTCAGCACCCGCGACGACAGCTTGGTGCCGGTCACGATCAGCGCGGTGAGGATCAGCAGCAGCAACGGGGCGACCAGGTTCACCTTGGCTTCAGGCCCGAAGAACTGCGCGATACCACTCGGCAGCGTGACTCCGAACCCGTCCAGGGTGGCCAGGAAGTACGCCGACCAGACGCGGGCGACGATCGCCGCCGCGGTGACGAGCTCGAGGACGAGTGCCCAGCCGACCAGCCATGCCCACATCTCGCCGAACGTTACGTAGCTGAACGTGTACGCACTGCCCGAGACCGGGATCGTGGACGACAGTTCGGCGTAACAGGCCGCGGCCAGCAGGCAGACGATCGCGGCGATCACGAACGACAGGATCACTGCCGGTCCGGACACGTTCGCCGCTTGAACGCCGCTGATGCTGAAGATGCCGGAGCCGATCATCACGCCCAGGCCGAGTACAACCAGGTCGCGACGACCGAACAGCCGCGGCAGACGGTGCCGTGCGTCCTCGACTCGAGTGAACGCCGACTCGACCGGCAAACGCCGGCCTACGGTCTGTCCGTTCGCTGAGGGGGCCATGGTCAGGGGTGCCTCCGTTGCTACTAGGGCAATCGGGCCGAACAGTAGTCGACCGTTGGGCTATCGACCAGACCTCCTTTTCCCGGCCCCCGCGCGGTGGCTTGCAGTGCCGGGCCGCCTCACGCATCGTCGGGGTATGACGCCGGACGAAGTCAGCGGAAACCGTTCCTGGCCGGAAGGTTTCGCTGTGTTACTCGCTGACTACGAAAGGCATCTGACGGCGGAAAGAGACCTCAGCACTCACTCGGTGAGAGCCTACATCGGAGACGTGGCGGATTTACTCGAACATTTGATTCGGCTTGGTCACGATGATCTCGAAGGGCTGGATATCCGGGGTCTGCGGTCCTGGTTGGCCAAGCAGCAAAGTCTGGGGAAATCCCGCAGCACGATGGCCCGCCGGGCCGCGGCCGCAAGGGTGTTCACCAGCTGGGCGCAGCGGACCGGCAGGATCAGTACGGATCCCGGAGCGTTGCTCGCCAGCCCGAAGGCGCACAAGACGCTTCCGGGGGTGCTCGGCCAGGCCGACACCCGCACGGTGCTCGACGCCGCCGCGGTCGCCGCGGACGACGGCAGTCCGGTCGGGCTCCGCGACCTCGCGATCATGGAGTTGCTGTACGCAACCGGGATCCGCGTCGGCGAGCTGTGCGCGCTCGACGTCGACGACATCGACCGCTCGCGCCGCGTCGTACGGGTGTTCGGCAAGGGGCGGAAGGAGCGGTCGGTGCCGTACGGCGTACCGGCCGCGCAGGCGATCGAGCGGTGGCTGGCCGAGGCCCGGCCGAAGCTGGTACGCGAGGGGAGCGGACCGGCGGCGTTCCTCGGGGCGCGCGGCGGCCGGATCGATCAGCGGACGGTACGGCGGATGGTGCACCAGCGGGTCGCCGTCGTGGACACGGACCTCGCGCCGCACGGTCTCCGGCACACCGCGGCCACACATCTGCTGGAAGGCGGAGCGGATCTGCGCAGCGTGCAGGAGCTGCTCGGTCACGCATCGCTGGCGACCACCCAGATTTACACCCATGTGTCCACCGACCGGCTGCGGCAGGCGTACCAGCAGGCGCATCCCAGAGCCTGACCGGAATGGGGCGCTGTCGAGCGAGACGCCGGCCGGGTTGTGCGTGCGGAATGCGGCGGGCGGGTGCCGGAATACGGCAGACTGCGGGACATGCGGGTTTCGGCGAAGTCTGACTATGCGTTGCGAGCTCTGATCGAGATCACCCAGCGGTGGGTGGCCAACGACCATTCGGTGGTGTCGGCCGAGGAACTGAGCCGGGCGCAGGGCATTCCGCACGGGTTCCTGCAGGGGATCCTCGCCGACCTGCGCCGGGCCGGCGTGCTGTCCAGCCAGCGTGGGCAGTCCGGTGGATGGCGGCTCGCGGTCGACCCGAACGAGATCTCCGTCGCCGACGTGATGCGGGCGGTCGACGGCCCGATCGTGAGCATCTCGGGTGTCCGGCCGGAGAGCGTCACGTACAACGAGCACGCGGTGGTCCTGCAGCGGGTCTGGATCGCGGCGCGGGCCAGCCTGCGGGACGTGCTCGAGAACACCACGCTGACCGATCTGGCCAGGAACAAGCTCCCGGCCGGCGTCGAGCGCCGTTCGCGGGACGAGGACGCGTGGCAGGCCCGGGTCCCGGGGAGCTGAGCTAGTGCTACAGTCATGACTTATATAAGTTGTGACTTTAGGAGATGAGCGATGGCCGAGCAGCAGATCAAGACGTTCCTGATGTTCGAGGGGGCCGCGGAGGAGGCGATGACCTTCTACCTCTCGCTGTTCAAGGACGCCGAGATCGTCGCGATGCACAAGTACGGCGCCGAGGGGCCCGGTCCTGAGGGATCGGTGATGACCGCGGTGTTCCGGCTGGCCGGGCAGCAGTTCATGTGCAGCGACAGCTACGTGCATCATGGGTTCACCTTCACGCCTTCGGTGTCGTTGTTCGTGGACTGTGCGGACGAGGCCGAGCTGGAGCGGCTGTACAACGCGCTGGTCGAGGGTGGTGGCGCGTTGATGCCACTGGGGGACTACGGGTTCAGCAAGAAGTTCGGCTGGGTGAACGACCGGTTCGGGGTGTCGTGGCAGCTGAACCTGCCGCACGCGTAGGACTCACGGGCGTCTGGCCAGCAAGCCGGCGGCCAGTGCCAGAGCGCCGGTGGCGGCGATGACGAGCTTCGCCGCCCGTCGGTTCCGGTAGGTGGCGTCGCCGATCCGCGCAGGTTCGGCTGGTGCCACGGTCGGGGGCGCCGCGGCTGGTGTGGGTTGCGCGGTGAGCGGGAGCAGCCGGACCGGGCGGCTCCCGAGCAGGGTCAGAGGGTCGAGGTACTGCTTGGCCTGGAGCAGACCCCAGTGCAGGCAGGCCCTCGGCAGGCAGTGCGAGCCCACGGTGGACAGGCGGCCGATGACGGTGCCGGTGCGGACGGAGGTGCCCACCGGTACCTCGGCGACGACGGGTTCGTACGTCGTACGGCGGGCGCCGTACGTAATCGTGACGACGCCGCGGCCGGCGACCGGTCCGGCGTACGTGATCGTGCCTGGGGTGGCGGCCAGGACGGCTTGGCCGGGGCGGCCGGCGAGGTCGACGCCGCGGTGGCCGGGGAGCCAGGGTTTCGGTGGGAGCTCGAAGCCGCGGACGATCTCCGGGCGGGGGTCCAGTGGCCAGCCGGAGGTGGGTGCGGCCGGGGGAGGGGCTGGGGCGAGGACAGCGATGGTCATGCCGGAGAAAGTGCCCGTTTCCGGGTGCGGATCGGGCGTGAATCCGGAGACTGTGGACAACCAGGGCCGGTTCGCGTTACGGGCAGGCGGTCACGTACACTTCCGGTGGCGTCCCATCTAGGTGGGACGACTACGCATGCCCGCACAAACTGTGACGTTCCTCGGTCCCGGAGCCAGCTCCGGGTGGATCGGCGCGACGGGCATCAGGCGCGGCGCACCACCCGGTTCGCCGTGAGACAACCGAGAGACGCGCTGACCCCGAAGTACGGTCGGGAAAGCGTGACAGGAGACCTACACAATCATGGCCGTAGTAACCATGAAGCAGCTGCTCGAGAGCGGCGTGCACTTCGGGCACCAGACCCGCCGCTGGAACCCGAAGATGAAGCGCTACATCCTCACCGAGCGCAACGGCATCTACATCATCGACCTGCAGCAGTCGCTGTCGTACATCGACCGGGCGTACGAGTTCGTCCGCAGCACGGTGGCGTCCGGCGGCGCGATCCTGTTCGTCGGTACCAAGAAGCAGGCGCAGGAAGCGATCGCCGAGCAGGCGACCCGCGTCGGGATGCCGTACGTGAACCAGCGCTGGCTGGGCGGCATGCTGACCAACTTCCAGACCGTGAACAAGCGGCTCCAGCGTCTGAAGGAGCTCGAGCTCATCGACTTCGACGACGTCGCCGCGTCCGGTGTCACCAAGAAGGAGCTGCTGCAGAAGCGTCGCGAGCACGACAAGCTGCTCAAGACCCTCGGCGGTATCCGCGACATGGCCCGGGTTCCGGCCGCCGTGTGGATCGTGGACACCAAGAAGGAGCACCTCGCGGTCGACGAGGCGCGCAAGCTGAAGCTGCCGATCATCGGCATCCTCGACACCAACTGCGACCCGGACGAGGTCGACTACCCGATTCCGGGGAACGACGACGCGATCCGTTCGGTCGGCCTGCTCACCCGGGTCGTCGCCGACGCCGTCGCGGACGGTCTGATGGGCCGCTCCGGCCAGGGCTCCGCCGCCGCCGGCGAGGAGCTGGGCGCGGAAGAGCCGCTGGCCGCCTGGGAGCGGGAGCTGCTGGAGAGCCAGAACGGCAAGGCCGCCGAGGCCAAGACCGAAGCAGCGCCGGCTGCCGAGGCGACCACTGAGGCTCCGGCCGCGGAGGCCACTCCGGCTGCTGAGGAGACCCCCGCTGTCGAGGAGACCCCGGCCGCCGAGGAGACCCCGGCTGCTGAGGAGACCCCGGCTGAGGCCACTCCGGCTGCCGAGGAGGCCCCGGCCGCCGAGGCCCCGAAGGCCGACGAGGCCTGACAGCCACGGGTGCCGCCCGGTTCAGCGCCGGGCGGCACCACCGCTGCGGATGCCGTGCAGGCCGCACGAACCGGGCCGCACGGCCCGCGGGTACCAGACAGCCCCGCCCATCCAGCCGCATCGAGAAGACGAGAGAACGAGGAATGGCGAACTACACCGCCGCTGACGTGAAGAAGCTCCGCGACACCACCGGCGCGGGCATGATGGATGCGAAGAAGGCGCTCGAGGCAACCGACGGCGACTTCGAGAAGGCGATCGAGGAGCTGCGCATCCACGGCGCGGCCAAGGCCCAGAAGCGCGGCGCCGAGCGGTCCGCCACCAACGGCCTGGTCGCCGCGGCCGAGAACGCGCTGGTCCAGCTGAACTGCGAGACCGACTTCGTCGCGAAGAACGAGCAGTTCCAGCAGCTCGCCGCCGACATCGTCGCGCACGCTTCGGCGAGCAAGGTCGGCGACGTCGAAGGCCTGCTGAACGAGAAGCTCACCGACGGCAAGTCGGTGGCCGAGAACATCGAGGCCCTGGCCGCCGTCATCGGCGAGAAGCTGGAGCTCGGCAAGGTCGCCGTCTTCGACGGCAAGGTAACCGCGTACATGCACAAGCGTGCCGCGGACCTGCCGGCCCAGGTCGGTGTCCTGGTCGAGTTCGAGGGCGACAACGTCGAGGCCGCCCGCGGTGCCGCCATGCAGGCCGCCGCGATGCGCCCGCTGTACACCACCCGCGACGAGGTCCCGGCCGAGACTGTCGAGAACGAGAAGCGGATCGCCGAGGCGACCGCCCGCGAGGAGGGCAAGCCCGAGGGCGCCCTGCCGAAGATCGTCGAGGGCCGGGTGAACGGCTTCTTCAAGGAGGTCGTGCTGCTCGAGCAGCCGTCGGTCACGGAGAACAAGAAGACCGTGAAGGCCGTGCTCGACGACGCCGGTGTGACCGTGAAGCGGTTCGCCCGCTTCGAGGTCGGCGCCTGATCCCGCGAAGGATCTGAGCAAACCCGCAGGAATCGAGGAGGCCGGAATCGTGACGGAAACCAAGGGAACCGAGACGAGTCCGGCCTCTTCGCCGTATTCGCCCGCTTATCACCGGGTGCTGCTGAAGCTGTCGGGTGAGGTGTTCGGCGGCGGCAAGCTCGGCGTCGACCCCGACGTGGTGAACTCGATCGCCAAGCAGATCGCCGACGTGGCCCGGGCCGGCGTCCAGGTCGCCGTGGTGGTCGGCGGCGGCAACTTCTTCCGCGGCGCCGAGCTCCAGCAGCGCGGCATGGAGCGGAACCGGGCCGACTACATGGGCATGCTCGGCACCGTGATGAACTGCCTGGCGCTGCAGGACTTCCTGGAGAAGCTCGGCATCGAGACGCGGGTGCAGACCGCGATCACGATGGGCCAGGTCGCCGAGCCGTACATCCCGCGCAAGGCCGAGCGGCACCTGGAGAAGGGCCGCGTGGTGATCTTCGGCGCCGGTTCCGGGATGCCGTACTTCTCCACCGACACGGTCGCCGCCCAGCGCGCGCTCGAGGTCGGCGCCGAGGCGCTGCTGATGGGCAAGCAGGGCGTGGACGGCGTCTACGACTCGGACCCGAAGAAGAACCCGGACGCGGTCAAGTTCGACCAGTTGTCGTACGACGACTTCCTGGCGCGCGGCCTCCGGGTCGCCGACGCCACCGCGATCAGCCTGGCCCGTGACAACGCGCTGCCGATCGTGATCTTCGGTCTCGAAGAGGGCAACATCGAGCGGGTCATCCACGGCGAGAAGATCGGTACCGTCGTCTCCCGGGGGCAATAAAACCCCGGTAACCGGTTGTAGGCGCCGTACGACTAGGATCGGGACACACGTGGCCGCGCCGAGGCGGCCCAGAGGAAGCGAGGAATGTCGTGATCGACGAGGCTCTCCGCGATGCCGAGCAGAAGATGGCGAAGGCCGTGGAGGTTGCGAAGGACGACTTCGCCGCGATCCGCACCGGCCGCGCGCACCCGCAGATGTTCGCGGGCATCCTGGCCGACTACTACGGCACCCCGACGCCGCTGCAGCAGCTGGCCGGTTTCCAGGTTCCGGAGCCCCGGACCGTGCTCATCTCGCCGTACGACAAGGGCGCGATGGCCGCGATCGAGAAGGCGATCCGGGACTCCGACCTCGGGGTGAACCCGGGCAACGACGGCGCGGTGATCCGGGTCGTGCTGCCGGCCCTGACCGAGGAGCGGCGCAAGGAGTACATCAAAGTCGCCAAGACCAAGGCCGAGGACGCCAAGGTCTCGGTCCGCAACATCCGCCGGCACGCCATGGACCAGGTGCACAAGACGGTCAAGGACGGCGATGCGGGCGAGGACGAGGGCAAGAGTGCTGAGAAGCGGCTCGACGGGTTGACGAAGAAGTACGTCGACTCCATCGACGACCTGCTCAAGCACAAGGAAGCCGAACTGCTCGAGGTGTGATGGGCGTCGAGAGCACGCCCGCGCCGAGTCCCAGCCCGAGCCGCGCCGGGCGCAATCTGCCGGCCGCGATCGCGGTGGGTGTCGGGCTCGGCGCGCTGATCCTCGGATCGCTGTACTGGCAGAAGGTGCTGTTCGTCGTCCTCGTGCTGGCGACCGTTCTGGTCGCGGTCGACGAGATGATCAAGGCGTTGCGGACCGGCGGTGCGGTGATCCCGAAGGTCCCGCTGTTCGTCGGTACCGCGGCGATGCTCGTGGCGGCGTACTTCGGTGGCCCGATGGCGCTGCTGGTGGCGCTCGGGATCACCGTGCTGGGGACGATCTTCTGGCGGATGCCGGGCGGATCGGTCGGGTTCGTCCGGGACGTCAGCGCCGGGGTGTTCCTGATCGGGTACGTGCCGCTGCTGGCCGGGTTCGCGATCCTGCTGGCGCAGCCGGACGCGGACGGTCCGGGCCGGGTGGTGACGTTCTTCGCCGTCACGGTGGCCAGCGACGTCGGCGGGTACGTGGCCGGGGTGCTGTTCGGCAAGCATCCGATGGCGCCGACGATCAGCCCGAAGAAGTCGTGGGAGGGCTTCACCGGTTCGGCGCTGGCCTGTATCGGCGCGGGGATCGCCGCGGTGGTCTTCCTGCTGCACGGTGACTGGTGGGTCGGCGCGATCGTCGGTGCGGTCGCGGTCCTGACCGCGACGGTCGGTGACCTGGGCGAGTCGATGATCAAGCGCGACCTGGGCATCAAGGACATGTCGAACCTGCTGCCCGGCCACGGCGGCCTGATGGACCGCCTGGACTCGCTGCTCGCGACCGCCCCGATCGTCTGGCTCCTACTCCATCTGCTGGTGAAAGCATGACGACTGCCCCTGATGGGCGTCCGCTGATCGGTGACGTCGTCCGTCTCGATCGGATGCAGGCGTCCGACATCGACGAGTTGTACGCCGCGATCGGTAACGAGCAGGTGTTCGCCGGTGGCTTCGGCGGCGGTCCTGCCGCGTTGCCGGCGAGCGCGGACGAGATGCGCGCGAAGTGGATCCCGGCCGCGGAGAAGCGGTTCGCGTACGTGGTGCGCCTGGTTGCCGACGGCACGGTTGTCGGTACGTCGAGCCTCGCCGACGTCGACGTGGTGAACGAGCGGATCCACCTCGGCTTCACCGGCTACGCGCCGGCGGTCTGGGGGACCGCGGTGAACCCGGCGACGAAGCTCCTCCTGCTGGAGCACGCGTTCGAGACCTGCGGGTTCGGCCGGGTGAAGATCCAGACGGGTACCAAGAACACCCGTTCGCAGGCGGCGATCGCGAAGCTCGGCGCGACCCGGGAGGGCGTGCTGCGGCGGCACATGCTGCAGGCGGACGGTTCGTTCCGCGACACGGTGGTGTTCTCGATCCTGGCCGACGAGTGGCCGGACGTCCGGAAGCGGCTCGAGGACCGGATCAGCCGGTGAGCTTCGCCAGCGCCGAGTAGTTCGCGAGCAGGGCGGCCCGGTCGAAGGTGTTCGTCGTGATCAGCAGCTCGTCGGCGGCGGTACGGCGTACCAGGTCCGTGAGCGCCTCGTCGACCTCGGCGGCGGTGCCGTAGATCTGGCCGCGGAGCGCGTTGTCGAAGTACTCCTGCTCGCGGGCCGTCAGCTCGACCGGTACGTCGGCCTGCAGCGGCGGGAACACGCCACGGGTCCGCGAGTACGCGGTGGCCCAGGCCTCGGGCAGCAACAGTTGCCGAGCGGCTTCGGTGGAGTCGGCGACGGCTGCGGTCACGGCGAGGATCACGTACGGCTCAGGCGCCCAGGCGGACGGCTGGAAGGTCGCTCGGTAGTTCTCCAGCAACTCAACCGAGTCAGGGCGGGCGGCGAGCACGACAGGCAGGCCCAGAGCGGCAGCGATCGCGGCGCCTTCGCCGACGGCGAGGATGTACGGCGGGATCCGTAGCCCTCCGTCGGGTCGCGCGTGGACGGGCGACGTGCCGGCGAGGTAGCCGAGCAGTTCCTGGACCTGGGTGCTGAAGTCGTCCGCCGCGTCCTTCTCCACCCCGAGGGCCCGCCGTACGCCGTTCGTGAAGCCGACGGAGCGCCCGAGGCCCATGTCGATGCGGCCCGGGTACAGCGACTCCAGTACGCCGAACTGCTCTGCCACGACGAGCGGCTTGTGGTTCGGCAGCATCACTCCACCGGTGCCGACCCGGATCTGATCGGTGCGAGCAGCAACAGCCGCGGCCAGCACCGTGGGGGCCGAACCGACCACTCCTGGCACGCCGTGGTGCTCTGAGACCCAGAAACGCTTGTAGCCAAGCTCTTCCACCTGCTGTGCCACCTCAACCGTCGCACGCAGTGTTTCCGCCTCCGACTCGCCTACGCGCGTCCGAGAGCGGTCCAGGACTGACAGCGGGACGGAGAGCATGCAGAGTTCAACCGGCCTGTGAGAGCCCTCATTCCCCCAGCAACAGCCGCAGGTCGTCGCGGAAACGCTCCGGTGAGCTGAGCGGGGCCAAGAACGAGCCCTCGACCTCCAGCCGGACGCGCTCGGCTGCCGCAAAGGTCGACTCGCCCAGATCAGTGAGCACGACGACATTCCGCCGCCGGTCCTCCGCGCTCCGCCGGCGTTCGACGAAACCACGCTCTTCGAGCCCGTCCAGCAGATCGCCGATCGACGTCCGGTCCACCCGCAGCCGGCCCGCGACCTCGAGCTGGGAGAGCGGTTCGCCGGACGCGACCGCGGACAGCACCGCCAGATCGCGCCCGTTCAGTCCGTGCGGTGCGAGCGCCTCGGTCTGCGCCTCGGTGAGCCGTGCGAGGACATGTTTGAGCAGGTACCCGAGCCGATCAGCCATGCCGTCAAATCTACCGGTGAACTGATCGTCAGTGCTGCTGATCATCAGCTATCCTGATGATTATGCCACCGACCTTCGGTCTGAAGACCACTCCGATGCACCTTCCGTACGCCGACATCCGGCGCGTCTGGCTCGAGGCCGACGAGTTCCCGCAGATCCGCGACGCCTGGCTGTGGGACCACTTCCTCCCGCTCGCCGGCCCCAAGAACGGCGACGTACTGGAAGGCTGGACGCTGCTGACGGCGCTCGCCGCGCAGACCACCCGGCTCCGGCTCGGCCTGCTCGTGACCAGCAACCGGATCCGTCCGCCGGCCGTCCTCGGCAAGATCGCCAGCACGCTCGACGTGATCTCCGGCGGCCGCCTGATCATGGGCCTCGGCGCCGGCGGGACGCAGCAGTCGACCGGGCTGACCGGCGTACCGGGGCCGAACCCCGCGATCGAGGAGTACGCCGCGTACGGGTTGACGCTCGTACCGCCGGGGGAGGGGGTGGACCGGCTCCGCGAGACCATCGAGATCCTGCGCCGGATGTGGACCGAGGAGGAGTTCGACTTCCACGGCCGGTACTACACCCTCGATCGCAACCGGAACGCGCCGAAGCCGATCCAGCAGGGCGGTCCACCGCTGCTGATCGGCGGCTGGGGCAACCGGATGCTGCGGCTGGTCGCGCAGTACGCCGACCTGTGGAACATCAGCGGCCCACCGCACACCGACTTCGGCACCCTCGCGGACCGGATCCACCGGCTCGACGCGGAGTGCGAGCGGATCGGGCGCGACCCGGCGACGATCAGCCGCTCGCTGCAGCAGATCGTGTCGTACGACGACCCGGCGGCGACGCGGGCGATCGTACGGGAGGCCGTCGGGCTCGGGTTCGACCACATCGTGCTGTCGCTGCCGCGCCCGTACCCGGAGCGTGCGGTGCGCTGGCTGGTCCGCGAAATCATCGACCCTTTCCACTGAGATCGAAACATGTGGTGATTTTTTCACCACAATGAAGCGTCGTGTGTCAGCATCAAACACAGGACGATCCGCCCCGGTCGTCCCAGTGAGGAGCTGACATGATTCCCACGACGAAGTTCAAGGCCGCCCTCGGCGGTCTCGCCCTCTTCGCCGCCGCGGTTCTCCCGGCGAACGCAGCCATCGCCGGTCCGCCGACCGTCCCGCCCGATACGGTCGCAGCAACCGAAGCCGCGGCCAAACCGGTGCCGAAGCTCGGCTACTCGACGCAGAGCGTCAAGACGCTGAACATCGACTTCCAGTACCAGCAGACCGGCTACTGGTGCGCACCGGCCGCCACCCGGATCGCGCTCTCCGCCCGCATCTCGCCGCCCAGCCAGCAGCAGTTGGCCGACGAACTGCCGACCACGACCAACGGCACGGACTGGATCGGGCAGGTCACACGGGTGCTGAACAACCACCTCGGCACCGGCTGGTACGAGACCAAGGAGATGCCTGACGACCTGCCCACCCAGGCGCAGCGCGACCTGCTCTGGCGGGACATCGTGCTCGACATCGGCAACAACTACCCGATCGTCGCCAACATCGTTGCCCCGGCCAACAACCACCCACCGGGCTACCCGAACTACACGATCTACCACTACTTCACCGTGATCGGGTACGACGACAGCGACCAGACCGTACTGATCGCGGACCCGGCCGGTTTCGCCCCGAGCGCGACGTACTGGCTGACCTTCAACCAGCTGGCCACCCTGATACCCCCGAAGGGATACTCGGCGTGATCCGTAGCACGCTGTGGATGTGAATTTGTGAAGGGGCAGGGCGGCAGGCGACAATAGGCCGGTTATGTCTACCTCCCTGCCTCTTGTTTTCGATGAGCCGCGCCGTGCCAAGAAGCCGCCGCGGCACCTGGCCGATCTGTCCGGGGAGGAACGGCGTGCCGCGGTCGAGGCGCTGGGTGAGCCCGGGTTCCGGGCCAAGCAGCTGTCCAACCACTACTTCTCCCGGCTGGTGTCCGACCCGGCCGAGATGACCGACCTGCCGGCCGCGACCCGCGACAAGTTGGTCGGCGAGCTGATGCCGCCGCTGCTCACCAGGGTCCGGGACCTGGAGTGCGACAACGGCGAGACCCGGAAGACGCTGTGGAAACTGCTCGATGGCTCGCTGGTCGAGTCGGTCCTGATGCGGTACCCGGGGCGCGTGACGATGTGCGTGTCGTCGCAAGCCGGCTGCGGGATGGCCTGCCCGTTCTGCGCGACCGGCCAGGGCGGCCTGACCCGGAACATGACGACCGCGGAGATCGTCGAGCAGGTCGTCGACGGCGCCCGGGCGCTGGCCCGCGGCGAGATCGCCGGCGGTCCGGGCCGGGTCTCGAACATCGTCTTCATGGGGATGGGCGAGCCGATGGCCAACTACAAGGCAGTGATCGGCGCGGTCCGCCGGTTCACGGATCCGTCGCCGGAAGGGCTCGGGATCTCCGCGCGTGGCGTGACCGTGTCGACGGTCGGCCTGGTGCCGCGGATCAACCAGCTCGCCACCGAAGGGATCCCGGTGACGCTGGCGCTGTCGCTGCACGCGCCGGACGACGAGCTGCGCGACGAGCTGGTGCCGATCAACAACCGCTGGAAGGTCGACGAGGTCCTGGACGCGGCCTGGTCGTACGCCGAGCAGACCAAGCGCCGGGTCTCGATCGAGTACGCGATGATCCGCGACATCAACGACCACGCCTGGCGCGCCGATCTGCTGGCCGAGAAACTCCGCGCCCGCGGCGACTGGGGCTGGGTGCACGTCAACCTGATCCCGCTGAACCCGACGCCCGGCTCGAAGTGGACCGCGTCCGACCCTGCCGACGAGCGCGAGTTCGTCCGTCGGCTGGAGGCCGGCGGGGTGCCGGTCACCGTGCGCGACACCCGCGGTCAGGAGATCGACGGCGCCTGCGGGCAGCTCGCCGCGGCGAGCAAGGCCTGATGCTCCGGCCACAGTTCCGCATCCGCCGGATGGGACAGCGCTACGACTGCGCCCAGGTCGACGCGTTCGTCGAGCGGCTGGTCGCCACGGCCGAGCGACGCGCGGTCGGACCGGAGGTGACCGCCGACGAGATCCGCGGTGTTGCTTTCGGAACGCCGTTCCTCGGGCCCGGGTACGCGGTCGAGGAGGTCGACAAGTTCCTGGCCGAAGCAGAGCGCTGGATTCCAGGTGTACCAAGCGCACCGGCTGGACGCGTGCCGGTCCCGGGTGGGCGGGTCGCGCCGCAGTTCACCCCGGTACGGCTGCGTGAGGGGTACGCCGTCGACCAGGTGGACGACCTCGTCGACCGGGTGATGGCAACGGTGAACGGTCAGCCGGTCAGCCGTCCTGCGACCGCACAGGAGGTCCGCGAGGTGCAGTTCCGGACGGTCCGCCTCACCGAGGGCTACGACATGTCCGAGGTCGACGCCTTCCTCGACGAAGCCGCGAGCTGGCTCGATGGGATGATCGGGCGGTGAAGATCCTCTCGATTCAGTCGGCGGTCGCGTTCGGGCACGTGGGTAACTCGGCGGCGGTGTTTCCGCTGCAGCGCATCGGTGTCGAGGTGCTGCCGGTGTACACGGTGAACTTCTCGAACCACACCGGCTACGGCGCGTGGCGCGGTCCGATGATCAGCCCGGACGACGTCCGCGAGGTGCTCCGCGGGATCGAGGACCGCGGCGTGCTGCCGCAGATCGACGTGGTGCTCTCGGGGTACCAGGGCGGCGAGGGAATCGCGGACGTGATCCTCGAGGCGGTGCAGCGGGTGAAGGCGGCCAACCCCGCGGCGGTGTACTCGTGCGACCCGGTGATGGGGAACGCGAAGTCCGGGTGCTTCGTCGCGCCCGCGATCCCGGTGCTGTTGCGCGACCGGGTGGTTCCGGCGGCCGACATCATCACGCCCAACCAGTTCGAGCTGGGCTTCCTGACCGGTACCGAGCCGGACACGCTCGAGTCGACGCTGGCGTCGGTGGAGCTGGCGCGCGCGACCGGGCCGCGGACGGTGCTCGTCACGAGCGTGGAGCGCCCCGACCGGGAGGACGGCACGATCGAGATGCTGGCCGTCGACGACAGCGGCGCGTGGCTGGTGCAGACGCCGTACATCCCGATGAAGGCGAACGGCTCGGGTGACGTGACGGCGGCGCTGTTCACGGCGCACTACCGCCGTACGGGCGATCTCGCGGACGCACTCGCACGGACCACGTCGAGCGTCTTCGAGCTGCTCACCCGCACCCACGAGTCGGGCGAACGCGAACTGCAACTCGTCGAGTCGCAGGAGGCCTACGCGCATCCGCCCATGCAGTTCAAACCACGCCAGGTCGCCTGACTGCCCACCGGCAGACTGAGTACATGAAGGTACGACGGTACGAAGACGGAGATCACGCAGCGGTTCTGGGGCTGGCGCCACGCCTCGCCGAGGGGGTCGCACCTTGGCGATCACCCGAGGGAGTGCTCGCCGCCGTCACCGGCTGGGTCGTGGAGGCGCTGGCGCGGTCGGGTGAGCCCGGCCGGATCGTGCTGGTCGCCGAGGAGAACGGCGTCATCGGATTCGTCTCCGGCGAGCTGCGCACGCACTGGTCCGGCGACAGCGAGTTGTACGTCGGCGAGCTGGTGGTCGCCGCGCAGTACGAAGGCCGCGGCGTGGGACGGGCGCTGATGGACGCGATGGCCGAGCACGCCACGCAGCAGGGCCTGGCGGCCATCACCCTCGACACAGGCGCCTCGAACGCGAACGCCCGTGCCTTCTACAGCCGCCTGGGCTTCGCAGAGGAGGACGTGAAGCTGACGAAGACCCTCAGCTGACCAGTTCGGCTGCCTCGTCGATAGTGGCGACCAGGTGGATCGACATGGGGCGGGTGGTGGCGAGGGACTGGAGCAGGGGCCAGACGGGGAGTTTGGTGGTCCAGTGGTCGACGTCGACCAGGATCAGTGGGATCTGGGTGGCCGCGTCGCCGTAGTAGTTCGGCGTGGCGGCCTGGAAGACCTCCTGGACGGTGCCGGCGGCCCCTGGGAGGTAGATGATGCCGCCACGGGCACGGCTGAGCAGCACGTCCTCACGCTGAGCGTTGGAGAAGTACTTCGCGATCGCGGACGCGAACACGTTCGGCGGTTCGTGGCCGTAGAACCAGGTCGGGATGGAGACGCCACCGTCCCCCGGGAACTCTCGCCGTACGTCCAGGCCAGTTGTAGCCCACGCGGCGATCGACGGGCGGAAGGACGGTACAGCCGCGAGTCTTCCCAACACCTGGTCCACCACAGCATCGTCGTACGCCGCTAGCGAGGCCCCGAGGTTGGCGGCCTCCATCGCGCCCGGACCGCCGCCTGTGACGACCACACGGCCGCGGCGGGCCAGCGTACGGCCGAGCAGGACGGCGGAGCGGTAGTCCGCGGAACCGCGCAGTACGCCGTGACCGCCCATCACGCCGACCCACGGCTTGTCGTCGGGCAGCTCCGTCAAGGCGTCAGCTATAGCGTGGTCGTGCAGCGCAGCGGCGAGCGTACGGCCGGTGTCGCCCTTCTCGTCGTGCTGCCGGGACCAGGCGTAGATCTGCGCATCCGGTGTGGCGTCGTAGCCGTGCTCCAGGCCCGCATACAGCTCGTCGGCGTCGTACAGCCGCCCCCGGTACGCGTCGAACGGCAGCTCCGGGATCGCCGGGAACACGAGCCCGCCGCCGTCGCGTACCCAGGCGTCCGCCGGCTCCTCCAGCGCACAGCCGAGGAACACCGACCCGGTCGGCTTCAGGCCGAGCAGCTCCGCCGTACGGCGGGTCAGATCGACCGACTGGACCCGCCAACCGGCCATCGAGGCGGCACCCGCCGCCAGCAGCCGGTCGAAGTGCTCCAGGGATTCGATGTCCACATGCGGGATGCTCGGCAACGTCACGGGAGAACGGTAATGGACGTGCCCAGCCGCTTGAGGTAAAGGTTGGACATGACACATGCGGAGCTCTGGGAGCGTCACAAGGCCGTCATGCCGGCTTGGCTCGCGTTGTACTACGAGGAGCCGATCGAGATCGTGCAGGGTTCCGGCCGCCGGGTCACCGACGGCGAGGGCAACACCTACCTCGACTTCTTCGCCGGCATCCTGACCAACGCGATCGGGTACGACATCGCGGAGATCTCCGACGCGGTCCGCGAGCAGCTCGGCTCCGGGATCGCGCACACGTCGACGGTGTACCTGATCCGCAAGCAGATCGAGCTGGCCGAGCAGATCGCCGAACTGTCCGGGATCCCGGACGCGAAGGTCTTCTTCGCGAACTCCGGTACCGAGGCGAACGAGACGGCCCTGCTGCTCGCCACCCAGGCCCGCCGCTCCAACCAGGTGCTGGCGATGCGCAACTCGTACCACGGCCGCGCTTTCGGCACCGTCGCGATCACGGGCAACCGCGGCTGGTCCGCGAGCAGCCTGTCGCCGGTCAACGTGCAGTACGTGCAGGGCGCGTACCGGTACCGCAGCCCGTTCCGGGAGCTGCCGGACGCGGAGTACATCAAGGTGTGCGTCGACGACCTGCGTGAGGTCATCGAGACGACCACCTCCGGCGACGTGGCCTGCTTGATCGCGGAGCCGATCCAGGGCGTCGGCGGGTTCTCCTCGCCGCCTGACGGCCTGTACGCCGCGTTCAAGGAGGTCCTGGACGAGTACGGGATCTTGTTCATCTCCGACGAGGTGCAGACCGGGTGGGGTCGTACCGGCGAGCACTTCTGGGGCATCCAGGCGCACAACGTCGTTCCGGACGCGATGACGTTCGCGAAGGGCCTCGGCAACGGGTTCGCGATCGGTGGCGTGGTCGCGCGTGGCGACCTGATGGACAGCATCAAGGCCAACTCGCTGTCCACGTTCGGCGGCAACCCGATCTCGACCGCGGCGGCGAAGGCGACCATCG
Source organism: Kribbella sp. (assembly GCF_035655035.1). Taxonomy (GTDB): domain Bacteria; phylum Actinomycetota; class Actinomycetes; order Propionibacteriales; family Kribbellaceae; genus Kribbella. The sequence continues at coordinate 1,020 of NZ_DASRVN010000396.1, read as the reverse complement.
ACTACCTGCTCGACAAGGATCTGCAGGCGAACGCCGCCAAGCGCGGCGCGCAGTTGGTCGACGGTCTGCGCGGCATCTCCGACGAGTACCCCGAACTCGGCGACGTCCGCGGCAAGGGCCTGATGCTCGCCGCCGAGATCGTGAAAGCCGGCGACAACACCCCCGACCCGGCTGCCACCACCAAACTCCAGCAGGAAACCAAGAACCGCGGCCTCCTGATCGGCAAGGGCGGCCTCTACGGCAACGTCCTCCGCATGGCCCCACCCATGACCCTCACCGAAGCCGAAGCCACCGAGGCCCTGGAAATCATCCGCGACTCGTTCAACACGTTGCGCTGACTGCACGATTGCAGCAAGCGAATCGAAAAGCGCTCGGCTGGAGGGTTCCAGCCGAGCGCTTCGTCGGAATCGTTCGTCAGATCGGGGCGCCCTGGCCCGGGTCGTTGGTCAGGGGTAGTGGGGGCGGGCCGCCGGTGACCTTGCGGCGGCGGCGTGAGCGGCCCTCGAGGTACTTGGCCAGCAGGGACAGCACTGAGCACAGGCCGATGTAGATGATCGCGATCACGAAGTACGTCGGGAGGTACGGGAAGCCGTAGGTAAGGCGCCCGCCCATCTGCTTGCCGACGTACAGCAGCTCGGGGTAGGTGATGATGAAGCCGAGCGCGGTGTCCTTCAGCAGGACCACCAGCTGGCTGACGATCGCGGGCAGCATCGCGCTGATTGCCTGCGGCAACAGCACCAGCCGCACCACCTGGTTCTTTCGCAGGCCGAGCGCGTACGACGCCTCGCGCTGACCCTTCGGTACGGCGGCGATGCCGGCGCGGAAGATCTCCGCGAGCACCGAGCCGTTGTACAGCATCAGGCCGAGCACGACCGCCCAGAACGGGGTCAGGCCGAGCTTGAACTGCAGGCTGCCGTAGTAGAAGAAGAACATCAGGATCAGCAGCGGCACGGCCCGGAACAGTTCGACGACGAACGTCGCCGGCACCCGTACCCACTTGTGGTCGCTGATCCGTGCCGC
>NZ_DASRVN010000395.1:0-10137 GCF_035655035.1 Kribbella sp. | reverse complement strand
GTTCAGCCTGACCGGCGCGTCGGTGCCGTCCAGGACGGTTCTGAGGACTGCGGTTCCGAGTCCCTGACCCTGGCGCCGCGGGTCGAGGTAGAAGTGCTCGAGCCACAGCTCGTCGGCGGCCGGACGGAGCGTGATCGAGCCTGCCAGTACGCCGTCCACCTCGATGATCCGCGTGTACTCCGGGGTGTACGCGTCCCGGAGGCGCTGCCGGACCCGGTGGTCGTCGTACCGGCCGAGGCGTTCCAGGTCGGGGCGCATGACGACGGCGCGCAGCTCGGCCAGGTCCTCGAGGTCGGCGGCGGTCGCGGGGCGCAGGCTCCACTTCACCCCTCGAGCGGGCGAGCCCAGGTCGGGTCGGCGTGGTTCGTGGGTCATGCGGGGCGCGGCTCCGGGCGGAGGGCGCGCAGCCACAGCTCGGTCTGGGCGATGTGCGCGGACGCGGCGGTGGCGGCCGCGGCCGGGTCGCGGGTCAGGATCGCGGACAGGATCGCGCGGTGCCCGCGATCGCTGGTCTGTTTGATCGCGTCGAAGTCGGCGCCCGGTTCGAAGATCCGGTAGTGCCCGCCACGGCCGCGGATCACCTCGGTGAGCGCGGTCACGGTCGGGTTGCCGCCGGCGCTGCAGATCAGGCCGTGGAACTCGGCGTCCAGGTGCTGGATCTCGGTCGCCTCGGTGGTCGACTCCAGCTGGTCGAGGACCTTCCCGAGGTGCTCGGCGAGGTCCGGGTCCTGGCGGGCGGCCGCGGCGGCGGTGGCGTGCGACTCGAGGACCCGGCGTACCTCCAGCAGTTCCAGGACGCCTTCGAGCGGGATCAGCTCGACCGACAGCGAGAACCGGCTGATGATCGCTGCCGGGTCGAGCGCCGAGACGTACGTCCCCGAGCCGTGCCGGGACTCGATCACGCCGAGCGCGCCGAGCGACCGGACCGCCTCCCGCAACGAGCTCCGGGACACCCCCAGGTGGTCGCACAACTCCGGCTCGGGCGGGAACTTCGCCCCCGGCCCGAGCTCCCCGGACGCGATCATCTGCCGCAACCCGGCCAGCGCCTTGTCCGTAGCAGCCATCCCCTCACCTCCCCCCGAAGCGTAAGTCCTCAGACCACTCCTGGTCACATCCGCCACCTTCCGCCTACTCGGCCGCGTCACGCGCGTGAGTCATCAGACGTTTTCCCGAAGAAGGCCCGAGCCGGGTGAGCACCTGCTCCGCGTGGTACGCCGACCCGTTCGAGTAGACGTACCGCCGCCCCGGCAGCTCCGCCAGTACGGCGCCCAGCACCGGGGCGGCAGGTGTCGATGTCTGCCAGCATCCTGCCAAGGTAAGTGACACACTGGTGGCGTCATCGACGGAGGGCTGGAGCATGCCGACTGCGCTCGTGACCGGGCCGGCGACCGGGATCGGTCGGGCGTTCGCGGAGAAGCTGGCGGTCGAGGGGTACGACCTCGTGCTGGTTTCCCGGGACGAGGCACGGCTGAAGGAGGTCGCGGCCGACATCGCGCGGCTGCACGGCGTCGAGTGCGAGGTGCTGGCCGCGGACCTGACCGACCGGGACGAGCTGGCCCGGGTCGAGGAACGCTTCCGGACCGGGCCGATCGAGGTACTGGTGAACAACGCCGGCTTCGGGCAGAAGAAGCCCTTCTGGGAGAACCCGGTCGACGTCGAGGAGAAGCAGCTCGACCTGCTGGTTCGCGTCGTACTGCGGCTCACGCACGCCGCGATCCTCCCGATGATCGAACGCGGCTCGGGCGCGGTGATCAACGTGTCCTCGATCGCCGGATTCCTGCAGCGGAACATCTACAGCGCGCACAAGGCCTGGGTGACGAGCTTCTCCGCCGGGTTGGCGACCGGGCTGCATGCCAAGGGCGTCGCGGTGATGGCGTTGTGCCCGGGGTTCGTGCACACCGAGTTCCACGAGCGGATGGAGATGGACAAGTCGGTCATCCCGTCCTTCCTGTGGCTGGACGCGACCGAACTGGTCGACGCGGCCTGGAAGGACCTGATGCGCGGCAAGGCGATCTCGATCCCGAGCCGCCGGTACAAGCTGATCGCGGCGGCCGCGCGATACACCCCGCGGGCGCTGATCGCGCGGGTGTCAACCGTCGGACTGGACGGCCGTCGCCGGCCGTAGCGATTCGTAGAGCGTCTTGGTGAGGGCCGCGGCGTACCGGGCGGTCTCCGCGTCCGACGGCGTCGTACCGCTGAAGTTCACCTCGAACCCGCGCTGGAAGCACGCCCCGAACAGCAACGCCGCCGCGGCGGGCACATCGGCGGTACGCCGGATACGCCCGAGCTTCTGCTCCTCCCGCAGGTACAGCACCAGGCCTTCCTGTGCGCGATGTGGACCGGCGTTGAGCTCGTGCAGGCGGAGCCGGTGCGCGGTCAGTAGCTCGCGGGACGAGAACAGCGAGACCAGGATCGGGAAACCCTCGACGTAGAAGTCGATCGCGGTCCGGGCCAGCCGGGTCAGGTTGCCGCGCACCGTACCGCTGCCCGGGTTGCCGATCAGTTCCTTCAGCGAACCGGGCAGCGTCGGCATCCGCTCGTGCAGGACCGCGAGCAGGATCGCGGACTTGTCGGCGAAGTGCTTGTAGAGCGCGGCCTCGGAGTACCCGGCGGACTGCGCGATCGACCGGGTGGTGGCCCGCGCGTATCCCTGGGTCCGCAGCACGTCCGCGGCCGCGTCCAGGATCTCGTCTCGGGTGCCCACGCCCGCACCCTACCTTGACAGGTTGGTGAGTGTTCACTAACCATGGTGAGTGAGTGTTTACTAACCTGGAGGGGTTGACGATGAAGCTGGTGGTGTTCGGAGCGTCCGGGCGGATCGGGACCGAGCTGGTGCGTCAAGCGGTGGCGGCCGGGCACACGGTCACGGCCGTCGTCCGCGAGGGCTCGACCCTGCAGGTGCCGCTCCCGGAGCTCCGGCTGGTCGCGGCCCGCGCCGGGGTCGCCGGTGGCCTGGCCGAGGTGGTGACCGCCGACGTCATGGATCCGTCCTCGATCGCCCCGGTCCTCGCCGGTCACGACGCCGTACTGTCCGCGCTGGGTCCACGGCCGAAGGGCCCGAGCGACGTACTGACGTCGAGTGCCCGGAGCACGTCGCAGGCGATGCAGGACGGCGGCGTACGGCGGTACGTCGTCGTGAGCGTGGCCGGGATTCACACGGGCAACGACGGTCCGGTGACGAAGTACCTCGTGAAACCGTTGCTCCAGCGGCTGCTTCGGGAGTCGTTCGCGGATGCCCGCCGGATGGAGGAACTGATCGCCGGCAGTCCACTCGACTGGACGATCGTCTGCCCGCCTCGGCTGACGAACGGTGCTGCGAAAGGCACGTTCCGCAGTACCACCGAAGGCACTGTCCGCGGCGGCTTCACGATTACCCGCGCTGACGTCGCTACCTACATGCTCGATGCCGTCGACGACGCGGCGCTGTTCCGCAAGACCGCGGTGATCTCCAACTAGAGCTTCTCGGCGACCTCGGTCAGGACGGCGAGGGTCGCGGTGATCAGCGGATGGTCGGCGCGGCTGGTACGGACGGCAGCGTAGACGCGGCGGGTGGGGGCCGGGTCGGGGAGTGGGCGGATCAGGGCGAGGGTCGGTTCAGGTACGGCGAGGCGCGGGACGAGCGAGACTCCGCCGCCGGCCGCGACCAGGGCGGCGACGGCGCGGAAGTCGTCGGACTGGTGCACGATCCGCGGCTGGAACCCTGCTTGCTCACAGGCGAGCAGCACGACGTCGCGGATCGGGTTGCCCGGCGCCGGCATCACCCAGTCGTCGTTCGCCAGCGCCGCGAGCTCGAGCGCGCCCGCGCCGCCCGCGCCCGCGCCGCCCGGGTTCGCGCTGGGAGGGGTGACTGAAGCGGCCGCGCCGGGTGTGAAGGGGGATGCGGCGGCTGGGTGTGCGGGTGGGAGGACGGCGACGAAGGGTTCGGCGTACAGGGGGATTCGGGTCAGGCGGTGGTCGTCGGGGCGGGGGGAGCCGCGGTGTTCGACGGCGATCGCCAGGTCGGCGTCGCCGTCGAGGAGTTGGGTGATGCCCTGGTGGCCTTCGGCGTCGCGGACGACCAGGCTGAGACCGGGGCTGGTCTCGCGCAGCCGGGTGAGCGCCGGCGCGACCAGCAGGCTGATCGCGGTCGCGAACGCCGTCACGCGGACCTCGCCGTTCGTGCCGTTCGCGTGTAGCCGCATCGCGTCCTCGGCACGTTCGACCTCGGCGAGGATCGTGTCCGCGTGGGCGAGCAGGAGGCGGCCGGCGGAGGTGATCGACACGCGGCGGCCGCGGCGTTCGAGCAGCTCCTGGCCGACCTCGGTCTCCAGGGCCGCCAGCTGCTGGGAGACCGCCGAGGGTGTCAGGTGCAGCACCTCGGCGGCCGCGGTCACGGTGCCGTGGTCAGCAAGCGCGCGCAACACCCGCAGGCGTCGTACCTCGATCACGGACCTCAGCTTGGCACAGACCGTCCAACTCCTTGACCGGTGTACGGCGTTCGCGTGTACGGCGTTCGTGCCACCGGCGGACGGCGTCGCGGAGCGGATGGCGTTTCGGGACATGCGGACGCTGCGGCGCGTCCGGCATCGCGGAATGGGTCTGTTCGTGGATCGACTTGATGACGGTGAACGGAACGTAGTGCATGTCTTCGACAGTAGGAATCAGCGCCTTGATACGTCCAATGAAAGTTCTGCACGGAGTTCATGTGCCTGGTGCATGATGTCTGCCATGGAACTGCGGCAGCTCAAGTCGTTCGTGACCGTGGCCGAGGAGCTGAACGTCGGGCGCGCGGCCGTCCGGCTGCACCTCACCCAGCCGTCGCTCAGCCGGCAGATCGCCGCCCTGGAACACGATCTGGGCGTCGAGCTGTTCGCCCGGGTGAAGCGCCGGTTCGTGCTGACGGCGGCGGGGGAGACGTTCCTCGCCGAGGCGCGGGACCTGCTGCGCCGGTCCGACGAGGCAGTCCGCGCGGCGCAGCGGACGCAGCGCGGCGAGCTCGGGACGTTGCGGCTGCGGTTCGTGCAGTCGGCGACGTTCGAGGTACTGCCGCGGCTGCTCGGCGGGTTCCGGCGGGCGTATCCCGAGGTCGTGCTGGACCTGGAGGCCTGGACGACGCTCCGGCAGACCGAGGCGTTGCGCGACGGGCGGATCGACGTCGGGCTGATGCGGCCGAGTACGCCGGACGGCGGCGGCGCCGTCGTACAGCTCGCACCGACGCTGACGTCACGGGTGGTCGCCGAGGACCGGCTCGTGGTCGCGCTGCCGGCCCGGCACCGGCTGGCGCGGCGGAAACGGCTGCGGCTCGCGGAGCTCGCGGACGAGCCGTTCGTGTTCTACACGCGGTCGAGCGGGCCGGCGGTGTACGACACGATCGCCGGGTTCTGCCGGGCGGCCGGGTTCACGCCGCGGATCGAGCAGGAGGCGGCCGACGTACAGACGATCGTGTCGCTGGTAGCGGCCGGCCTCGGCGTCTCGCTGCTGATCGGCCCGACCCCACCGTCGAACCCGGACGCCGTGGTGTACCGCGAGTTGTCCGACGACCTACCACCCTGGCAACTCTCCGTCGCCTGGTCGCCGGACAACCGCTCACCCGTACTCGCGCGGTTTCTCGAACTGGTTTAGCCGACGCCTGGGCGTTCAGCCGAAGACGTCCGGGTCGCCGCCGGTGCGCCGGCCGGTCTCCAGGTCCGCGATCGCGGCCATGTCGTCGTTGTCCAGCGCGAAGTCGAAGACCTCGAAGTTCTCCCGGATCCGGCTCGGCGTGACGGTCTTCGGGATCACCACGTTGCCGAGCTGCAGGTGCCAGCGGATCATCACCTGGGCCGGCGACTTGCCGTACTTCGCGCCGATCGTGGCGAGCGCCTCGTTGCCGAGCAGCTCGCCGGAGGCCAGCGGGCTCCACGCCTCGGTGACGATGTCGTTCTCGGCGTTGAACGCGCGCAGCTCGTCCTGCGGCAGCGCCGGGTGCAGCTCGATCTGGTTCACCGCCGGGCGGATCGTGGTCTCCTCGAAGATCCGCCGCAGCGCCGGCTCGTGGAAGTTCGAGACACCGATCGCGCGGACGCGCTTGTCGGCGTACAGCTGCTCGAGTGCCTTCCAGGTCTCGACGTACAGGTCCCGCTGCAGCGACTGCCAGTGGATCAGGTACAGGTCGACGGTCTCCAGGCCGAGCTTCGCGCGGCTGGTGTCGAAGGCCTTCAGCGTGCTGTCGTAGCCCTGGTCGGAGTTCCACACCTTGGTGGTGACGAACAGCTCGTCACGCGGGATGCCGGACGCGGCGATCGCCCGGCCGACGCCGGCCTCGTTGCCGTAGATCGCGGCGGTGTCGATGTGCCGGTAGCCGGTCTCGAACGCCGTCGCCACCACGTCGGTGACCACCGAGTCCTCGACCTGCCAGACCCCCAGGCCCAGCTGCGGGATCTCGACGCCGTTGTCCAGAGTGATGGAGGGGACTGTGCTCATCTGCCCATTCCACCCGGCAAAAGGTTTCCGGCCCAGTCATCCGACGTGTGACAACAACCTCATTAACCGGCAGTAACCACGGTGTAGGACTTGGCGTTGGGCTCGAGGAAGCGGAGCAGCCCGCTGCCCTCCCGCTCCAGCTCGGCCTGCGTTTTCTTCAGCGTTTTGCCGAACGGCGTCAGCGTGAGAGTTGCCACACCGCGCTTCTGCTCGCTCGTCCACAGCCCGGCGACGAAGCCGTCGACGGTGTACGTCGCCTTGACGCGCAGGTTCTTCGTGAAGACGGCAGGCTTGTGCTCGTCGGCGATGATCCGCTCCCGCTTCGCGTGCGACAGCAGTACGTTGTCGAACTCCGGCAGGAACCGCACCGGCGCGGGCGTGTCCGGGTCCGGCCGGGGCGCGTCCGGTACGTCGTACAGCGTCTTGCCGGCCTCGTCCTGGAACGTCTCCAGGTCGAGTCCGTCGAACAGCGGCTTGGCCTTCTGCAGGCCGGACCAGGTCTGGAAATCCGCGGGCGTCGCCGGTCCGAACGCGGCGAGGTACCTCGTGACGAGCTCCGCGGGCTCGGCGGACTTGTGGAGCTTCTTGCCGATCCACTCCTCGGCGGGCGTGAACTTCGAGTTCGCCGTCCAGGACCAGCGGACGTCGGCCGGGTGCATCACCAGCGGCACCAGCATCCGCGTACAGAACCCGAGCGCCCGTTCGTTCACGTCCGGGAACTGCTGCTGCAGCGCGTCCCGCACCTCGGTGAACGTCAACGGCTCCTTTGCCAGCAACTTCTCCGCCGCCGCGACCACCTTCTCCGGCTCCAGCCCCGCGGCCCGCTCCCCGAGCACCTTCAACCCCGCCGCCAGCACCGGCGCCACCGTCACCCGGAACCGCAGGTAATCCGCCGCGGTCACCAGATGCAACGTCCCCCGAAACATCGTCCCCCGCACCACCTCCCGCGCGGCAACGGCCCGATCCAGCTCCGCTTCCTCGAACCCGGCAATCCGCGACCACAACCCCACATACGGATGCTTGGCCTCCTGCCCCTGCATCCCCACCAACCGCCCCACCACCGCAGCCGCCGCCACCGCTTCCCGCACCAACAACAACTGCCGAGCCAACATCGCCCGATTAACCGCCCGCGAACTCATCACCACCATGCCCGCATCCTGCCAACCCCCACCGACAAATCACATGGTCTACACAGGCGCGCCCTGCCACCCTGAGGTCATGCCGTACCGAAGGCCGACCCGACTCTCCCTGGACCACGTCGCCGATCTCGAGCCACCCGTGCGCGGCGACGACCTCGTGAGCGTGTCTGTCGGCCCCTCCGGCGAGGCAGTTGCTCTGTGGGCAGAGTCGGCAGACGCCGGAGGACTGCTGACGAGCGACGTCCACCTCGGGCCGCTCACCCGCCCGGTCGGGGTGCGCGCTGTCCTTCATACGCCGGACCCGTGCCACACGGTCGAGATTCCTGACTATCGGTTCCGATTCCCGACCGTGCAGTCGATGCCGGGCGGTGCGTTCCTTCTCGTCGGGAAGCGGGTGCCGCGGCGGGGGGACGACGTACCGTCCAACGCGATCGTGTACGACGCGATCGGGCAGCCGATCGCCGAAGGACTACTTGGCGATGGCATCAAGCATGTGCAGACAACCGCGTCTGGACAAGTCTGGGTCGGCTACTCCGACGAGGGCGTCTACGGCAACCTCGGCTGGGGCAACGGCCCGGGCACCGAACCGATCGGTGCGCCCGGCCTCATCAGGTACACGCCCGAGCTGACCAGCGACTGGGAGTTCTCCAACACCCGGCACGGGTTGCCGCCCGTCGACGACTGCTACGCCCTGAACGTGATCAGTGAAACGGCCTGGTGCTGCTACGACTCCGGCTTCCCGCTGGTGAAAATACGCGACGAGACGGTGCGGGCCTGGCGCAACGAAGTCCAGAGAGTCATAGGAATCGCAGTCCACCAAGGCCACGTCGGCCTTTACGACGGACAGCGGCTGACCATCGCCCACCGCGCGAGCGACCAGCTGGCGATCGAGCACAAGTACGACGTCGCGCTGCCGAACGGAGACCCGCCGCCGCCGAACTCAAAGACCATCAGCCGCGCCTCAGCCATCCACATCTTCGCAGGCCGCAGCTGGTACCGCACAGACCTGGCCGAACACCTCACCTGAGATCAGGATCGACCCGGGGATGCAACGGTGAGGGCGTTACGGCGGCAGGCGTCGGCGAGGCGGTCGTCGTAGGTGACTACGACGTCGGCGTCGATCAGGACTGCGGTTGCCAGGTGTAGCGCGTCCAGGCTGCGGAGGATCGTCGGTTCGATTCGGCGGGCGACGCTGACGACTTCGCCGGTCATCGGACGTTCGTCGATACCGGACATCGCGTCGTCTATCAGCTCGCCGACGTCAGTCGGCGACTTCACTCGTGCGAGCACGGCGCGGGAGACCTCGACCCACGCCAGCGAGGACGAGGCCAGCACGTCGCCCGCTCGGTAGCACGTGTCGAGGTAGTCGACCAGTACGTCGGACTCCGCTTCGACAACGACCCGCTTGATCAGGGCGCTGCTGTCGAAGTACGCCCGCATCAGAAGCGGTCGTTGCGGTCGAGCAGGCCGAGGCTCGTGGTGCCCTTCGGCAGCCGCAGGCGTGGCCGCACCTTGCGATAGGGCACTCGGGCGGGCTGCACCGTGCGGGAGTCCCAGGCGCGTTGACGCTCGGTCATCTGTGCCTCCAGCGATTCTTCGACGATCAGGTGCAGACGCTGGCCGATCGCGTCCCGGACGATCTCCTGCTGAGACTGGCCGGTCCGCTCAGCTTCCGCCTGCAGCGCAGCGGCGGTTTCCTCGGGAAGTCTCAGGTTCATGGCCATGCATCAACGGTACCACTCCGGTACCACGCGCGGTACCTCAGTCAGCTGTAGTCGTTCTCGTTGTATTTGGGGAGGCGGAGGAGTTGGCGGATCTGCTGGGAGACCGAGGCCGGCCAGTTGACCTTCACGAGGGCCCGGGACTCGGCGGCCGGTTGCCCGGCTCGGACGGGGCCGACGTCACCGGCGCCCAGCTCGACGACGCGGGCGACGGTGCGGTCGTCGCCGGTCCTTTCTCCGCGGCGCATCCGGCGGCTACGCAGACCGAAAGCACTTCTCCGACACTGGCCGGCGACTGGCGCATCAGGCTCCTCACCCGGGGGCGGACCGGGCAACTCTAGCGGGCCTGGACGCGCGGGTCCGGTCTGGTGATCCAGACCGGACCTATTCGGCCAGCGCGTTCCGAGCCTCGGTGAATGCCGCGATCGCGCGCTCTACGTCCTCGGTCGAGTGCGCCGCGGACAGCTGTACGCGGATCCGTGCCTTGCCCTGCGGTACGACGGGATACGAGAAGCCGATGACGTAGATGCCGAGGTCGAGGAGTTTGTCGGCGAGCTGGGCGGCTTGGGCGGCGTCGCCGATCATGACCGGGGCGATGGGGTGGTCGCCGGGGAGGACGTCGAAGCCGGCTTCGGTCATCTTGGTGCGGAAGAGGGTGGTGTTGGCGGCGAGCTTGTCGCGGAGGGTGCTGGAGGTGCCGATCAGTTCCAGGGCCTTGAGCGAGGCGGCGGTGACGGACGGGGCCAGCGAGTTCGAGAAGAGGTACGGGCGGGAGCGCTGGCGGAGGAGTTCGACGATCTCGCGGCGGGCGGAGACGTAGCCGCCGGAGGCGCCGC
>NZ_DASRVN010000394.1:0-11452 GCF_035655035.1 Kribbella sp. | reverse complement strand
GACTGGGACAAGTCGTACGACGCGATCAAGGCGCTGCTGCTGTCCCGGTTCGCGACGATCCACAGCCTTGCGCTGCAGCAGAGCCTGTACGGCATGGGATCCGCCGTGCTCGAGCAGCACCCGGAGGTGGCCGAGATCAAGTTCTCGGCGCCGAACAAGCACCACTTCCTGGTCGACCTGTCACCCTTCGGCGTGGAGAACCCGGGCGAGGTCTTCGTCGCCGCGGACCGCCCGTACGGCCTGATCGAGGCGACCGTGACCCGTGACGACGCCAGCGACGCCGGCAGTGCGTGGGTCAACATCGCCGGCTTCTGCTGATGCCGCGGATCGTGATCGAGGGCGCCTACGTGGCGACCCTCGATCCGGCCCGCCGCGAGTTCATCGGACATGTCGTTGTCGAGGGCAACCGCATCGTTGCCGTCGGCCCCGGCCCGGCGCCGGCGTACGACGGTGCCCGGATCGTCGACGGCTCGGGATGCCTTGTCACACCAGGCTTCGTGAACACGCATCAGCATCTGTACCAGTGGGTGACGCGCGGTCTGGCCGCGGACGCGACGCTCTTCGAATGGCTGACGACGCTGTACCCGGTCTGGGCACGGATCACCGAGGAGACCGTGTATGTCGCCGCGCGGGCAGCGCTGGCGCAGCTCGCGTTGACCGGCTGTACGACGGTTGCCGACCACCACTACGTGTTCCCGGGTGGGGACCTGCTCGCGGCGGAGATCGAGGCCGCTCGCGAGATCGGTCTGCGGTTCCACCCCGCGCGCGGATCGATGGACCGCGGTCAGAAGGACGGCGGGCTTCCGCCTGACTCGGTCGTCGAGGACCGGGACACGATCCTGACCGCGACCGAGGACGCGATCGACCGTTGGCACGACCCATCGCCTGATTCGATGCTGCAGATCGTGGTCGCGCCGTGCTCGCCGTTCAGCGTGAGCGGGGAGCTGATGCGCGAGTCGGCCGAGCTCGCCCGGCGTCGCGGCGTACGGCTGCACACGCATCTCGCGGAGACCACCGACGAGACCTCGTGGTGCCGGGAGACGTACGGGTGTACGCCGCTCGAGTACGCCGACCGCCTCGGCTGGACCGGGCCGGACGTATGGTTCGCGCACGGCATCCACTTCGACGACGCGGAGATCAAACACCTCGGCGGTACCGGTACGGGCGTCGCGCACTGCCCGAGCTCGAACGCCCGCCTCGGCGCCGGCATCGCCCGTACCGCCGACCTCCGGGCCGCCGGATCCCCCGTCGGCCTCGGCGTCGACGGCGCCGCCAGCAACGAGTCCGGCAGCCTGATCGAGGAACTCCGGCACGCCCTCCTCTTCGCTCGCGCCCGCGGCGGCCCGCAAGCCCTGACTGTCCGAGCCGCCCTCGAAATGGCCACCCTCGACGGCGCCCGCATCCTCGGCCGCTCCGCCGACATCGGCTCCCTCGAACCCGGCAAACTGGCCGACCTGGCCCTCTGGAACCTCACCACCCTCCCCCACGCCGGCCTCCCCGACCCAGTAGCCGCCCTGGCCCTAGCCACACCCCCACCCCTGGCCCTCCTCCTCACCAACGGCCGCCCGGTGGTCGAACACGCCATCCTCCAAACGGCCGACGCCGCCACCCTGGCGTCGGCCGCCGCCCGTATCCAAGCCGCCCTCGTCGGCTGACGACAACCCCCGGGGTCGCGGAACAAGCTATGACCTGTTCCGCGACCCCGGGGGTTGTCCACAGATTCGCGATCGTGTGTTCGGACAGGGTGTGACGCCTGCACTTTCTTGGGTATGAACAGGCGATTGGAAGTGATCGCGGCTGGGCGCGGTGGGTGGTTCACGCGCCCGGACGCGCTTGCCGCGGGGTACAGCGACAGCCAGGTGCGGCAGCGGGTGGACAGCGGGCAGTGGCTGCGGTTGAGCTTCAACTCGTACGTCGACCCGCGCGGCTGGCCGGCCGACGAACCTCCGTGGGACCGCTCGATCCGGCTGCACCTGCTCCGCGTTCGGATGGCGAGCGAGCGGCTCGGGGACGTCGTCGTGAGCCACCAGTCCGCGGCGATGCTGCACGGCTTGCCCGTGTGGGGGACCGATCTGACCAGACCGCATTTCACGCGCGTGTCGTCCGGCCGGGCCCGCAGCGGTCGGGCAGTCCGGGTCCATCGCCGCGCAGCCGCCGCCGACGAAGTCGTGGAGCTCGACGGCCTGCGACTCACGAGCGTCGATCGCGCGATCGTGGAGACCACGTGCACGACGACGTACGAGGTGGGCGTCGTTCTCGCCGATGCCGCGCTCCGGATGCAGCTCACAAGCCGGGAGAGCCTGACGGCCGCGGTACTGCGGCATCAACGCTGGCACGGCTCTCCGGCCGCGCGTGCGGCGGCGCGGTTCGCCAACGGGCTGAGCGAGTCCGTCGGTGAGTCGCGCTTCCGTGTCCTGATGGCGAACCACGGGCTGCCGGTCCCGGAGTTGCAGGTGGAGATCCGGGACGACGACGGTCGGCTGATCGGACGCGTCGACTTCCTGCTCGTGGGCGTGCTGGTGATCGAGTTCGACGGCGTCCTGAAGTATGCCGACGGCGCCGACGCCGTACTCGCGGAAAAGCGGCGGGAGGACCGCCTGCGCGAGCGCGGTTACGGCGTACTCCGCTTCGGCTGGGCGGACCTCGACGAGCCGTACAGGACGGCCGCGCGGATCTGGCAGGGGATCGCGAGATATGCCCCGGGGCCGCGCGACAAGCAATAGGGTGTCGCCCGACCCCGGCAGGTGTGTTCAGTGCAGCAGGTCGCCGTTGATCCAGACGGCTTGGATGTCGGTGGGGGTGCCTAGGGTGAAGATGCGGGCCAGGGCCTCGTCGGTGTCTTCGGCGTGGGTGATCGCGACTGCTAAGGGGGAGCCTTCGGTGGGGCGGAGGAGTTGGGCGTCGAAGTGGTGGCCTACGGAGAGGTGGCCTACTTGGGGGAGGTTCAGGGCCTCGGCGCCGGCGGTGGTGGCCAGGTAGAGGAGGTGGGCGGCGGTGAGCGGGCGGCCCTGGTCGCCTTGGAGTTGCTGGCAGAAGTACGCCTGCAGGCCTTCCTTGAGGAGCGAGAAGCCGGTACCGGCGCCCACGTCGGAGCCGAGCGCGACGCGTACGCCGTACTGCAGGTGGCGCGTGAGCGGGAACAGGCCGCTCCCGAGGGCGGCGTTGCTCGTCGGGCAGTGGGCGACCGTGGCGCCGCTGGTCGCGAGCGTCTTGAGTTCCACGTCCGTCGGGTGCACGTTGTGGGCGAGCACGGTACGGCGGTCCACCAGGCCGTGGCGGTCGTACGTCGTCACGTAGTCGCTGCCCCCGAACAGGTCGGCGACCGTCGCGATCTCGGCCTCGTTCTCGTTCACGTGCGAGGTGAACAGGGCGCCGGGGATCGCGTCCAGGAGTTCGCGGCAGGTGGCGAGCAGTTCGTCGGTGCAGGACAGCGAGAAGCGCGGCGTCACGGCGTACCGGTTGCGGCCGACGCCGTGCCAGCGGTTCGCGAGCGCGAGCGATTCGGCGTACGCGCGGACCGGGGTGGTGAGCAGCTCCGGCCGCAGCAATCTGTCGCTCAACACAAGACCGCTCGTCACCCGCAGACCGACCTGCGATGCCGCGTTGAAAAGTGCGTCGACGGCGTCCGGGTAGTGCGCGCCGAAGACCAGCGCGGACGTCGTACCGGCCGCGGCCAGCCCGCGCACGAACTCCTGCGCGACGCCGGTCGCGTAGTCGACGTCGGCCATCCGCGCCTCCTCCGGAAGGGCGTACCGGTCCAGCCATTCGAGCAGCGGGAGGCCGAGCCCGCCGACCGCGCGGATCTGCGGGAAGTGCACGTGGGTGTCGACGAATCCGGGGAGTACGACGCCGTCGCGGAGATCCACGACCTGCTCGGCGGGGTGTGCCTCACGGAGCTCCAGGTACGGGCCGCGGGCAACGATCAGCCCGTCCTCGACGAGCAGGCCGGCGTCGCTGTCGACCCGCAGCCCGGCGCCCGCGAACGGGTCCTCCGGGGTGTCGATGAACGTGCCACGGTAGAGAGTCATGCTTGTGCCTTACGCTGGGCCGAGGCCGGAAGTGCCTCGGTGGTCTGGGTGGTGAAGCGTTCGAGGAGCCAGGCGGCGACGCTGACCGCGATCACGGCCGGCTGCTTGCCGGTGATGTTCGGGAGGCCGATCGGCGTGATGATGCGCGCGATCGCCTCGGGCGGGTTGCCGTCGTCGGCGAGCTTGCGCTGGAAGCGGGTCCACTTCGCGCTGGATCCGATCAGCCCGATGGTGGCGAGCTGGGCGTTGCGGATCGCGGCGTCGCAGAGCGCGGCGTCCTCGGCGTGGTCGTGGGTCATGATCACGACGTGCGTACCGGGCGGCAGCTCGCCGACGACCAGCTCGGGTAGCACCGGGACGTTGTGCACGTGTACCTGCGCGACCGCGTCTTCGAGTACCCCGAGCCGCTCGGCCGTCAGTTGGTCGGCGCGGGAGTCGACGAGATGCAGCTCGATGTCGTGCCGCGCGAGGATCCGCGCCAACTCGAGCCCGACATGCCCGACCCCGAAGATCGCGACGGACGGTACGACGGGCAGCGGTTCCAGCAACAGCTGCACCTCACCACCACAACACTGAACCCCGTGCTGGTACGGCGCTTTGTCCGACAACGCCGCGGTCAGCACCTCAGGAGTCGCCGTACCGTCGCCGATCATCGCCCGCGACCGCTCGACCCCGAGTGCCTCCAGGTTGCCGCCGCCGACCGTCCCCCAAACGTTGTCCACAGCAACAACCATCTTCGCGCCGGCCTCCCGCGGAGCATGCCCGCGCACCGACAAGACAGTCACCAGCACCCCGGCCTCCCGCCGGGCCCGCAACCGCTGAACAGCCCTCACCCACTCCATGAGGCACCTCCTCGTGCCCGTTCGACCGCCCAGTAGACCGCCTCGGGTGTGGCGGGTGACGGTAGGTCGACGCTGGTGCCTGCGGGGCCGAAGGCGGCCGCGGCCTGGCGGAGGGCTTCACGGACGGAGAAGGCGAGCATCAGCGGGGGTTCGCCTACTGCCTTGGAGCCGTAGACCGCGCCGTCCTCGTGGGCCTTCTCCAGGAGGGTCACGTTGAAGACTTCCGGCATCTCGGAGAAGCTCGGGAGTTTGTACGTGCTCGCGGCCTGGGTGGAGAGGCGGCCGGAGCTCGCGTCCCAGCGGAGGTCCTCGAGGGTCAGCCAGCCGGCGCCCTGGACGAAGCCGCCTTCGATCTGGCCGATGTCGATCAGCGGGCTGAGGCTGTCGCCGACGTCGTGCACGATGTCGACCCGGCGCAGCCTGTACGCCCCGGTGAACCCGTCGACCTCGACCTCCGACGCCGCCACGCCGTACGCGAAGTACTTGAACGGCTCGCCGCGCATCGCGTTCGCGTCCCAGTGCAACCCTTCGGTCCGGTAGAACCCGGCTGCCCACAACTGCACGCGCTGGTGGTAGGCGAGATTGACAAGCTCGTTCCAGTCCACACCGTCCCCGGACAACCCGCGGACGACGCCGTCGACGAACCGCACATCCAGAGGACTGACCCCGAGCTTCCCGCCGGCCACCTGGGCCAGCCGCTCCCGGATCTGCTCGCAGGCGTTCTTGATCGCCGCCCCGTTCAGGTCGGCGCCGGACGACGCCGCGGTCGCGGACGTGTTCGGTACCTTGTCGGTCCGCGTCGGCGCCAACCGGACGCGCTCCAACGGCACACCCAAAGTGGTCGCCGCGACTTGCAGCATCTTCGTGTGCAGGCCCTGGCCCATCTCGGTGCCGCCGTGGTTGATCAGCACGGACCCGTCCTTGTAGACGTGCACCAGCGCACCGGCCTGGTTGAACGCCGTCAGGTTGAACGAGATCCCGAACTTCACCGGCGTCAGCGCCAGCCCGCGCTTCACGTGCTCATGCGCCGCGTTGAAGGCCTCGATCGAAGCCTGCCGGGCCGCCACGTCCCCGTTGGCGAGTACCTGCGACCAGCACGACTCGAGCCGATCCGCGTGCCGCACCGGTTGCCCGTACGGCGTGGAGTCGCCCGGCTGGTAGAAGTTCCGCCGCCGCAGTTCGGCCGCGTCGTACCCGAGCAGCGGCGCGCACCGGCCGAGGATGTCCTCGATCACCAGCATCCCCTGCGGCCCGCCGAACCCGCGGAACGCGGTTTGCGAGGTCTTGTTGGTCTTCGCGATCTGCCCGTCGACGCGGACGTGCGGGATCTCGTACGCGTTGTCGATGTGGCACATCGCCCGCGCCAGTACCGGCTCCGACAGGTCGAGGCTCCATCCGCCGTCGGCGGTCATGGTCGCATCCAGCGCGACCAGCTTGCCGTCGGCCCCGAACCCAACGGTCCATTTGCTGTGGAACCCGTGCCGCTTGCCCGACATCGTCAGGTCCTGTGTCCGGTTCAGCCGCAGCCGTACCGGCCGCCCGGTCAGCGTCGCACCGAGCGCGGCGATCGCGGCGAACCCGTGCGGCTGCATCTCCTTGCCGCCGAACCCGCCGCCCATCCGCAGGCACTGCACCGTCACGGAATGACTGGCCAGGCCCAGGACGTGCGCGACGATCTCCTGCGTCTCCGACGGATGCTGCGTACTCGACTGCACGAAGATCTGCCCGTACTCGTCCACCTGAGCCAACGCCGCATGCGTCTCCAGGTAGAAGTGCTCCTGCCCCGCGAACTCGAACTCACCGTTGAATACGTATGCAGCCTCGGCAAGCGCGCCCGTGACGTCTCCGCGCTCCAGATGCCGCCCGATGCCCTGGAAGCTCCCGGCCTCGATCGCGTCGCGGACGTTGACCAACGACGGCAGCGGCTCGTACTCGACCTCGACGGCCAACGCCCCGAGTCGCGCGGCCTCCAACGTCTCCCCGAGCACCCAGCAGACCGCATGCCCGTTGAACATCACCTCGTCCGGGAACAACGGCTCGTCGTGCTTCACTCCCGCGTCATTGACCCCCGGTACGTCGTCCGCCATCAGCACCCGGACGACACCCGGTACGTCGTACGCCGGCTTCACTCGGAGCGCGGTCACGCGGGCGTGCGCATGCGAGGACTGCACCGGGAACGCGTGCAGGACGTCGCGGGTGCGCATCACCAGATCGTCTGTATATAAAGCAGTCCCGGTCACGTGCAGCGCGGCGCTCTCGTGTGGTAGCGGTACGCCGACCACGCCCGCGGCGGGGCGTTCTGACAGGTGGCTCATGCCTGGGCCTCCTCGAAGTAGAAGCGCAGTAACGACTGGCCGAGCATCGCGGAGCGGTACGACGAACTCGCGCGGTGATCGTCCATCGGCGTACCCTCGCTCGCCAGCACCGCGGCGGCGGTCCGTACCGTCGTCTCGTTCCACGGCCGCCCGATGAGTGCGGCCTCGGTCGCGCGGGCGCGCAGCGGGGTGGCCGCCACGCCGCCGAGGCCGATGACGGCCTCCCGGACGACGCCGTCCGCAACGTCGACGGCGTACCCGATCGCGACGCTGGAGATGTCGTCGAAGCGTCGCTTGGCGATCTTGTGGAACGCCGTCATCGGTGCCAAGGGCAACGGAATCACGATCGTCCTGATCAGCTCGTCCGGTGCCTTCACGGTCTGCCGGTAGCCGGTGAAGTACTCGGCCAACGCAACCACCCGCTCACCGCGGATGGAGGCGAGAACCAGCTTCGCATCCAGTGCCAGGAGTGCGGGGGGCGTGTCTCCGATCGGTGATCCGGTCCCCAGGTTGCCGCCGATCGTCGCGCCGTTCCGGATCAACCGCGACGCGAACTGGGGGAACAGCTGGGCGAGCAGCGGCACCCGGCCGGCCAGCTTCCGCTCGATCTCGGTGAGCGTCAGCGCCGCGCCCAGTCGCACCTCGTCCGTTCCGAAGCTGAACTCGCGCAGCTCCTCCAGGCGGTCGATCGCGATCGTCAACGGGGGACGCGACCCGAAGATGTTCACCTGTACGCCGAGGTCGGTCGAACCAGCTACTACCACCGCATCGTCTCGTTCACCCAGCACCGTCAAAGCAGCTTGCAGCGTGGTCGGGCGGAGGAACTCGCCTTCGGGGGAGACCATGCCCGTAGACGCGGGCGCCGGGGCCGGGGAGTCGCGGCGTACGGCGAACGCGTCGTCCTCCGCCGGAGCGTCCAGCGCATAAGCAGCATCCCGGATCGGCCGGTACCCGGTGCACCGGCACAAGTTCCCACTCAACGCATGCAGATCAAACCCGTTCGGCCCATGCTCATGATCCCCAGCGCCGGCTTCGCCGGCGGGACGGGAGGTGGCGGCTGCGGCGCGGCCGGGGCGGTAGTACTCGGCGGCCATGCTGCAGATGAAGCCCGGCGTGCAGTAGCCGCACTGGGACCCGCCGCGGACGGCCATCTCCTTCTGCACCGGATGCAGGTCGGCAGCGGACCCCAGTCCCTCGGAGGTGATGAGCTCCTGGCCGTCCAGCGAGGCGACGGGCAGCAAGCAGGCGTTCACGGCCGTCCACTCGGTCGCCGACTCCGTGCCCGGGCGGGCGACCAGGACCGAGCAGGCGCCGCACTCGCCCTCGGCGCAGCCTTCCTTCGCGCCGGTCAGGCCGCGGTTGCGGAGCCAGTCGAGGACCGTGGTGTGCACGGAGATGTCGCCGAGCGGGGTGACCTCGCCGTTCACGGTCAGTGCGGGAGTACGCAGGGCTTGGGTGGTCATCGGTTGCTGCTCCATCGGGTACGCGCGGAGTGGATCGGGTTGGCGTCGGAGACGAAGTCGTCGAAGCGGTAGCCGGCGATCTTCGCGATCTCGAGCAGGGCGGCCGCGTGTTCCTGGTTCTCGCAGTTCCCGAGCCGTTCGCGACCCTGCTCGAGGATCCGTTCGTACGACTCGGCGTCCCGCACCGAGATCACCAGCGGGAACCCGAAGCGGTCTTCGTACGCCGACGTGATCGCGGTCAGCTCGTCCCGCTCGGGATCGCCGAGGAAGGTCAGCCCCTTGTCGGACTGGTCCCGCAGCGACGCCTCGCCGCTCAGCCCGTCGGCGACGAACTGCGACCCGAGCTGCGGGTACGCCCGGATCAGCTCCACCTGCTCGTCCCGCGACCCGGAGAACAACGCCTCCTGGAACGAACGCCGCAGCGCGTGCGTGTCGGCGTACGGCCGCATCTCCCAGGCCCTCTCGACCGCCCAGCGCGGACCCTGGAACAGGCCGCCGAACGTCTCGACGAACTCCGCCCGGGTCATCTGGTTCACCTGGTCGAGCCGGACCGTGTCGCCGGGCTGTCCGGCCACGGCGGGCCCGAAGTTCTTGCCGACGTGGTGGAAGAGGATGTTCAGGAAGATCGCGGTCAGGCTGCCGAGCGTGATGCCGCTGCCGAAAATGATCTGGGCCCAGTGCGGGACCGCCTGCGCGACCTGCGGCTGCGCGGTCACGTACATCGCCAGCCCGACGCTGGTCGCGACGATCACCACGTTCCGGTGATCGTGGAAGTCGACCTTCGCCAGCGTCTGGAACCCGACCACCGCGACCGTCGCGAACATCGCCAGCGCCGCGCCGCCCAGCACCGGATGCGGTACGCCGGCCACGATCGCCCCGGCCTTCGGCAGCAGCCCGATCAGGATCATGATCGCCCCGGCGGTGGCGACCACCCAGCGGCTGCGGATCCGGGTCAGCCGGACCAGGCCGACATTCTCCGCGAAGCAGGTGTACGGGAACGAGTTGAAGACGCCGCCGATCGTCGTCGCCAGGCCGTCGGCGCGCAGTGCCCGGGCGATGTCCTCGCGGCTGATCCGCTTCTCGACGATCTCACCGGTCGCGAAGACGTCCCCAGTCGTCTCCACGGCGGTGATCAGCATGACCACGACCATCGAGATGATCGCCGCGACCGAGAACTTCGGCCACCCGAAGTAGAACGGCTGCGTCACGCCGACCCAGGCCGCGTCGTGCACGGCGCTGAAGTGCGCGTCCCCGAACGCCCAGGCCACCAGCGTGCCGGCCACCAGGCCGACGAGTACGGCGATGGTCGCCATGAACCCCTTGAACACGCGCTGGATCAGCACGATCAGCGCCAGCGTGCCGAGCGCGTACGCCATGTTCTTGCCGCTGGTCGGTGCCGCCGTCGGTCCCGCCCCGCCGACCGCGTCCCCGGCCGCGACCGGCAGCAGCGCCAGGCCGATGATCGTGATCACCGATCCGGTCACCACCGGCGGGAAGAACCGGATCAGCTTGCTGAAGTACGGCGCGATGAAGAACGTGGCCAGCCCGGCGACCAGGACGGAGCCGTAGATCACCAGCAGACCGTTGGTGCCACCACCGGCCGCGAGCCCGATCGCGATCATCGGCGAGACCGCGGTGAACGTGACGCCTTGCAGCAGCGGCAGCCGGACGCCGACCTTCCAGAACCCGACCGACTGGATGATCGACGCGATCCCGCAGGTGAAGAGGTCCGCGTTGATCAGGTGGATCAGTTGCTGGGTGTTCAGCCCGATCGCGCCGGCGAGCAGGATCGGCACGATCACCGCCCCGGCGTAGAACGCCAGTACGTGCTGGGTGCCGTACACCGCGAGCTTGCCGGGTGGCAGCACCTGGTCGACGGGGTGACGGCTGGGCCGCAGGTTTGCCTTCATCGGGGACACGCTCCTCGGGCTGCGTGGGGCGGCGGGGGATTTGACCTGCACCCGAGCATCTGCTCAACAGACTGTGGATTGCACCCGGTGAACCTCCGAAGATGAACGCCTGGAGAACGTCCAGTTTGTGTGATCACACAACTACAGCGATTTGAGTGCGAGAAACACGTCCACCCGGTCCTCGAGGGTCGACAGATCGCGTCCGGTCAGTTGCTCAACGCGTTCGATCCGGTAGCGAACGGTGTTGACGTGCAGGTGCAGCGACTCCGCCGTACGCGTCCAGGAACACGAGCAGGCGAGGAACGCCTGCAGCGTCATCAACAGGTCGGCGTGGGTACGCCGGTCGTGCTCCAGGACCGCTCCGAGGACACGGTTGCTGTACGTACGCCGTACGTCGTCGGGCAGCGTCGCGAGCAGCAGGACGTGCGAGGCGACCTCGTCCGACGTGACCACCGAGACCGGTGCGCGGGCGGCACCGGCGGCCCGTTGGGCGAACCGGGCCTCCTCGAGGGCGCCGACGAGGGCGTCGATCGACGTCTCGCCGCTGATGCCGACCGCGAGGTGCGCCCGGTTGAGCCCCGGAGCGAGCCGCCCGAAGGCCCGCCGGAGGTGCTCCGGGAGCCCCGGCGTGAATGGCAGGAACCCGACGAGCAGACCGTCCCGCCCGGGCGCGACGACGGCCGGTCCGACGGTCAGCGCGACGTCCTCGAGCACCGTCAGCGCGAGGTCGCTGGGGCCGTGGTCGCCGGTGCCGTCGTCGCGGAGGCCGGCGACCGCGACAACCAGCGGTCGTTCCGAGTGCGCGCCCGCCTGTCGCAGGCGCGCGGCGACCTCGGTCTGCGGCGCACCGGACTCGACCAGCGCGAGCGCGTCCGCGACCAGCGGGCGGAGCGC
>NZ_DASRVN010000393.1:0-6759 GCF_035655035.1 Kribbella sp. | reverse complement strand
CCCGATCGGGGTGGTCGGGGCGACCAGTGTGCTGATGGAGAAGCTGCCCAGCGGTGGTGAGTTCGAGACGGCGGTACGGGCGGTCAGCCGGTGGACCGGGGTGGACGTGACCGCACTGATGTCGCTGGAAGCCGGCGGCCTCAACGGGCTGACACCGTTGATCGCCGCGCTGGACCTGGGGCTGCCGGTGGTCGACGCGGATCTGATGGGACGGGCGTTGCCGCGCCTGGACCAGTTCTCGTGGGCGGTCGCAGGGCGGTCGCTGACGCCTTGTGCGCTCAGTGAGCCTAGCGGCCAGGTAATAGTGGTCGACAACGTCGACGCGGCCGGTCTGGAACGGGCTGTACGGAGCTTTGTCGCTCAGACGGGTGGATGGGCCGTCCTTGCGCTGGCACCGACAGCGATCGAGCCTGCGACTGTGGACGCGGTCCAGGGGAGTCTCACACGAGCCTTGGCGCTTGGCCGGGCGCATGCGGCGCTTGAACCTGGTGCGGTTCCGGCTGCCGTTGCTGACGGTCTGGGCGGGCGGCTGCTCGGCAGCGGGCGGGTGGAGGAAGTCGCTCGGCATGTGATCGCTGACGGCGGTGCGGCCTTTGGCCGAGGGAGCCTGTGCGTGGTCGACGCCGCGAGCCGTGCGGTCATCCGCATTGAGACCGAGAACGAGTACCTGCTCGCGTTGGTCGACGGTACGCCGGTTGTCACCACGCCGGACCTCCTCTGCGTACTGGACCGCCGTACCCTCCAGCCGATTGCCGTGGACGCCGTACGCACTGGCGACGAGGTGGTCGTCCTCGCGCTCCCAGGGCCGACCTGGTGGCGACGCCCCGACCGCCTCCGGCACGTTAGCCCCGAAGCGTTCGGCCTGTCCTGCGAGCCTCAACTGCTGGAGGCGTCGTGACAGCACTGCTGACCGCCATGCTCACCTCCCCGGGGTGGCGAGACGTAGTAGTACTCGCCGGAGCGCCCACAGAGGTTCGGGTGACGGGGTCGGAGGTGGTGCTGGGGGTGGGGGCTCAGCCTGAAGGGCTCGACGGGCGGGTGCTGGTTGTTCTGGTCGTTGAGGACCACCGGGACTGGCGGGTTGACGCTCTGATCAGTCGGGCTTCGGCTGCTGGCGCTGGAGCCTTGTTGCTGGCGGGTACTGAGCCGTTGGGGCGTGGGGCTCAGCTGTTGGCGGAGCGGTTGCGGTTGCCGGTGCTGGGGTGTGCGGATCCGCTGGCGGCACACGAGTACCTGCGGCGCGTGACGGCTGAGCCTGAGGTGGTGCGTTCGGACCTGGTGTTGCGGGCGGTGTCCGCGCTCAGGCGGGCCGGTGGGGACCTTGCGTCGGTACTGCGGACAACGTCCGGTGTACTGGCTCGTCCGGTGACGCTGGCGGGTGCTGACGGCGGCACGCTCGCTGGTGATCCGCTGGAGCCGGACGAACGTGCAGCGTTGGTGGGTGTGCTCCCGCAGGTGCCGGTGGCCTGGGCTGCGCCGTACCGGGTGGATCTGCCGAGTGGTGCCGTGCTGCTTGCCGTTGCGGTGCTCAGCGTGGGGCCTGTGTGCTGGCTGGTTGCACGGTTGCCTGGTGCGGTCCCGGCTGAGGTTGCCGCGGTGCCTGAGGTGCTGACTGTGGTTGCACCTGCTGTGGGTGAGCGGTTGGCGCTCAGACGGCTCGAGCTGGAGCGGGACGCGCGTCAGCGTACGTCGCTGCTGGGTGAGCTGTTGCACGGTGAGCCCTCGGAGGCGACCCGGCGGCGTGCGGTCGATCTGGGGTGGCAGCTCGACGGGTGGCACACCGGGATCCGGATCGGTGCCGACGGGCAGGTGGACGTGGCCGGGCGGCGTACGGACGTGGTGGAGGCGTTCGACGCGGAAGGGCTGCGGGCGGTGGTGGTGGAGCAGGGCGACGGGTGGTCCGCGTGGATCACCGGCGTACGTGAGCCGACGTCCACTGAGGTGCAGCAGCAAGCAGCCGCGATCCGTCGGGTGCAGCGGCGGTTGGTGCAGACCGTTGATACGTACGTCGGCGTGGGTCGGGTCCAGGCTGGTCCGAGTGGTATCGCTACGACGCTGGCGGAAGCTGGCGATGCCGCTGGGCTGGCACGGGGGCGCGCTGAGACCGGGCGGTTCCTGCATGTCGACCGGCTGGGGTTGGCGCAGCTGCTGCTTGCTTGGACTCGCACAGATACGTTCCAGCCTGCTGCTCAGGCGCTGTTGGCTCCTATCAAGGACCAGCCCGGGGACCTGGTCACGACGCTGGCCGTCTACCTGGACACCGAGTCGTCCTTGGCCGAAACAGCCGCAGTCCTGGGCATCCACCGCAACACGGCGTCGGCCCGCATAACCAAGATCCAGCACCTCCTGGGCGTAGACCTAACCAACCCAGACGAACGCCTCGCGCTACACCTCGCCTCCCGCACAACACCTACGGAGTAGGGGCGTCTTCGCGGAGTAGGCCTGTGGATTTTAGGTCGGACCAGAGGGCTGGTGGGACTTCGGTTCGGGTGAGGGTGGCGTTGGTGTGGACTTCGGCGGGGGTGCGGCAGCCTACGGCGATGCCGGCTACTGCGGGGTGGAAGAGGGGGAACGCGAGCGCGACGGCGGGGAGGGTGGTGCCGTGGGACTCGCAGATGTCTGCGAGCTTGTTCGCCTTGTCAACCAAGGACTGTGCCGCGGGCTCGTAGTTGAAGGTGGCGCCGGCCGCCGGGCGGGGCTGGGAGAGGAGGCCGGAGTTGAAGATGCCGACGGCAACCACCTGGACGTCGTTCGCCACGCAGGCGGGCAGTACGTCGTCCAGCCCGTCCGGGTCGATCAGCGTGTAGCGGCCGGCCAGCATGATCACGTCGATGTCGATCTCCCGGACGAACCGGGTCAGCATCGCGGACTGGTTCATCCCGGAGCCGATCGCGCCGATCACGCCCTGCTCGCGGAGCTCGATCAGCGTCGGGAACGCGGTCGCGACCGCCTCGTCGTAGTGATCGTCCGGGTCGTGCACGAACACCACGTCCAGCCGGTCGGTCCCGATCCGCCGCAGCGAATCCTCGATGCTCCGCAGTACGCCGTCCCGGGAGAAGTCCCAGCGCCGCCGCCGCGTCGTACTGACGTCGAACCCCTCGTCGTCGACCGCGGCGGTGTCGGCCGAGTAGATGATCCGTCCGACCTTGCTGGACAGTACGTACGAGTCCCGCGGCTTGTCCCGCAGCCCGAGGCCGAGCCGCTCCTCGGCGAGCCCGAGGCCGTAGTGCGGGGCGGTGTCGAAGTACCGCCAGCCCTCGTCCCAGGCGGCGTTCACGGTGGCGACGGCGTCGGACTCGTGCACCTCGCCGAGCAGGTTGCCCAGCGGCGCACCGCCGAGGCCGACGCGCTGACCCTCCGGGAAGAGCCTCATGAGCGGGCCGCGGGGAGCCGCAGGTTCTGCATGCCGCCGTCGACGGCCAGCGCCGTACCGGTCGTCGACCCGGACAGCGGACTCGCGAGGTACGCGATCGCGGCAGCGACCTCGCCCGCCGTCACCAGCCGGCCCATCGGCTGCCGCGCCTCGAGCGCCGCGCGCTCCGCGGCCGGGTCCTCGGCGACGTCGAGCAGCCGCCCGACCCACGGCGTGTCCGCCGTACCGGGGTTCACGCAGTTCACCCGGATGCCTTCGCGGACGTGGTCGGCGGCCATCGCCATCGTCAGCGCCAGTACGGCGCCTTTGCTGGCCGAGTACAGCGCGCGGTTCGGCAGGCCGGCGGTGGCGGCGATCGAGCAGGTGTTGACGATCGCGGCGGCGGCCGACTTCCGCAAGTGCGGCAGCGCGGCCCGGGTGACGCGGGCGATTCCGACCACGTTCACGTCCAGCACCCGGTGCCACTCGGCGTCGTCGTTCGCGGTCACGTCCCCCTGGGCGCCGATGCCGGCGTTGTTCACCACGATGTCGATCCCGCCGAGCTGCAGCGCCGCGGCGGCGACCGCGTCCCGGATCGAGTCGTCGTCGGTGACGTCCGCGGCGATCCCGGTCAGCGGCGCGTCGACGTCCGGCTTCAGGTCGAACACGACCACCTGCGCGCCGCGGTCGGCCAGCAGCCGGGCGGCCGCGAGCCCGATCCCCGAGGCACCACCGGTCACCACGGCCCGCAGGCCGGCGAAGTCCGTCACTTGCCCTCCTCAGCTAGGTCGGTCCAGATCTTGCCACCCGGGTAGCGGAAGTCGGCCAGCGTCTCGGCATCCATCTCCGCGCCGAACCCGGGCCGTACCGGTGCCACGTAGTGCCCGTCCCGGATCACCACCGGGTCCAGGAAGTGCTCGTGCAGGTGGTCGACGTACTCGATCACCCGGTCGTCCAGTGATCCGCTCACCGCGACGTAGTCGAACATCGACAGGTGCTGGACCAGCTCACACAGTCCTACCCCGCCCGCGTGCGGGCACACCGGTACGCCGAACTTGGCCGCCAGCAGCAGGTTCGCGATGTTCTCGTTGACGCCCGCGACCCGGGCCGAGTCGATCTGCAGGAAGGACAGCGCTTCGGCCTGCAGCAACTGCTTGAACACCACCCGGTTCTGCACGTGCTCGCCGGTGGCGACCCGGATCGGCGCGATGGCCCGGGCGATCGCCGCGTGCCCGAGGACGTCGTCCGGGCTGGTCGGCTCCTCGACCCACCAGATGTCGTACGGCGCCAGCGCCTCGACCCAGCGGATCGCGTCCGGGACGTCCCAGCGCTGGTTGGCGTCGATCGCGATCCGGATGTCCGGGCCGACCGCCTCGCGGGCCAGCCGCAGCCGGCGGATGTCGTCGTCGACGTCCGCGCCGACCTTCAGCTTGATCTGGGTGAACCCGTCGGCGACGGCCTCGCGGCAGAGCCGGACCAGTTTCGCGTCGTCGTACCCGAGCCAGCCCGGGGTCGTGGTGTACGCCGGGTACCCGCGTTCCCGCAGGACCGCCTCCCGCTCGGCCCGCCCGGGCTCGGCCGCGCGCAGGATCTCCAGCGCCTCGTCCCGGGTCAGCGCGTCGGTCAGGTACCGGAAGTCGACCAGGTCGACGATCTGCTCCGGGGTGAGGTCCGCGAGCAGTTTCCACAGCGGTACGCCGGCCCGCTTGGCGGCCAGGTCCCACACCGCGTTCACGACCGCGCCGATCGCCATGTGCATGACGCCCTTCTCGGGCCCCAGCCAGCGCAGCTGCGAGTCGTGCACCATCGACTTCCAGAACCCGCCGAGGTCACTGAGCGTGGCGTCCAGATCGAGCCCGAGGACGTGGTCGCGGAGCGCCTCGATGGCCGTGGTCTGGATGTCGTTGCCGCGGCCGATCGTGAACGCGAACCCGTGCCCCTCGAGCCCGTCCCCGGCGTCGGTCCGGACGATGACGTACGCCGCGGAGTAGTCCGGGTCGGTGTTCATCGCATCGGAGCCGTCCAGGTCCAGGGACGTGGGGAAGCGGACGTCGTACGTCTCGAACTCGGTGAAACGTGGCATCGAGGACCCGATCTGCTGCGGTGGGCGGGGTGACGACACGAGATCCTATAGGATATGGGGCGGCCGCGATAGTTGGCCCGGGGCGTCCGCCCCGTACAGTCGGTGCCGTGACAGGAGACGGTGTGCTGCGGCTCGGCGGCCGGTCGTTCGGGCCGGGCGAGTTCGCGGTGATGGCGATCGTGAACCGGACCCCGGACTCGTTCTTCGACGGCGGCGCGACGTACGCGACCCAGGCGGCGCTGACCGCGATCGACCAGGCGGTCGCCGACGGCGCGGACCTGGTCGACATCGGCGGCGTCAAGGCCGGTTACGGCGAACCCGTCGACGAGGCCGAGGAGCTGCGCCGGACCGTCGACTTCGTGGCCACCGTCCGGGACCGGCACCCGGAGCTGCTGATCAGCGTCGACACCTACCGCAGCGGCGTCGCCCGCCGGGTCGGCGCGGCCGGGGCGAACCTGATCAACGACACCTGGTCCGGCCACGACCCCGAGCTCGCCGGAGCCGCCGCCGAGGTGGGCGCCGGCCTGGTCTGCAGCCACGTCGGCGGGCTGAAGCCGCGGACCGACCCGCACCGGATGGCGTACGACGACGTGGTCGCGGACGTGATCCGGACGACCACCGAGCTGGCCCGGAAGGCGATCGCGGCCGGCGTCCGCCCGGACGGGATCGTGATCGACCCGACCCACGACTTCGGCAAGAACACCCTGCACTCGCTCGAGGTGACGCGCCGGGTCGGCGAGCTCGCGGCGACCGGCTGGCCGGTGCTGGTGGCGATGTCGAACAAGGACTTCCTCGGCGAGACCCTCGACCTGCCGTCCGGCCGCCGCGGTCCGGCCACCCTCGCGGCGGTCAGCGTCGCGGCCTGGCTCGGCGCGCGGGTGTTCCGCGTCCACGACGTCGCCGGCTCCCGGCAGGCCCTCGACCTGATCGCGGTACTGCGGAAGACCGCGACCCCGGCGTACACCCGAAGGAGTCTGGTGTGATTCGAGACCGCGCGGCCGGCCGCGAGCTGACCGAGGACGAGCTGATCGCCGCGTACGCGGTGGACGATCGGTCAGTGCCCCGGCTCCGGGCGAACTTCGTCACCAGTCTGGACGGCGCGGTGACCGTGAAGGGCGTGTCCGGCGGCCTGTCCAGCAAGGACGACCAGGACATGCTCGGGCGGCTCCGGATGCTCACGGACGCGGTGCTGGTCGGCGCCGGCACGCTGCGCGCCGAGGGGTACGGCGGTCTGCGGCTCGGGGCGAAGCGCCGCGCCTGGCGGGTCGAGCACGGCCTGCCGGAGAACCCGACACTCGTCGCCGTCTCGGCCCGGCTCGAGCTG
>NZ_DASRVN010000392.1:0-14953 GCF_035655035.1 Kribbella sp. | reverse complement strand
TCGATCGGCGTTGTCTCCTGCCGGTACGGCACCTGCAGCAGCGTCGTCTTCACCCGGTCACCCGGCCGCTCCGCCACCGCACGGTCGTTGCCGCTGACAACCACCTGCTGATCCGCCGGCAGGTGCCACAACGTGGAGTACTCCTGCTCCGAGTCCGACGTACCCCGATCCAGCACCACCATCAGATCCGGGTCCTTCAGCACGAGCACGTCGCGGGTCCGGTCGACGCCCGCGCCAGGCGTGTCGTGCAGCTCGTAGAACTCCGACGTCGGCTTCAGCGAAGACCGCACCAGCTCGGTCTCCGGATGCCCGGTCGCCGACTTCACGCTCAGCACGTTGTGCGCGTACTGACTCCTCGCCCAGAACCGCCAGTCGTCGGCCTTGTACCCGGCGTGCCCGCCGTCGATCAGGATGTCCCGCCCGTGCGAGGTGTACGTGACCGACGTGTGGTCGTTGTGCCCGTGCAGCTTCTGCGTCGGCCCGAACCGGATGCTGTACGTCGACTCCTGGCCGAACGCCCGCGTCTCGCCCCACCCGGTCCGCCCGAACACGTACCCGGCGTCGAAGATCCCGATCCGTTGCGTCGGGCGGATCCCGTGCGCGCCGAGCGTACCGGCGTACTCGAGCACCGTCCCCTGCACCGGCACCGTCTTCACCACCTCGGAGTCGCCGAGCTGCGGCAGGTTCCCGAGCGAGTTGGTGGCCAGCGCGAGCCATTTCGCGAGCTCCCGGCGGCGCGCCATGATCGTCGTCCCCGGGTCCACCCCGCACTTGCCCAGTACGTCGATCGCGCGGCCCCACAGCGCGTAGTTGAACTGCGCGTACCCCGTCGACTGCTCGTTGGTCGACCCCTGGGTGTCGATCGAGGTCTTGATCGCACTGGTCAGCCGGTCGGCGGCGACCTTCCTCAGGTCGCTCCGCATCAGCGTGCAGCCGATCCCGAACAACGCGATGCTCTCGTCGGTGCCGTGGTTCCAGTCGCCGCTGTAGTTCTTCTGCAGGAACCACGCGTGGTCGAGCAGTGCCTTGTCGAGCCAGGTGTACGTGAGCGGCAACTTCGCCACGTGTAGACCCGACAGCACCGCCTGCCGCAGGCAGATCAGGACGTTGGTGCGGTGCATCGTCGACTCGTACGCGCCGACGTCGGACTTCCACGAGTACGGGTTGTCGTTCACCCAGTCGCGGGCGATCGTGCTGACCCGCTGCAGCGCCGCCTTGTCGCCGCGGCCGCCGGCCGTGATTCCTTGGCCGAGCCAACGAAGCGAGTGCAGCCACATGTACCAGCTCGGGTTCTTGTCCGGGTTGAGCCGCCAGTTGATGTCGCCACGGCCGTTCCCGACCTTGGTCGGCGGCGTCGTACCCCAGGTGAAGGTGTCGTTGTACAGGTTGGCGAGCGGGTTCGTCCGGTCGATCCCGCTGTACGCCGGACACGTGTAGATGTCGCTCCGTACCGGCGTCGTCGGCGCGGGCGTCGGCGGTTCCGGGGTCTGGCTCATGGTCGGATCCGGTGCCGCCTCCGGCTCGGTCCCGCCCCAGGGGGCGACCAGTACGACGGCCAGGACGGCGGCGCTCGCGAGCACCGCGATCGTCAGCCGTACGGTCGTCCTGGTGGTGCGCAGATGTCTCGCGGGCATCGTTTCCCCCTCGGTTCAGGCATGGTAATTCTGGACTAGACCTGAATCAGGGCAGGCTAGCGCTCAAGAGGTGCTGTGGACTTCTGACCGTGCGGCTAAAGGTTGCTTACGGCATCAAGCGGGTCGGCCCGTTGCCGTCGGGTGCGTCGCGACCGATTCCCCCCGGGGTTCAGATTGGTTCCGCTACCGTATAGATGTCACGAGCAACCCGAAAAGTTGCTTCGGAGTACGAACTGCCCGTTAGGGCAGCTCAGCCGTGCCGGATCGCCTGCAGAATCAGGGTGTTCCGCGCATCCTGCCCGGCGGGCACAGTGGTGTGCCGGCCGTCGCGGAGATCGGTGTGCAGCCGGTCGGGATGCGCCGCCAGGAACTCCGCCCAGTGCACGACCCGCAGATTCGGATGCTGCAGCTGCGCCTGTTCCAGCTCCAGGTTGATCCATTCGCTGTTCCGCTGATCGGCGACCTGGACCGCGGTCGGCTTGTCGGTCCGGGCCACCTGGACGTTCACCCAGTACACGGTCCGCTTCGGTCCGGCGATCTGCAGCGCGCGCTCGACCTGGGCTCCGAACGCGGCCGGGTCGAAGATGTCGTTGGACCCGACCGCCATCACGATCCGGCGCGGAAGCCCGTACGCCTTGGCCCAGGCGGCCATTTCGCCGACCGCGGCCGACGTCGGCTGACCGGCCCAGCTGTACTGCGCGAACGACGTACCCAACTGGTGCTGGAGAAGCCGGCCGAGCGCGGCGCCGTCCTGGACCGCGATGCTGTCGCCGAACAGGACGATGCCGTCGGACGCGACCACGTGCCGGACCTCCGCGCCGCTCGCGATCACGCGATCGTTCTTCTGGTACGAACCGAGCGCGCCGGATCCGTAACTGCCGGTGTCGGCGGTCGCTCTAGCGTGTGCGGACGGCGACTCGTAGTGCAGCAGCGCCAGCAGGGCAGAGGTCAGTACGACGATGATGGCGGCGGAGACCGACCAGCGTTTGATGATCATGCATGAACTCCCGCAGAGAACGTCCTCCCTGTTACACGCGTAGATCGGTCCGCGGGTTGGCCAGGTGGTCTGTGGCCATCCCCACCTATTGACTGGAGATCGCGTCGGCGATCAGGGCGTTGCGGGCGGAGCTGCCGTTCGGCTCACTCGTGTGGACGCCGTCACGCAGGTACTGCGCGGGGCTCGGCTGTGAGGTGAGGAACTCCGACCAGTCGATGATCCGCAGGTTCGAGTGCAGTACGGCGGCCTGGTTCAGTTGCCGGTTGATCCACGCGCTGTTCGCAAGGTCGGCGGCCCGGACCGCGGCCGGCTGCTTGGTACGGCTCGCGTAGACGTTCACCCAGTACACCGTCCGGTCCGGGCCGGCGATCCGCATCGCCCGCTCCACCTGCTCCGCGAACGCCGGCGGGTCGAAGATGTCGTTGGTACCGACCGCCATCACGATCCGTTGCGGCAGGCCGTAGCTGCGCGACCAGTCCTCGAGCGCGTCGACCGCAGCGGAGGCCGGTTGCCCGGACCAGTCGTGCACCGCGATCGGCTCGCCGGCGCGGTTCACCAGCAGCCGTTCCAGCGCGGTGCTGTCCTGGACGGCGATGCTGTCGCCGAACATGAGGATCCCGTCGAACGCGAGCACGTCGCGGATCTGGTCCTCGGAGGAGATCCGATGGCGCAGGTTCTGCCAGGGGCCGAGCGTGCCGGAGCCGTACGGGCCGGGACCTCTGGTCGGCACGCTGTACGCGGTGCCGCCGACGAGCGCGTCCGCCGTGGTCCGGGGTTCGAGTACGACGAAGACGCCGCCGAGCCCGGCCAGGACCAGCAGCGTGACAACGATGGCCAGCAGCGATCCGAAGAACGCCCGGACCCGCGACACCTCCGCCGTCCTACCCTGCTGCACGCTGCCCGCCCTTCGTCCTCCCCGCGCACTGAAATGACGCGGTGAGCCCCCTCATCCGTTGCAAACCTGCCTACCCCTGATGTGTCGGAAGTGAACCCCCCAGTTCCCTTCGTCCCCCTAGCATCCCTGACGACCCAAACCCTGGATAGGTTTTCGGCTATGCCGGAATTGCCCGATTTCCGCGCCCTCGAGCGCACCCGTCTCGCCCACCTGGTCGGCCGCCGCATCCCGGAGGCCGCCGCCCTGCACACTCCGGACTTCATGATCGTGACGCCCAGCGGGCTCGTGTGGACGAAGGCGGAGTACCTCGGCGGGATCGAGTCCGGCGAGATCAACTACCGCCGGTTCGAGCCGGTCAGCGAGATCGACGTCCTGGTCGACGGCGCGGTCGCCGTACTGCGGTACCGCTCGGCGATCGAGATCGGCGTCAACGGCCGCGAACCGGGCCCGCTCAGCGCCTGGCACCTCGACTGCTACCGCCGTACCGACGCCGGCTGGCAGGTGCAGTGGTCCCAGGCGACCGAGATCCGGTGACCTACACGGCCGCGTATCCGTGCGTACCTGGATCGCTACGCTGCGAACGCGCCCGGCTGATCAGCCGGCGACCTCCGCCTGGCTCCGCTCGACGCAGAACTCGTTGCCCTCGGGGTCCTTCATCGTCACCCAGCCGCGCCCGTCCGGACGCCGGTGGTCCTCGTGGATCGTGCCGCCGAGCCCGGCGATCCGCTCGACCTCCGCGTCCCGGGTCCGCTCGGTCGGGCCCCAGTCGAGATGCACGCGGTTCTTGACGGACTTACCTTCCGGTACGGCGATGAACAGCAGCCCGGGCACCGGATCCGGCGCGTCCACCAGGACCTCGTCGTCGCCCGGTACGTCGCCCTCCCCGAGCGGCCAGCCGGTCACGGTACTCCAGAACTGGGCGAGCTCGTAGGGGTTCGCCGCATCGATCGTGACATGTCGCAATTTCATGCGCAGACCTTAACCATTCGGCCGTCCGGGGGTCTCGCGGATTGTCGGCGGCCGGGTCTAGTGTGCGGAACATGGGCGCCGGACCAGAAGGCCCGGCCAGTTTGGGGGAAGGACGATCCGATGGCATCCCGGCTCAATCCGTACATCCAGTTCCAGAACGAGGCGCGTTCCGCCATGGAGTTCTACCAGGGCGTGTTCGGCGGGGAGGTGTCGTCGAACACCTTCAAGGAGTTCGGCGCCGGCCACGGCCCGGAGGACGACAACCTGCTGATGCACAGCCAGCTCGAGACGCCGAGCGGGTTCACGCTGATGGCCGCCGACACCCCGCAGGGCATGCCGTACAACCCGGGGGAGAACATCGCGATCAGCCTCAGCGGCGACGGCGACGAGCTCCGCGGGTACTACGCGAAGCTCTCCGACGGCGGCAAGGTGACGGTGCCGCTGGAGAAGCAGATGTGGGGCGACGAGTTCGGCATGGTGACCGACAAGTTCGGCATCAACTGGATGGTCAACATCGCAGGCTGACAAACCTCCCTTCCCGGGGAACCCGCTATCCCCGGGAAGGCCTTCGCCGCACCCAGGGCTAGCTTTCGGCCACGGCTGCCATCAGGCCAGGCTCGTACGAGCCGCCGAGCTGGTTCAGCGTGACCGCCATCCGGTTGGTCGCGTTGATCATCGCGATCAGCGTGACCAGTCCGATCAGCTCGTCCTCGGCGTAGTACTTCGCGGCGCGCGCCCACGTCTCGTCGGACACGCCCTCGGACGCGTCCGCCAGCCGGGTCGCCTCCTCGGTGAGCGCCAGCGCGGCCCGCTCCTCGTCGGTGAAGACGGTGGAGTGACGCCACCCCGCGACCAGGTTCAGCCGGGTCGCGGTCTCGCCCGCGGCGGCCGCCTCCTTCGTGTGCAGGTCGATGCAGTGGCCGCAGCCGTTGATCTGGCTCGCGCGCAGCATCACCAGGTTCTGCGTCGGGTGCGGCAGTGCGGTCTGCTGGATCAGCGCGTGGACGGCGTACAGCCGCTTGGCCAGCTTGGCGCCGAACGCGTTCTGCATCAGATCGATACGGGGTTCCATCGTCGTCGTCCTCACTCGTGGGATCTACTGGACGAACACGAGATGCCGCGCGGGCGGTCCGTGTGACGTGACCTGCGCCATACTCCGCGCGTTGTCACAGGATCGGCTCGGGCGGCATCTGGTGGGTGACGCCTGCTGACGAGGGAGCTGTTCATGACCGGTACCGACCGAGCCACCGAGGCTTTCGTTGCCCATCGCAACCTCCTGTTCACGGTCGCGTACGAGCTGCTCGGCTCGGCCGCGGACGCCGAGGACGTCCTGCAGGAGACCTGGCTGCGCTGGGTCGGCGTCGACCTGGACACCGTGCAGGACCACCGCGCGTACCTGGTCCGGATCGCCAGCCGGCAGGCACTCCAGCGGCTCCGCACCCTCGGCCGCCGCCGCGAG
Source organism: Kribbella sp. (assembly GCF_035655035.1). Lineage (GTDB taxonomy): Bacteria > Actinomycetota > Actinomycetes > Propionibacteriales > Kribbellaceae > Kribbella. The sequence continues at coordinate 8,999 of NZ_DASRVN010000392.1, read as the reverse complement.
TCGTACGTCGGCCCGTGGCTGCCGGAACCGCTGCTGACCGCGCCGGACGTCGCCGAGGACGTCGAACTCGCCGACAGCGTCTCGATGGCGATGATGCTCGTCCTGGAAACCCTGAAGCCCACCGAACGCGCCGTCTTCGTGCTCCGCGAGGTCTTCGGCCTCGAGTACGACGAGATCGCCCAGGCCGTCGACAAGAAGCCGGACGCCGTCCGCCAGATCGCCCATCGCGCCCGCTCGCACGTAGCCGCTCGCCGTCCCCGTGGTCCGGTCTCCGCCGACGAGACGCGTGACGCGCTGCAGGCGTTCCAGCGCGCCGTCACCACCGGCGACCTCCAGGGCCTGGTCGACATCCTCGCCCCTGACGTGGTCTTCCTCGGCGACGGCGGCGGCGTGGTCCAGGCTCTCCCGCGCCCGGTGGTAGGCGCCGACAAGGTCGCCCGCCTGCTCGCCTTGGCCGTCGAGAACCTCACCGAAGCCTCCTTCGAAATCACTCAGATCAACGGTCAGCCGGCTCTCCTCCTCCGCTTCACCACCGAAGTCGACACCGTCACCGTCCTGCACCTCGAAAACGGCAAGATCACCGGTGTCTACGCCGTCCGCAACCCCGCCAAACTCGGTCACCTCACCGACGAGAACCTCCTCACCCGGTAACAGTCAGCCCGAGCGGCGTCGACAGGTAGTACCCAGTGGGCGTGACCAGGGAGACGACGAGCGACCACTGCCCGGGCGGGACGGCGTACCCGAGGTCGGGGATGAGTGAGGCGGTGCCGATGAGGGCGGGTACCGGGCGGGATTGCTGGGGGTCGATCGGGAACTCGATCCGCGGTGCGTTGTGCGGGCCGACGTAACGCCCGACGACGGCACCGGAGCTGTCGGTCACCGCCGAAACCAGGTCACCGGCGGTGGCTAGAGTCTGCGTCCGATCAGCTCGGTTCGTCACCTGTACGTCGAGCTTCACGTGGTAACCGGACCGGATCGTCAATGGCGTGAGGGCTTCCACCGCCAGGCCGATGGACTCGGCGGGTTCGCCCGGCAGGTCGAGAACGTGCTCACTGAAACGCAACTGCTTGCCCGGAAAACTCAGAGCGCCGACCTGCAGCTCGACGAACTCGCCGTACTTCGCGTGCAGTTCCTCCGCAATCCCGGTCGCCCACGCCGCGAGCTGAATCGGAACCGGCCTCTCGGCACGCCGACGCTGGCTGGATGGGTTCTGGAACACGACGAGCGCACCCGGCGACTCCTCGAGATACCGCAGCAGGTCTACACCTAAACTCTCCCGACCAACCATCTCAACTCCAGTAGTCAGATCCCCCGCCTGAGTGAAGAAAACCGCGCGACCTGCTGAGGATCAACGGCTCAGGATGGGGGATGGTTGAACGACATTCGAGGGCAGTGCCCGGTGGGCGGGCGTTTTATGTGACTGAGCGGCTTTGGGGGTTGGTGGCGGGGCTTCCCTCCGAGGCTGTGGCGATCGAGAGTATTCGGGAGTTCGACGAGGACTGCTGGTTCGGTGGGCGGGCGGTGACGTGTCGGATGGTGGCTCGGCATGCTGAGCGGATTCAGAAGGCGGACCTGCGGTATCCGGTGATCTTGTCGGCGGACGGGCGGCTGATGGATGGCGGGCATCGGATCGCCAAGGCGTGTCTCAGTGGGGCGACGACCGTCGACGCGGTGCGGTTCGTCGTCGACCCCGAACCGGACTACATCCAGTGGGACCCCACCACGCAAGGGCTGTCAGGTTGGGGATGATTCTGTCCCGCTACGGGTGTGAAATCCTCCCCAACCCGCGGTGGTCGGACCTACGACGAGGCGGCGTCCTGCGGGGGGATTCGGCCGCAACGGGGGCACTGGCGTGTAGCGCTTTGGCGACTACCCCGATCACCTGGCAGCACGTCAGGTGTCGGAAGTACCTCCACCGGGCGAGGCAGCCGGGCGGGGCTACTCGACCAGGTTTGCCGACTCGGGGACGGGGGTGAGGGGTGTGCCTTTCGTGAGGTAGTGGGTGAGGTTGTCGACGACCAGGTTGGCCATCGCGGTGCGGGTGGGTTGGGTGGCGGAGCCTACGTGGGGGAGTAGGACGGCGTTGGGGAGCGTGAGGAGGTCGGGGTGGACCTTCGGCTCGTGTTCGAAGACGTCGAGGCCGGCGGCGTGGATGGTGTTGGTGCGGAGGGCGTCGACGAGGGCTTGTTCGTCGACGACGGTGCCGCGGGCCACGTTGATGAGGATGCCGTCGGGTCCCAGCGCCTTGAGGACCTCGGCGTCGACCAGGTGGCGGGTCGTGGGGCCGCCGGGGATGACGATCATCAGGGTGTCGACGTCGGTGGCCATGTCGACGAGGGACGAGTAGTACTCGTAGTCGACCTCCTTCGGGTTGCGGTTGTGGTACGCGACCGAGATACCGAACGGCTGGACGCGGTCGGCGATCGCCTGGCCGATCCGGCCGAGGCCCAGGATGCCCATCCGGCGGCCGTGCATGGTCGCGCAGGTCAACGGGTACGGCGTACCGTCCGCCCACTTGCCGTCGCGGAGGTACCGCTCGGCCTGGCCGAGCTCGCGGACCGTCATCAGCAGCAGGCCCAGCGCGGTGTCGGCGACCTCGTCGTCCAGCACGCCGGGTGTGTTCGTGACGATGACGCCCCGCTCGGCGGCGGCCACCGCGTCGATCCGGTCGTACCCAACGCCGAAGCTGGCCACCAGGCGCACGGCGGGGAGCCGGTCGAGCCACGGGCCGTCGATCGCCGTACCGCCGGTGGCGACGGCAACGATCTCGTCCCGCCGGGCCGCCAGCACCGCGTCGGGATCCGCCTCCTCCCAGAGCCGGATCAGCTCGCAGTGACCGTCCAACCCGGCGGCGACGGCGTCGTTCATCGGACCTGGCATCAGCACGACTGGAAGTTCCATGCGTTCATCCTCGACGACAAGCGCGACCCAGACCAGGAACCCGATCGGCACTTCTCAGGAACTGGACCGGAACCGAAGTTCACCCCTGCTTTCCCGCTCGGACCTGTTGCGGTGGCCGATCGAGCGACGACGATCAGGACAGGAGGCCATCATGATCATCGACTGCGCTTACTACCGGGACGGACGCCGCCAGCACGTCGAGGCGATGTCGGTCGCCGACGCCGCCGCGAGCTGCCGGGCCGGCGGGTTCGTCTGGCTGGGCATGTTCGAGCCCACCAACGAGGAACTCGCCGAGGTCAGAGAGAACTTCGGCCTGCACGAACTGGCCGTCGAGGACGCGCAGACGTTCCACCTCCGCCCGAAGGTCGAGCCGTACGAGGGCGACATCCGGCTGGTCATCCTGCGCACCGCCCGGTACGACGACGCCCGCGAGGAGGTGGACTTCGGCGAGGTCAGCGTGTTCGTCGGACCGTCGTTCGTGATCACCGTCCGGCAGGGCGTGGCGAGTGACCTGCACGGCGCCCGGATCCGCCTGGAGCAGCGCCCCGAGCTCCTGGAGTGCGGCACCAGCTCGGTCCTCTGGGCGATCCTCGACCAGGTCGTGGACGGGTACGGCCCGGTGGTCGCGGAGTTGGAGCGCGACATCGAGGAGGTCGAGCGGACGGTGTTCGCCGGTTCGGTCGCCCCGACGGAGCGGATCTACTTCCTGCGCCGCGAGGTCACCGACTTCTACCGCGCCGTCCACCCGCTGCTCGCCGTACTCGCGACCCTCGAACGCGACGCCCGCGACACCGCGCTGCTGCCGTACTTCCGCGACGTGCACGATCACCTGGTGCTGGTGAACGAGGAGGTCGCCGCCCAACGCGACCTGCTGGCGACCGTACTGGAGGCCAACATGGCGGTGATCGGCGTCGAGCAGACCAAGGTCAGCGTCCGGCAGAACGCCACGATCGAGCAGCTCACGATCCTCGCTACGGTCTTCCTGCCGCTGACCTTCGTGACCGGGTTCTTCGGGCAGAACTTCGCCTGGCTGACCGAACGGATCGGCGCCGAGTGGGACTTCTTTGTACTCGGCATCGGCGGTCTGGTCGTACCGTGCATCGCACTGCTCATCTGGTTCCGCCGGCAACGCACAGCCAGAGACGCGGCCTAAACGGCCAGTCCGTGTCTGTGGACCTTCAAAACGCACCAGCCGGGGCAGTAGTACAGTCCGAACACGTGACGCCCATCGACCCTGCTGACGGCCGTGAGCTCGAGAACCTCATCCTGCGGTATGCGGAGCTGGTAGACGACGGGGACTTCACTGCAGTGGCAGAGCTCCTGGCGGACGCCACTTACCGCGGGAGCGGTGCCCCGCTGCAAGGGCGTGCTGAGATCGAGCAGTGGTTCCGGGACACGCTTATCGTCTATCCGGACGGCACGCCGCGTACGCAGCACGTCACGACCAACATCGCGATCGAGGCCGACGGCAACGACACGGCGGAAGCTCGCTCGTACGTGACCGTCCTGCAGGCAGTGGACGGCGCCGTACCGCAGGTCATCGCCGCCGGGCGCTACCGCGACCGCTTCGAACGCCGTGCCGGCGGTTGGCGCTGGACGGAACGCACCGTGAAGATCCGGCTGGTCGGCGACGTCAGCAAGCACCTGCGGTCGTGAAGCCGCAGCTGATCGTTCTTCGGGGCAACTCCGGTTCAGGTAAGAGTTCTGTCGTCGAGGCGCTCCGGGAGCAGCACGGACGCGGCATCGCCTACATAGAGCAGGACTACGTACGCCGTACCGTGTTCCAGGAGCTGGCTGAGCCCGACGGCGCCAACATCGAGCTGATCGGCCAGATGGCGCTGCGTTCACGGCCGGCGACATGGCCGTCTGGTACCGGTCGAAGGATCTGCTGGACGAGCCGCGCGAGACGGTCATCGACGAGACCAGCTCGCTCGACGCGACCGTCCAGCAGATCCTCCGCGAGACCGGACTAGGCGGTCCAGCCGCCCAGGTGCAGGTCGGCGACGACGACAGGCTGACCGGTAGCGAGTGACTGGTTCGCGGCGATCCCGACCGCGACCGCGCGTACGCCGTCGTGGACATCCGCCGCCCGCCCGAGCGGATCGTTGCCCGCGCCAACGAACAGGTCGTCGTACAGCAGCTTGTCGCCGCCGCCGTGGCCGCCCTCGCCGCGCGGGATCTCGACCTCCACCGCGGTCGCCCAGTGCTTCTGCAGGACCAGCCGCTCACCGTTGGTACGGACGTCGCCCGCGATCACCCGGTCCGACGGGTAGCTCGGGTCGATCTGGTCGTCGACGACCGCGGCCCGTTCCACCACCTCGAGCTCGGCGCGGCCGAGGGTGCCGTTGACCGAGACGCGGTACCCCTCCCACGGGGAGTGCGCGTTCAGCGAGTAGCTCAGCCGGGCGCCGTTCGCGTACTCCGCGATCACCGACATGTTGTCCTCGATCGTGATGCCCGGCGCGAACACGTCCTGGTCGCGCAGGTACCCGTCGTACTTCTCGGCCTCGTAGTACAGCTGGCGATTCGTGTCGTCGGTGCGCAGGTCGAGCAGCCACGGGTCGTTGGCCGAGCCATCGATCGTGCCGCGCGCCGGGCGCTCGCCGAGGCCGCGGGCAGCCGCGTTGCCGGAGCCGTAGAACGACAGCCCGCCGGATGCGAACACCCGGGTCGGCTGCGAGGCGATCCACCAGTTCACCAGGTCGAAGTGGTGCGACGCCTTGTGGATCAGCAGGCCGCCGGAGTTCTTCTTCTCGCGGTGCCAGCGGCGGAAGTAGTCGGCGCCGTGCCGGGTGTCCAGCACCCACTGGAACTCGACGCTGGTGACCTGCCCGATCTCGCCGTCCTGGATCACCTGGCGGAGCGCGCTGTTCCGCGGCGAGTACCGGTAGTTGAACGTGACGACCACGGACTTGCCGGACTCGTTCATCGCGTCGACGATCTGCCGGGAGCCGTCGGCGTCGATGGTCAGCGGCTTCTCGACGATCACGTCGGCGCCGGCGCGCAGCAGCCGCGAGACCACCGAGGCGTGCGTGTAGTCGGGGCTGGTCACCACCACCCGGTCGACGGACTGCTCCTTGACCATCCGCTCCAGGTCGTCGTCGCCGTACTGCGGCAGCTCCGGGCCGCCCAGCTCGGTCAGCTTGGTCTGGTGGAACGCGAGCCGGCCAGGGTTCGGGTCGAGCAGGGCGACCAGCTCAGCCTCGTCGGGGTGCTCTTGGAGGATGGCGCGGATGTACGACTGCGCTCGCGATCCGGTTCCGGCTACTGCGTAGCGTCTGGGCACGACGGCTCCTTCTACTCGTGTAGATCGACCACGCTAGCAATCGCTTTCCAGGCCGGTCAACCGTCGTACCATCACTGCATGCCGAAGGAACAGGTCACCCGGAACGACGTCGCGCTGCACGCCGGCGTCAGTACCGCCGTGGTCAGCTACGTCGTGAACGACGGCCCGCGGAAGGTCGCGCCGGAGACCCGCGACCGGGTGCTGGCGGCGATCCGCGCGCTCGGCTACCGGCCGAACGAGAGCGCCCGGGCGCTCCGGATGGGGACCTCGCGAACGTTCGGGCTGATCACGCCGGACGGCGGCAACCCGCTGTTCGCGGAGCTGGCCAAGGCGATCGACCGGGAGGCGGCGGCCCGCGGGTACGTCGTACTGCAGACCAGTGCCGACGGCGACCCACAGACCGAGAACGCGAAGATCGCCGAACTGCTCGCCCGCCAGGTCAGCGGCTTGGTCCTGGTGGCACCGACCGACGCCCCCAGGTTGGACAAGGTCGAGGTGCCGGTGATCGCGGTCAACCGCCGGCTGCGGGCGGTCAGCTCGGTGCGCCCGGCGTACCACGAGGGTGCCCGGCTCGCCGTCGAGCACCTGATCTCGCACGGCCACCGGCGGATCGGTCTGGTGATCGGCGGTGCCGGCCATCCGGAACGCGAGCTCGGCTGGCGGGAGGCGCTGGCGCTCGCGGGGCTGCCGGAGGGGCCGATCGCGCGCGCGACGTTCTCCCGCGACGGTGGGTACCGGGCTGGGCAGACGCTGCTCCGGCACGAGCCCACCGCGATCTTCGCCAGCTCCGATCTGCAGGCGATCGGCGTACTGCGGGCGCTGCACGAGGAGGGGGTGGACGTGCCGGGAGACGTGGCGGTGGTGGCGTTCGACGGTACGCCGGAAACGGAGTACACCTGGCCGCCGCTGACCGTCGTACGGCAGCCGGTCGAAGCCCTCGCCCGGGAGGCCGTCCGACGGCTGATCGAGGGCGAGCAGTCGGTCGAGGCCCTGACCGTCCCGACCGAACTCATCCGCCGAAGGTCCTGCGGCTGCTAGCCGGAGCCGATCCGTCGGGGGTCGTGCGGTTACTCGGCTGACCCGATCCGTCGGGGCTGTTAGAGGGTGCCGACGTCCTCGAAGATGAGGGCGGTGCGGGTTGCCAGGACCTCGGGGATGGCCTGGAGTTTCTCCAGGACCAGGCGGCGGAGGCCCTCGTTGTCGGCCGCGCGGACCAGCAGGATCGCGTCGAAGTCGCCGCCGACGAGCGCCATGTGCTTGATCTCCGGGATCGCCTGGAGCTGCTTGCGGAGCGTCCGCCACGAGCTCTGCCGCAGACTCAGCGTGACGTACGCCGACGTCGCGAGGCCGAGCCGGAGCGGGTCGACGGTGACCGTGAAACCGGTGATCACGCCGGTGTTGGTGAGCCGTTCGACCCGCGCGTACGCGTTCGCGCGGGAGATGTGCACCGCGTCGGCCAGCGCCCGGATCGACAGCCGTCCGTCGCGGCCGAGCGCCTCGATGATCTGCCGATCGACCTCGTCGAGCGCCGGGGCGACGACAATCTGTCCAGGACCGGCCCGGTGGACCATCACCTCGTCAGACATTCTGAGCGCCCAATCTGCCGTCCGGAACCAAATGTCTCGCGATTCTCCCAGGTGTAGATCCACTTGACCAGGAGGTACGACGATGTGGCTACCGTCCGTCTCCTGCGCTGGAGGGTTCATGACTACCGTCGAGGAGCGTTTGCTCCCCTCCGCGGAACCCGTCTGTCTGATCGACCAGAACGGCGTACCGCACGAAAACCGGTCGTACGAGCTGCCCGCCAGGGATCGGCTGGTCGACGGCTACACCCAGTTGGTCAAGGCCCGCCGGTTCAACGACCAGGCGAGTGCGCTGGTCCGCCAGGGACGGCTGGCGGTCTACCCGTCGTCGTACGGGCAGGAGGCCTGCCAGATCGCCGCCACGATGGTGCTGCGCGAGGGCGACTGGCTGTTCCCGACGTACCGCGACTCGGTGTCGATCATGAGCCGGGGCGTCGACCCGATCGAGACGCTGACGCTGCTCCGCGGCGACTGGCACTCGGGCTACGACCCGTACGAGCACAAGGTCGCGCCGCAGTCGACGCCGCTCGCCACCCAACTCCCGCACGCGGTCGGGGTCGCGCACGCGGCCCGGCTGAAGGGCGAGGACACGGTCGTGATGGCGCTGGTCGGCGACGGCGGTACCAGTGAGGGCGACTTCCACGAGGCGCTGAACTTCGCGGCGGTGTTCCGGGCGCCGGTGGTGTTCTTCATCCAGAACAACGAGTACGCGATTTCGGTGCCGCTGGCCAAGCAGAGCGCCGCGCCGTCCCTTGCGCACAAGGGAATCGGGTACGGCATACCGGGAGAACGGGCCGATGGCAACGATCTTGCGGGCCTCCTCGCGGTGCTCGGAAACGCCGTGGAAAAAGCGCGTTCCGGCGAGGGGCCGCAGCTCATCGAGGCGCACACGTACCGCGTCCAGGCGCACACGAACGCCGACGACGCGACCCGGTACCGGGAGGACGCCGAGGTCGCGCCGTGGCTCGACCGCGACCCGATCGACCGGCTGACGACGTACCTGTCGCAGAACGGCGGACTGGACGACGAGGTACGGCGGGGCGCGGAGGAAAACGCTGTACGAATTTCCGAACAGCTGCGTTCCGGGCTGATGCCGGAGCCCGAGGTGGAGCCGGCCGAGCTGTTCGCCTACCTGTACGCCGAGCAGACGCAGCAGCTGCGCGAGCAGGCCGCTTTCCTGCACGACGAGCTGGCCCGAGAGGAGGCCTGACGATGACGCACACGAAGAT